>JBAUSZ010000130.1:0-12675 GCA_049581965.1 Thermoanaerobaculia bacterium | reverse complement strand
GGGCCGACCCGAGCAGGGACGCGGCTCCGCAAACGGCGCAGGCCGACGCCACCGCAACGGCCTGGTACGCGAAGTGGTCGGCGACGTACGAGTAGCGCATCGCGTACACGTTGAAGAAGCCCATCGCCGGGAACAGGACGCCGCCGAAGAGGAGCAGGCCGGCGAGGGGTCCGCGCCCGGTGCGCGCCGTCGAGCGCCACGCGATGACGAGAAAAGCGAGCGCGGCGAGGGCGGGCAGCCACTGGAGCGGAGCGAGCGGGTCGACGTTCCAGCGCGGGTAGATGAACGCGAGGTCCGCCGGAAGGGCGAACTTCGCGAGGTAGAAGGCGAGGACTCGCCCGGCGAGGACGATCCGGCCCGGGAGACTCAAGGACCACTCGGAGCCCGCGGCCTGGACGACGGTCCGCTCGAGCCAGGCCGTGTGCGCGGCGAGAAGAAGACCCGCCGCGAACCACGGGACGAGGGGCCCGACGTCCTTCGCGCGGATCTGGCCGCGCCTCCACCAGACGAGGACGAGGAGTACGGCGGGGACGACGACGGCGGTCGTCTTCGCGAAGAGGGCGAGGACGAAGAGGAGAAATCCCATGAAAGGAAGGAAAGGACGCGGCGCCGCCGTCGCCTGGGCAGGCCGGCGTCCCTTACCCTTCCGATGAGAATCCCCGGTCTTCTCTCGATCGTCGCGCGCCGCGAGGTACGCGAGCATCGCGAGCAGAGAGAGGAAGAGGGACAGGGTGTTCTTGCGCTCCGTGACCCACGCGACCGATTCGACGCACATCGGGTGGAGGCCGAAGAGCGCCGCGGCCCAGCCCGCCGCTGGCAATCCGAGGCGCGCGAGGAGGGCCCAGAGGAGGAGAGCGGAGCCGGCGTGCAGGAGGATGTTCACGAGGTGGTAGCCCAGCGGCGCGAGCCCCCAGAGCCGCTTCTCGATCCAATAGGAGGAAAAGACCATCGGGTAGTACTGCTCGTTGGCCTTCGGCTCGGTCCAGATGAGGCGGAGGCCGCGCAACCCGTCGAGGGTCGGGTTTTCCGTCACGTAGGTGTCGTCGTTCCAGACGAAGCCAGCCCTCAGCGCGGGAAGGTAGGCCGCCGCCACGGCGAGGACGAGAGCGGCTCCGAGCGCGAGGAGAACCCTCTTCGGCACGGCCGGAGAATAAGGCCTCCGGATCAGCCGGAGTCCCGGGACGTCAGAGGGACTCGAGGTGCATGTCGATCAGGCCGTGCTGCTTGAAGGCGCCGATGAGGGGCGCAAAGAGCCCGATCAGGAACAGCACGAACCCGCCGCCCGCGATCGCCGAGAGGGCGAGCAGCGACGGGACGCGCGCGGCACGGACGCGCTCGGCCTCGTTGATGCGCACGGCCGCGTCGGGGACCACGAGCGGGGAGGCACCGTTCTCGCCGGCGAGCAGGAGGCGCTTGTCGGCGATCGCCTTCTCGAGAGGCACGCCTCCGACGAGAACCTCGAAGCGATCGGCCACCGAGGACAGGGGGGGCGCGAGGTGCGCCGGCGTCAGGCTCGTGTCGACGGGCGCGCTCTGGACCTTCCAGAAACCCGCCAGCGCGAGTACGAGAATGACACCGCCACCCAGGAGCGCCCAGAGCCGGAAATGACTCTTCTGCATGGCATCCTCCGGGCCGGGGGGACCCGGTCCTGGGAAGAACCTAGGACCCGCCGGCCGGGCCCGCAAGGGAGCTGGCTGCCCTAAGGCGCGGCGCGGCTGGTCGGACCTTGGGCCGTTTGCATCATGTCTCGGCCGAGACTGGTTCTCTATGCTCGGCCGCATGGGAAATCGACGCCGAATCGTGTGCGACGGCAACACCGCCGCCGCCTCCGTGGCCTATCGCCTGAGCGAGGTGGTGGCCCTCTATCCGATCACCCCCTCCTCCCCGATGGGCGAGCTGTCCGACGAATGGATGGCCAAGGGCAAGAAGAACGTCTGGGACACGGTTCCGGAGGTCATCGAGATGCAGTCCGAGGGCGGGGCCGCCGGCGCGGTCCACGGCTCGCTGCAGGCAGGAGCGCTCACGACGACGTTCACGGCCTCCCAGGGCCTGCTTCTCATGATCCCGAACATGTACAAGATCGCGGGGGAGCTCACGTCCTACGCGATGCACGTGTCGGCCCGCACGCTCGCGACGCACGCACTGTCCATCTTCGGCGACCACTCCGACGTCATGGCCTGCCGCCAGACCGGCTTCGCGCTCCTCGCCTCGGCCTCCGTGCAGGAGGTGCAGGACCTCGCCGCGATCGCCCACGTCGCGACCCTCGCGTCGCGGATCCCGTTCCTGCACTTTTTCGACGGTTTCCGAACCTCGCACGAGCTCGCGAAGATCACGGAACTCACGGACGACGACCTCCGGGCCCTCGTCGACGAGTCCCGCGTCGAGGCGCATCGCGCCCGGGCGCTCACGCCGGACCGGCCGCTCCTGCGCGGCACGGCCCAGAACCCGGACGCCTTTTTCCAGGCGCGCGAGGCCTGCAACCCGTTCTACGCGGCCTGCGCGGGCCACGTGGCCGCGACGATGGCGAAGTTCGAGGAGCTCACGGGCCGCGCCTACGGCCTCTTCGATTACGTCGGGGCGAAGGACGCCGAGCGCGTCGTCGTCGTGATGGGGTCGGGAGCCGAGACCTGCGACGAGACGGTCCGGTGGCTGAACGCGAAGGGTGAGAAGGCGGGCGTCCTCAAGGTGCGCCTCTACCGTCCGTGGTCGCTCGAGCACTTCGTCGCGGCGCTGCCGGTCACGGTGAAGACGATCGCCGTCCTCGACCGGACGAAGGAGCCCGGCGCTCCGGGCGACCCGCTCTGGCTCGACGTCGTCGCGGCCCTCGCCGAGGCCCGGGCGACCGGCGTCTCGAAGTTCTCCTCCGAGCCGCGCGTGATCGCGGGCCGCTACGGCCTCTCCTCGAAGGAGTTCACGCCCGCGATGGTCGCCGCCGTCTTCGCGGAGATGGCCAAGCCCGCCCCGAAGCGCCAGTTCACGATCGGGATCGTCGACGACGTGACGCACACGTCCCTCCCGTGGGACGACTCGATCGACATCGAGCCGGAGGAGCGCGTGAAGGCGGTTTTCTTCGGCCTCGGCTCCGACGGAACGGTCAGCGCGAACAAGAATTCGATCCAGATCATCGGCGAGGACGCCGGCAAAGAGGCGCAGGCGTACTTCGTCTACGACTCGAAGAAGGCCGGAGCCGTCACGACGTCGCACCTGCGTTTCGGCGAGGCTCCGATCCGCGCCGCCTGGCTCGTCTCGAACGCGGGATTCGTCGCGTGCCACCAGTTCTCGCTTCTCGACAAGCAGGACATGCTCTCCTGCGCCAAGCCCGGCGGCGTGTTCCTCCTGAACGCGCCGTTCGGCCCCGGGGAGATCTGGGACGAGCTGCCGTTCGAGGTGCAGTCGCAGATCGTCCAGAAGAAGCTCCGGTTCCACGTCGTGGATGCCTACCGGATCGCTCGGGACGCGGGGCTCGGGGGCCGGATCAACACGATCATGCAGACGTGCTTCTTCGCGCTCTCGGGCATCCTCCCGGCGGCCGAGGCGATCGAGCGAATCAAGAAGGGCATTCGCAAGAGCTACTCCCGCCGCGGCGAGGCCGTCCTCCAGAAGAACTTCGCGGCTGTGGACGCCGCGACCGCGGGGCTCCAGGAGGTCCAGGTTCCGGCCTCCGTCACGACCCAGCGCCACATGCCGCCGCCCGTCGCGGCCGATGCTCCGGACTTCGTCCAGCGCGTCTCGGGCGTCCTTCTTTCGGGGAAGGGCGACCTCCTGCCGGTGAGCGCGTTCCCGCCGGACGGCACGTGGCCGACGGCGACGGCGAAGTGGGAGAAGCGGAACATCGCCCTCGACATTCCGGTCTGGGACGAGAAGCTCTGCATCCAGTGCAACAAGTGCGCGATGGTCTGCCCGCATGCGGCCATCCGAGCCAAGCTCTTCGTCCCGGCGGCCCTGGACGGCGCGCCCGCGACGTTCAAGTCCGTGGACTTCCGGGCGACCGAGTGGCAGGGCCACAAGTACACGATCCAGGTCGCGCCGGAAGACTGCACCGGTTGCACGCTCTGCATGATGGTCTGCCCGGCGAAAGACAAGTCGAACCCGAAGCACAAGGCGCTCGACATGGCGCCGCAGGCACCCCTCCGCGAGCCGGAGCGCGCGAACTACGCGTTCTTCCTCGACATTCCCGAGGTCGACCGGACGAAGCTCCGCATCGTCGACGTGAAGTCCTCCCAGTTCCTCGAGCCTCTCTTCGAATACTCGGGGGCGTGCGCGGGCTGCGGCGAGACGCCGTACATCAAGCTCCTGACGCAGCTCTTCGGCGACCGCACGATGATCGCCAACGCGACCGGCTGCTCGTCGATCTACGGCGGCAACCTCCCGACGACGCCCTTCACGGTGAACAGGGACGGGCGCGGCCCGACCTGGTCCAACTCGCTCTTCGAGGACAACGCCGAGTTCGGCCTCGGGATGCGCCTGGGCGTCGACCACCACGAGGCCGCGGCGAAGTCTCTCCTCCAGGTCCTCGCGGCCGAGGCCGGCTCCTCGCTCGTCGTCGAGATCCTCGCGGCCGACCAGTCCGGCGAGGCGGGGATCGCCGCGCAGCGCTCGCGCGTCGCCGAGCTGATTAAGCGTCTCGCGGCGAGCCCCAAGATCGAGGCCAAGCGCCTCGCGTCCATCGCAGACTATCTCGTCAAGAAGAGCATCTGGGTCGTCGGTGGGGACGGTTGGGCCTACGACATCGGGTACGGCGGTCTCGACCATGTCCTCGCCGTCGGGCGCGACGTGAACATCCTGGTGCTCGACACGGAGGTCTACTCGAACACGGGCGGACAGGCATCCAAGGCCACGCCCCTCGGCGCCTCGGCGAAGTTCGCGACGGCCGGCAAGACCGTCTCGAAGAAGGACCTCGGTCTCATGGCGATGGCCTACGGATCGGTCTACGTCGCGCGCGTCGCGTTCGGCGCGAAGGACGCGCAGACGGTCAAGGCTTTCCAGGAGGCCGAGTCGTATCGCGGGACGTCGCTCATCATCGCCTACAGCCCGTGCATCGCGCACGGCTACGACATGGCCTTCCAGCTGGACCAGCAGACGAAAGCCGTCCAGTCGGGCTACTGGCCGCTCTACCGGTTCGACCCGCGCCGGACGGCGGCGGGGGAGAGCCCGCTCGCGATCGACACGGGCACGCTCAAGGGCGACATCGGGGCTTTCATGCGCAACGAGGCGCGCTTCCGCGTCGCCGAGGAGTACAACCCCGACCTCTACAAGGCCACCGTCGAAAGGGCGCGCCGCGAGGCCGGCGAGAAGGTTCTCCTCTACGAACAGCTCGCCAAGAAGCACGTCGCCGAGGCCGCCGCGCGGCCGGGGAACTGAGGACGCCAATGGATCTGCGCACGACCTATCTCGGCCTTCCGCTCGCCCACCCGCTCATGCCGGGCGCCTCGCCCCTCGTCGACGACCTCGACACCGTCAAGCGCCTCGAGGATGCAGGCGCATCGGCGATCGTCATGCACTCGCTCTTCGAGGAGCAGATCTCCTTCGAGCGCGAGGGAATCCAGCACGCGATGGACGTCCACGCCGAGTCCTTTGCCGAGGCGACGTCGTACTTCCCCGCGCCGGAGGAATTCCACCTCGGCCCGGAGCGCTACCTCGAGCAGATTGGGAAGATCCGGAAGACGGTCTCGGTTCCGGTCATCGCATCGCTCAACGGCGTCACGGACTCCGGCTGGTTGAGCTACGCGAAGCTCATGCAGGAGGCCGGCGCTCATGCCCTCGAGCTGAACGTCTACCGGGTCGCCGCCGACCCGAACATTCCCGGGACGACGATCGAGCACGAAGTCGAGAACATTCTCCGGACGGTCAAGCGCGGCCTCGGGATCCCGGTCGCCGTGAAGCTCCCTCCCTTCTTCTCCTCCTTCGCGAACATCGCGCGCCAGCTCGACGACCTCGGCGCGGACGGCCTCGTCCTCTTCAACCGCTTCTACCAGCCCGACATCGATCCCGACCTCCTCGAGGCGGTCCCGGCCCTCCACCTCTCGGACTCCTCGGACCTCCTCCTGCGCCTGCGCTGGCTCGCGATCCTCTCGGGCCGCGTGCGGTGCTCTCTGGCGGCGACGGGAGGCGTCCACACGCCCCTCGACCTCGTGAAGGCGATCATGGCCGGCGCGAACGCCGTCCAGATCGTCTCGGCGATCCTGCGGCACGGGCCGCGCCAGATCACGGCGCTCCGGCAGGGCCTCCTCGAGTGGATGGAGAAGCACGAATACGAGTCCGTCGCGCAGATGACGGGTGCCGTGAGCCACCGCACGAGCGCGGACCCGGCGGCCTTCGAGCGCGCGAACTACATGAGGGTCCTCCAGAGCTTCCGCGTCCAGG
Organism: Thermoanaerobaculia bacterium; assembly: GCA_049581965.1. Taxonomy (GTDB): domain Bacteria; phylum Acidobacteriota; class Thermoanaerobaculia; order UBA5066; family UBA5066; genus Fen-183. The sequence goes on along the minus strand of JBAUSZ010000130.1, from coordinate 6,312 downwards.
TCTGACTCCGCTAGACTTCCGCCAAAAGTCCGATGAGCCTTGCGGCCGGCACGCGCCTCGGCCCGTATGAAGTTCTGTCGCCTCTGGGGGCAGGCGGGATGGGGGAGGTCTACCGGGCTCGGGATACGCGGCTCGAACGCGAGGTCGCGCTCAAGATCCTCGGGCGCGACCTTCTCGGAGACGAGAGTGCGCGCAAGCGCTTCAGGAAGGAAGCACAGGCTCTCGCGAAGCTCAACCACCCGCACATCGCGCAGGTCCACGACTTCGCAACCGAACAGGGGGTCGACTTCCTCGTCATGGAGCTGGTCCCCGGCGAAACGCTGAGCGACCGCCTTGCGCGCGGTCCTCTTCCCGAGCCAGACGTCCGGAAAATCGTGAAGGAGCTGGCAGAGGGTCTCGCCGCGGCGCACGCCGAAGGCGTCATCCACTGCGACCTGAAACCCGCGAACCTCCGGCTCTCGAGGGACGGAATTCTGAAGATTCTCGACTTCGGTCTTGCACGCCTCAGGCGGCCGACGGTGACGGGAGACGCGACGGCATCGCTCAAGGGAACCGAAGTCGCCGTCTCCGGAACGCTGCCGTACATGGCCCCCGAGCAGCTGCGTGCCGAGTCACTCGACGTGAGGACCGACCTTTGGGGCGCCGGCGCCGTCCTCTACGAGCTGGCCACGGGAACGCGACCCTTTCGGGACGCAGTTCCGGCGAAGCTGACGGACGCGATCCTCCACACCGACCCTGAACCGCCGTCCACCCGCCGGCCGGAGGTGTCGGCAGAGCTCTCGAATGTCATCCTGAGGTGCCTCGAGAAGGACCCGGACCGGCGCTTCCAATCGGCGAACGAGCTGAGATCCGGCCTCGAACGCCTGACGAGCCCGACGGCGCCGACTGCCTCGACGGCGACGCCCAAGAGGTCCTCTCGCGTGTGGCTGGGGGCCGCCTCAGCGGCGCTCCTGGGCGCGCTCGCCTTGTCCGGTGTCTTCCTTTTCGGGAGGACCCGGCCCATTTCCTCGGTTGCCGTGCTCCCGTTCGTGAACGCGAGCGGCACCGCCGATCTGGAGTACCTGAGCGACGGGATCGCCGAGGAACTCATCAACAGCCTGACGCAGGTGCAGGCGCTCAAGGTCATCGCGAGGCCGACGGCGTTCTCGTACAAGGGGCGGCCCGTGGAGCCGCGAGACATCGGATCCGAGCTCAAGGTCCGCGCGGTCGTGATGGGTCGGCTCTCGCGGCGCGCGGACACGATCAGCGTCCAGGTGGACCTCGTGGATACCGCCGAAGGTGCCGAGCTATGGGGAGGGAAGTTCGAGAGGCGCCTCGGTGAGATCGCGTCGCTCCAGCAGGACATCAACCGGCAGGTCACGAGCGTCCTCCGCGTGAAGCTGACAAGCGACCAGAAAAAACGACTTGCCCGGCCGCAGACGGATAACGCCGAGGCCTTCCAGCTCTACCTTCGCGGGCGGCGGTTCCTGTCGGAAATGTCGACGGCCAGCGAGTACCTGAAAAGTCTCGATTACTTCAAGCAAGCCGTTCAGAAAGACCCGGACTTTGCGAAGGGGTGGGCAGGACTGGCCGACGGATATGCCTATCTGTCGTTCGAGGACCTCGAGCCGGCCCGTGAGGTCATGCCGAAGGCTCGGGAGGCGGCACAGAAAGCCCTCGCGCTCGATCCGGATCTGGCCGAGGCGCACACGTCGCTTGGCATCGTGAAGATGTACTACGACCGGGATCTTCCCGGCGCCGAGGTGGAGTTCCGGAAGGCGATCGAGCTGAACCCGGGGGAGGATTTTTCAAGGCACTGGTACGCGCATTACCTCGAGAAAGTGCAGCGGTTCGAGGAGGCGAACGCGGAGCTCAGACGGGTCGTGGAACTCGACCCCCTTTCCCCGATGTACACCGGCGACCTCGCGCTTCAGTACTACTTCATGCGGCAACCGGAAAAGGTCGTCGAGATCGCGCTGAAGAACAAATCGCCCGGCTCGGTCAGCCCATGGGAAGTGATTGCTCTGGCACTCGCGTACGAGATGCTCGGACGCCGGGAAGAGAGCCTCGCCACGATCGGCAAGGTGACGGCGACCGATCCAATCTACAGGGGTTTCGCGGGTGCGCTGCTGGCCCGCCAGGGGCGGCGCGCCGAGGCGGAGCGCATCCTGGCCGAGATGCGTGCGCAGAAGGGATACGTGCCGTCTTTCCAGCTGGCCCTTGTGCACCTGGGCCTCGGTCAGACGGATGAGACGTTCCGGTACCTCGAAATGGCATACGCGGATCGATCCTCCGCGTTGTACGACTGGATTCTGATCGACCCGCAGTGGAGCGTGGTGCATGACGATCCGAGATACAAGGACCTCCTGAGGCGATTGAGACTTCCGTCACCGAAGCCCGCGCGAGGTTCTTCGGCGACACGCTGAATACACATTGGTCGAAACACAAGAGCCCGAGGGCGCCGGTTCCCTCGGGCTCGCTACGCCCCGCGTTGGGGTGGACGAGAAGGATTCCTTTTTGGCTTTGCGCCGTGCGGCGCGAGTCCTTGAAACGACGTCGACCATCGGCCGTCGCTCGTGGGGAACCGGCTTTCGCCTGCCTTCGTCCTCCTTCCGTCTCGCCCCGCCGTCACCGGCGCGCAGGGCCACTCAATGTGTAGGTCCGAAAAGTCGATGCGTCAAGGGGGCCGTGACGGCGGCGAAGGCAGTCGGTCCGCCGTTCCCCTAAACTCGGGCCATGTCCGGCGCTCCCGCCCACGGCCAGAGGATCTACCTGCGCGGAGGCTTCGACGGCGATCCGCTCTCGTTCTCGGTGCGTTGGTTCGTTCCGCCCGGCTTCGAGGCCGGCGGCGCATCGGAGCTCCAGTCGGAGGCCGCGGGGCAGGACCAGCTCACCTCGTGCCTGACGCTTCTCGGCGTGTCCGCCCGGGCCGTCATGGTCGGCGACGTCAGCGACGGGACGCCGATCTTCGAGACGCAGGTCTGCACGGCCGCGGGTGCGGCCGAGCACATCGTGCGCGAGGCGCAACGCGCGCGCGGGATCGCGTACTCCCAGACCGTGTTCGTGGACGCCTCGGCCGACGAGGTCTACCGGCGGATGCGGCTCTGGGACTCGGCCCGCCGGCGGTGGCCCCGGTGACGGCCCCCGCGGTGCGCATCACGACGCACGCGCATTTCTCGGCGGCCCATCGCCTCCACAACGACGCGCGCGACGCGGCGTGGAACCGCCTCGTCTTCGGCAAGTGCGACAACCCGCATGGCCACGGCCACACCTACGGACTGGAGGTGACGGTCGAGGGCCCGGTCCAGGCCGAGACCGGCTGGGTGATGGACTTCGCGGACCTCAAGCGCATCGTCGCCGATCGTGTCGTGAAGGCCTGCGATCGGCGAAACCTGAACGTCGACGTGCCGTTCCTCGCGGGCGTGATCCCGACGGCGGAGAACATCGCGATGAGGATCTGGGACGAGATCGCGCCCGCCGTCGCCCCCGCGCGCCTCGTGCGGGTCGTTCTGCACGAGACGGAGCGGAACAAGGCCGTCTACAAGGGGCCCGGTTCCCGAACGTGAACGCCCTCATCTCGAACGACGACGGCGTTCACAGCGAGGGCCTGGCGGCGCTCCAGAGGGCGGCCCGCGCGGCGGGCTTCGAGACGTACGTCGTCGCTCCGGACCGCGAGCAGAGCGCCTCGTCGCACGCGCTCACGATGCACCGGCCGCTGCGCGTGCGGCAGACCGGCGGCCGGGTCTGGGTCGTGGACGGGACGCCGACGGACTGCGTCAACATCGCGCTCTGCTCGATCCTCAAGGCGACGCCTCCGGATTTCGTGTTCTCGGGGATCAACGCGGGCCCCAACCTCGGCGACGACGTGACGTACTCGGGGACCGTCGCGTGCGCCTTCGAGGGGACGCTCCTCGGGGTGAAGTCGATCGCGTTTTCCCTCGACTACGCGCGCGACGCCGCGGGTACGGTGGACTGGTCGGCCGCCGAGGAAGCCGCCAGCGCGCTCATCGCCTGGGCGAAGGAGCATCCGCCCGCGCCCGACACGCTCTGGAACGTGAACGTGCCCGCGGGAGCCCCGAAAGGCTTCCGCGCGACGCGGATGGGACGCCGCCGCTACGGCGAGAACATCGTCGAGAAGATCGACCCCCGCGGCAAGCCCTACTACTGGATCGGCGGGACGTTCGTGGACACGAAGGCCGAGGGAACCGACCTCCTCGCGGTCGCGGAGGGCTACGTCTCCGTGACGCCGCTTCACATGGACATGACGGACTACCGCGCCCTCGCGGACCTCGACGGACTCTCCCAGAAGCTCTCGGGAGGCGGGTGACGTGGCCGGCGACGGCGGCTCGGGCCGGCCCCTCGTCGTCCTCGTCGTGGACGACGACGACGCCGTCGCGCGGTTCGTCGCCTCGGCCCTGTGGCGCATGGGGATCCCGGACGTTCGAATCGCGCGCGACGGCAACGAGGCATTGAAGGCCGACGTCGGAGCCGGCAGCGGAATCGGGCTCATCGTGACGGACCTCCAGATGCCGGAGCTCGACGGGATCGCCTTCCTGAGGCACCTCGCGGAGCGCGGCTATCGCGGCGCCGTGCTCCTCATGAGCGGCGCCGACGACCGCCTTCTGAAGGCGGTCGAGGGCCTCGCGCGGTCGCTCGACCTCAACGTCCTCGGCGTCCTCGGAAAGCCGCTCCAGCTGGCAGATCTCGCGAAGGCCATCGGGCGTGTCCGGGCGCCCAAGGCGGGCCGCGAGGCGGCCGAGGTGGAAGTCTCCGTCGACGAGCTGAGGGCCGCCCTCGAGGGCGATCAGATCGAGGCGTACTTCCAGCCGCAGGCCGACGCGAAGACGCGCCGCATCGTCGGGGCGGAGGCCCTCGCCCGCTGGCGGCACCCGGTCAAGGGGCTCGTGATGCCGGCGACGTTCATCGCCCTCGCGGAGGAGAGCGGCCTCATCGACCAGGTCCTCGACCGGGTGCTCACGCACGCGATGCATTGTTCGGGGGAGTGGCGGCGCGCCGGCGCGGACGTGCGTCTCTCGGTCAATGTCTCGTTCCGGAACCTCCAGCGCCTCACGCTGCCCGACGAGCTCGAGCGCCTCGCGAAGAGCGAGGAGATCCCGCTCGCGGGCCTCACGGTGGAGGTCACCGAGAGCTCCGTGGCACAGAAGCTCGCCGCCAGCCTCGAGATCCTGACGCGCCTCCGCCTGCGGGAAATCGGCCTCTCGATCGACGACTTCGGGACGGGCTTCGCGACGATGGACCACCTCAAGCAGTTTCCGTTCACGGAGCTCAAGATCGACAAGGGTTTCACGAGGGCCGCCGCCGACGACCGCACGGCGCGGACGATCGTGGAGTCGAGCGTCTTCCTCGCGCGGCGCCTCGGGATGACGACGGTCGCCGAAGGCGTCGAGACGTCGGACCACTGGGATCTCGTCACCCGGCTCGGCGTCGACGTCGTGCAGGGCTGGGCGCTCGCGCAGCCCATGGCGAAGGACGAGTTCCACGCGTGGCTCGGGGCGCGTGGGCGCGGCTAGGATCGCCGGGTGAAGCCGGAGGATCCCGAGGTCCAGCGCGCGGCCCGGGCGGGCGGGACGGAGCGCCGGGCCCTCGCGGCACGGCTCCGGTCCGCCGGGCTCGTGACGAATCCCCGTGTCGAGGAGGCGATCGCCTCGGTCCCGCGACACCTTTTCGTCCCGGCGGCGTTCGCGGGCGAGGCCTACGGCGACCACGCCCTCCCGATCGGCCACGGCCAGACGATCACGCAGGCCGCGAACGTCGCCCGGTCCGCGGAGCTCGCCGCCCTCGTGCCGAACTCGCGTGTCCTCGAGATCGGGACGGGCTCCGGCTACCAGGCGGCCGTGCTCGCGCGCCTCGCGCGTTGGGTCTTCACGCTCGAGCGCGTCGCCGAGCTCGCGAAGGGGGCGCAAGGCCTCTTGAAGGCGCTCGGTATCGCGAACGTCTCGGTGAAGGTCTTCGACGGCTCCTATGGATGGAGCGAGCACGCCCCGTACGACGCGATCGTGGTCGCCGCCGCCGCGCCCGAGGTGCCCGAACCGCTCGTCGCGCAGCTGACGCCCACGGGGCGCCTCGTCGTGCCGGTGGGGGCGCCGGGCCGGCAGCGGCTCCTCGTCGTCAAGAGGCTCCCGAACGGCCGCGTGAGAACGGAGGATGCCGGGGAGGTCGCGTACGTGCCCCTCGTCGGACGCTTCGGGTTCGCGCGCAAGGAGCCGGCCCCCCGATGAGGGAGCGCGACGTCGACCGTTCCGGGGGCTGGGACCTCTCCGTGCGGCGATTCCGCGTGTCCGGGCGCGTGCAGGGCGTCGGCTACCGCGCGTT
>JBAUSZ010000129.1:0-9404 GCA_049581965.1 Thermoanaerobaculia bacterium | reverse complement strand
CGATCTCGCGCTCCTCGCTGCGGTGCGCGCGGCGTTCCCGGGCGAGATCCTCGCCTCCGGCGGGATGCGCGGTCCGGGGGATCTGGGCCCCGTCGATGCCGCCCTCGCGGGCGGGCCGCGGGGCGCGATCTTCGGACGCGCGCTCCATGCCGGCGCGACGACGGTGGCTGCCCTGAAGGCCGTGCGCGACGGAGTGCCCGCATGACTCTCGCCGTGCGCGTGATCCCGTGTCTCGACGTCGCCGGCGGGCGCGTCGTGAAGGGCGTCGGGTTCGAGAACCTCCGCGACGCCGGCGACCCGGTCGAGGCGGCCATCCGCTACGAGCACGAGGGGGCCGACGAGGTCGCGTTTCTCGACATCGCCGCCGCCGTCGAGGCGCGCGGAACGCTCGTCGAGCTCGTCCGGCGCGTCGCGAACGTCCTCTCGATCCCGTTCACGGTCGGAGGCGGCGTGCGCTCCGTCGAGGATGCGGACGCGCTCCTGCGCGCGGGAGCCGACCGCGTGACGGTCAACACGGCGGCGGTCCGGGATCCCGGCCTGCTGTCCCGGCTCTCGGCGCAGTTCGGTGCGCAATGCGTGGTTCTCGCCCTCGACGGAAAGCGCGTCCGCGACGACGAGGGGCGTATCCAAATGGTCGTGACGACGCACGGCGGCCGGCAGGTGACGGAACGGACCGTCGTCTCGTGGGCCGCCGAGGCCGCGGCCGCGGGCGCCGGCGAGATCCTGCTCACGTCCGTAGACGCGGACGGCACGAAGGAGGGCTTCGACCTCGAGATGCTGCGTGCCGTGCGCGGGATCGTGGACGTGCCCATCGTCGCGTCCGGCGGAGCGGGCGACCTCGAGGACTTCGCGCGGGCCATCCTGATCGGCGGCGCCGACGCGGTCCTCGCGGCTTCCGTCTTCCACGACCGGCTCTTCTCGATCGGCGAGGTCAAGACGGCGATGAAACGCGCGGGCCTCGGCGTCCGGCCCGTCCCGCCGCGGGCCACCCTCCTCCAGCCGCGCTGGGACGCGAATGGCCTCGTGCCGGTCGTCGTACGGGACGTCGGCACGGGCGACGTCCTGACGCTCGCGTGGGCGAACGCGGAAGCGCTCGAGAGGACGAGGGAGACGGGCCTCTCGCACTTCTACAGCCGGTCGCGGCAGGCGCTCTGGAAGAAGGGGGAGACCTCGGGCCACGTCCAGCACGTCGTCGGAATCTCGATGGACTGCGACCGCGACGCCCTCCTCTACGACGTGCATCCGGTCGGTCCGGCGTGCCACACGGGCGCGCGGACGTGCTTCAGCCAGCTGGACACGCTCGCGCCGGAATCGGCCGGCCGTCTCGACCTCACCGCGCTCTTCGCAACCATCGCGGATCGGAAGAGAAAGCCGGTGGCGGGCTCCTACACGAACCGTCTGCTCGAGGCGGGCCCGGCGCGCATCGCGCAGAAGGTCGGCGAGGAGGCCGTCGAAACGGCTCTCGCCTCGGTCGGCGGAACGGTCGAGGCGCTCGCGGGCGAGGCGGCGGACCTTCTCTACCACCTGGCGGTGCTCCTCACGGCGCGCGGCGTCGGCCCGGGCGAGGTCGCGGCGGTGCTCGAGAGGCGGCGCGGGGCTCCGAGGCGGGAGGAGGAATGAGCGCCGGGCCGCTCCGCCTCGTCGTTCTCGAGCGGCCCGCGGACCTCACGACGCCCGTCGCGCTGATGAAATCACTTCTCGCGGGAGAGGGCCCGTGCTTCCTCCTCGAGTCCGTCGAGGGCGGGGACCGCGTCGCACGCTGGTCGTTTCTCGGTGCCGCCCCTTGCGGCGAGATCTCGGGGGCGGCGGGCGACCCGTTCGCGCTCCTGAAGGCCCTGCCCGGCGCCGCGCCCGGGTCCGGCGACGACCTCCCACCCTTCACGGGAGGTGCCGTGGGCTATGCGGGCTACGACGCCGTCCGGCGGCTCGAACGGCTTCCGTCGAAGAATCCCGACCCGATCGGCCTGCCCGACGCGTGGTTCGGGATCTTCGACACGGTCATCGCATTCGACCACGCCAAGCACCGCCTGCTCTTCGTGACGCACGCGGGCGAGGGAAGGGAAGAAGAGAAAGAAGCCCTTGAAAGGTTGAGGGGGCTCGAGGCTCGCGCGATCGCGGCGCCGGCGCCCGCGGCTCCGGCGGCGGCCAGACCCCTTTCATTCGAAGAATCTCTTCCTCTTCCGGCTTTTCTTTCCGCAGTGGAGAAGGCCAAGGAGCACATCCGCGCGGGAGACATCTTTCAGGTCGTCCTTTCGAGGCGCTGGTCGGCGCCGTTCGGCGGCGACCCGTTCGCCGTCTACCGGGCGCTCCGTTCGATCAGCCCGTCTCCGTATCAGTACTTTCTGAGGACGCCTCACGGCACCATCTTCGGGGCGTCGCCGGAGCGGCTCGTGCGCGTCGCCGCAGCGCCGGATGGCGCCGCGGTCGAGACGGTTCCGCTCGCGGGAACGCGCCCGCGAGGCACGACGCGGGAGGAGGATCTCGCGCTGGAGAAGGACCTTCTCGCCGACGCGAAGGAAAGGGCCGAGCACGTCATGCTCGTGGACCTCGGGCGGAACGACCTCGGCCGCGTCTCGGTACCCGGCTCCGTGCGCGTGAAGGACTTCTTCGCCGTCGAGCGCTACTCGCACGTCATGCACATCGCGTCGCGCGTGGTCGGGACGCTCGCGCCGGGCCGTGACGCCGTGGACGCCCTCGCGGCGACCTTCCCGGCGGGAACGCTCACCGGCGCCCCCAAGATTCGCGCGATGGAGATCATCGAAGATCTCGAGCCCGTGCGCCGGGGGGCCTACGGGGGCGCCGTGGGCTACTTCGACTTCGCGGGAAACCTCGACGTCGCGATCGCGATCCGCACGGCCGTCGTCGCGAACGGGAGGCTCCACGTGCAGGCCGGTGCCGGCATCGTGGCCGACTCGAGCCCGGAATCCGAGGCGCTCGAGTGCGAGAACAAGGCGCAGGCGCTGATGCGGGCCGTCGCGCAAGCGGGGGAGTACCCGTGATCGTCGTCGTCGACAACTACGACTCGTTCACGTTCAACCTCGTCCAGATTCTCGCGACGCTGGACCCCGAAGTCGCGGTCGTGCGGAACGACGCGCTCACGGTGGAGGAGATCCTGGCGAAGAGACCGGACCGGATCGTCGTCTCGCCCGGGCCGGGCCGGCCCGAGGACGCGGGTATTTCCTGCGCGCTCATCGCGCGGGACGCCGACGTTCCCCTCCTCGGCGTCTGCCTCGGGCACCAGGCGCTCGGCACCGTCTTCGGGGGCCGCGTCTCGCGGGCTCCGACGCTCATGCACGGCAAGACCTCGGAGATCACACACGACGGGCGCGGCCTCTTCACGGGCCTTTCGAACCCATTCGTGGCGACGCGCTACCACTCGCTCGCCGTCGAGACGGACTCCGTGCCCGCCGACTTGCGCGTGACCGCGTGGACGTCGGACGGGATCGTGATGGGCCTCGCGCACCGTGCGCGCCCGCTCGTGGGCGTGCAGTTTCACCCGGAGTCGATCCTCACGCCGGAGGGGGAAAAGCTCCTCAGGAACTTCGTCGAGGGAAGGCTCTCGTGACGCCGGTCCACCACGCCCTGCGCGCGATCTCCCGCGGGGGGACGCTGACGCGTGAAGAGGCCCGGCGCGCGGTCGTGTCCCTCCTCGACGACGAGATTCCGGCTTCGGTTGCGGGCGGACTCCTCGCGTCTCTCGCCGCGGCGGGCGAGACCGTGGACGTCCTGGCCGGAACCGTCGACGTCCTCAGGAGCCGGGCAACGCGGCCGCCGGTGCCGGACCTCCTGGCGGCGCGGGCCATCGACGTCTGCGGGACCGGCGGCGACGGCCATGGAACGTTCAACGTGTCGACGGCGGCCGCGTTCGTCGTCGCGGGCGCCGGCGTGCCGGTCGCCAAGCACGGCAATCGGGCCGTCTCGTCGCGATGCGGCTCGGCCGACGTGCTCGCGGCGCTCGGAATCGAGCTCGAGATGGCGCCGGAACGAGCGGCCGCGGCGCTCGCGGCGGCCAACGTGACGTTTCTCTTCGCTCCTCTCTACCACCCGGTCATGAAGAAGGTCGCGTCCGTCCGCCGGGAGCTCGGCGTGCGCACGGTCTTCAACCTCGCGGGGCCGCTGTCGAACCCACTCGCCGTCCGGCGGCAGATCGTCGGCGTCGACCGGCCCGAGCGCGTGCCCGTCGTCGCAGGCGCCCTCGCCTCGCTGGGCACCGAGAGGGCCCTCGTCTTCTCGCACGAGTCGGGCGGCGACGAGCTGCTGCCCTACGGCATCACGAACGTCGCCGAGGTGGCGCCCGGTGGCATCCGGCGCTTCGGCCTTCGGGCGCGCGACTTCGGCGTTGAGGAGTGCGCACCCGCCGATCTCCGCGGGGGCGATTCGACCGAGAACGCGGATCTCCTGCGCCGGATCCTCGACGGCGAGCCGGGGCCCTGCCGCGACACCGTCCTGATGAACGCCGCCGCCGCGCTCGTCGTCGCGCGCGCGGCCCGCGATTTCGGGGAGGGCGTCCGGATGTCCACCGCGTCGCTGGACGACGGGAAAGCGCGGCAGGCGCTCCTCACCCTCATGGAGATTTCCCGCGGGATCGTCTCGTGAGGGCACGGGAGACCCGGATTTCTCCGGAAGGGTGAGAGGGGAAGAGGAAGTGAGCGGGTCGATTCTTCGAGAGATCCTCGGCGCGAAGCGGCGTCGCATCGCGGCGGGGGAGTTCACCCACCGGGCAGCCGCGGCCGCGCGGACCCGCTCCCGATTCCCGGCGGAGCCCGATTCGACGCCTGACGGTCAGCGGTTCGCCGCCGCGCTGAGCGCCTCTTCCCCTGCCCGGAAATCTTCCAATCCCCCGTTCTTCCTCGCGGAATTCAAACATCGCTCGCCCAGCGCGGGCCTGCTCGTGCCGAACGCGGGCTCCCGCGTCGAGGAGATCGTCCGCGCCTATGGCCGGGGCGGCGCGTCCGCGCTCTCCGTCGTGATCGAGCAGGACTTCTTCGGCGGCGACCCCTCGTGGCTCCCGCGCGCGAAGGCCGCCTCGGGACTGCCGGTGCTGATGAAAGACTTCGTCGTGGACGAAATGCAGCTCGACTTCGCGGCGGCGCTCGGGGCCGACGCCGTCCTCCTCGTCGTGGCAGCCGTCGGGGACGCGGAACTCGCGCGCCTTTACGCGGCCGCGAAAGCTCGCGGCCTGGCGGTTCTCGTCGAGGCCCACGACGAGGCCGAGGCGCGTCGGGCGGCGGCTCTGGGCCCGGAGATCGTGGGCGTGAACGCACGCGACCTCGGGACGTTCAAAGTGGATCTTCGCGGGATGGAGCGCCTCGGCGCACTCCTTCCTCGGGGCGCGATCCGCGTCGCCGAGAGCGGGATCAAGGCCCGCGCGGACGTCGAGACTCTTCAGGCCGCGGGGTACGGGGCGTTCCTCGTCGGCGAGACGCTCGTGAAATCCGAGGATCCGTCCCGGACCCTGCGGATGCTGCGTGGCGAAAACCCGACGGAAGTCAAGATCTGCGGCGTGACGCGCGAGGAGGACGTCGACGCTTGCCTCGAGAACGGAGTCGACTGGATCGGCCTGATCTTCGCGGCCGGGTCTCCGCGGCGGGTGACGCCCGAGAAGGCGAGATTTTTACGAATGAAGGCGAAGGGGGAGGCAGGAGCGCGGCGAGAAGGACCGGGCGCGTCGGGCGTTGTCGCCTCTCGCTCGACCGCGGGGGCAGTCAAGGGGGTCGTGGCCGTGTTCGACGGAAACGACGAAGAGGAAATCCTCCGAGTGGTCGCGCTCGTGGGGCCGGACGCCGTTCAAATGCCCGATCCCCCTCTTTCCCTTCAGAAGAAATTCTCTTCGGACGTCTCCGTCTGGAGCACGATCCGCGTCGGCCGCGACGACCTCGCCGACGTGGGAAATCGCGCAGGCGCCGCACTCCACTTCGACGCGTCGGTGGCCGGCCTGAGCGGCGGAACCGGAGAGAGGTTCGACTGGAGCGTGCTCGACGACGTGGAGAGGGAGCGCCCCCTCGTGCTCGCCGGAGGCCTGACTCCGGAAAATGTCGCCGAGGCGGTGCGGCGCGTGAAGCCCGACGTCGTCGACGTCGCGTCTGGGGTCGAGTCCGCTCCGGGCGTCAAGGACCCGGCGAAGATCGCGTCGTTCGTGAGGGCGGTCCGCCGTGGCTGACGCGCCGTTCCGCGCGCCGGAAGCCGACGCCAACGGCCGCTTCGGTGCCTTCGGCGGACGCTTCGTGCCGGAGACGCTCATGGCGCCCCTCGAGGAGCTCGCGAAGGCCTACAGGAGCGCGCGGCGAGATCCGGTCTTCCGGGCGGAGCTCGAGAGCCTCCTCAGGACGTACGCCGGGAGGCCGACACCCCTGACCGAAGCGCGGCGCCTCTCGGACGCGCTCGGCGGCGCGCGGCTCTGGCTCAAGCGGGAGGATCTCCTCCACACCGGCGCGCACAAGATCAACAACGCGCTCGGCCAGACTCTCCTCACGCGGCGCATGGGCAAGAAGCGCGTCCTCGCCGAGACGGGCGCCGGTCAGCACGGCGTGGCGACCGCGACCGCCTGTGCGCTCCTCGGGCTCGAGTGCGTCGTCTACATGGGGTCGGTGGACGTCGAGCGGCAGGCGCTGAACGTCTACCGGATGAAGCTCCTGGGCGCGACCGTCGTCCCGGTCACGGCCGGCTCGCGCACGTTGAAGGACGCGATCAACGAGGCGATGCGTGACTGGGTCGCGACGACGGCGACGACGCACTACGTCCTCGGCTCCGTCCTCGGGCCTCACCCGTTCCCCACGATGGTGCGCGACTTTCATGCCGTCATCGGGCGCGAGGCGCGGGCTCAATGCCGGAGGGCGTTCGGAAAGCTGCCCGACCTGCTCGTCGCGTGCGTCGGCGGCGGTTCGAACGCGATCGGCCTGTTCCGCGAGTTCCTGCCCGATCGCTCCGTCGAGATGGTCGGCGTCGAGGCGGGCGGCCGGAGCCTCGATCCCGGTGAGCACGCGGCCCGCTTCGGGCCGGGCTCCGTCGGCGTCCTGCACGGGACGCGGACCCTGATCTTGCAGGATGCGGCCGGGCAGGTGCGTCCGACGCACTCCATCTCGGCGGGCCTCGATTACCCCGCCGTGGGCCCCGAGCACGCGCGCCTCGCCGAGCTCGGCCGCACGCGCTACGTCTCCGTTTCCGATGCCGATGCGCTCCGGGCGTTCCACCGGCTCGCCGAGAACGAAGGGATCATTCCCGCCCTCGAGACGGCGCACGCCATTGCGTGGGCGATCGCGGAGGCGCCGCGCCGCCCGGGCCGGAACATCGTCGTGAACCTTTCCGGGCGCGGCGACAAGGACGTCGTATCGGTCGCGAGGCTCGAGGGGGTGTCCCTGTGACGCGGCTCGCGCGCGCATTTGCGCGCGCGAAGGCCGCGGGGAGGGCGGCCCTCGTCGTTTTCGTCGAGGCGGGCGATCCCGATCTCGCGACGACCGGCCGCCTCCTGCCCGCGCTCTCGGCGGCTGGGGCGGACGTCGTCGAGCTCGGAATCCCGTTCAGCGACCCGCTCGCGGACGGTCCGACGATCCAGCGCGCCTCCGAGCGCTCCCTCGCCTCGGGAACGACGCTCGCGGCGGCCCTCGACGTCCTCGCGGCGGCACGGGCGGGCGGCTTCACGACACCCGTCGTCGTCTTCTCGTACTCAAACCCCATCCTCGCGATGGGGGAGGCCGACTTCGCGCAGCGGGCGCGGGAGGCGGGGGCGGACGGCGTCCTCGTCACCGACCTTCCGCCCGAGGAGGGGCGGGGCTTCGCCTCGATCCTCAAGAGTGCGCGGCTGGACCCGGTGTACCTCCTCGCGCCGACGTCCACGGACGAGCGTCTGCGCCGTGCCGCTTCACTCTCTCGAGGTTTCGTCTATCTCGTCTCGCGAAGCGGGATCACCGGCGCCCGCGCGGCCTTGCCGGAGGACCTCGAGCCCCTCGTCGCCCGCGTGCGGCGTTCGGTCCCGCGACTGCCGGTCGCCGTCGGGTTCGGAATCTCGACGCCGGAGCAGGTACGCGTCGTGGCGGGCTTCGCGGACGGCGTCGTCGTCGGGAGCGCGGTCGTCGGTGCGATGGAGGCGGCGGGCCGCGAGGGCCGCGACCCCGTGGAGGCGGCGGCGGCGCTCGTGGGCACGCTCGCGGGAGCGGCGGGGAAGCCGTAGAGTCTCCTCGCATGGACGAGCCCCTTTCCGCGCGGATCTCGCGGGCGGACCGGAAGGGACTCGTGGACCTCGTCGCGACCCACCTCGCCCGCCTGACCGAACGCGACGCGGCCCAGGCCCTCCGGCACCCGCACGCGTCCGAGGCGATGATCGTGGAGATTCTGTCCTCGCGGGCCCTCATGGCTTCCCGCGCCGTGCGCCGGCTCGTCGCGGGGCACCCCCTGACCCCCCGTCACGACGCCCTCCATGCCCTGGACGACCTGCTCTGGCGCGACCTCATGGACATCGGCCGCGAGACTCGGACGCCGCCGCCGATTCGCCAGGCGGCCAACCGGAGGCTTCTCGAGGCCCTCCGGCGGTTGGCGGTGGGGGAGAAGATTGCCGTGGCCCGGTTCGCCCACCAGGACCTGTTTTCGGCCCTTTTCGCCGAGGGCGACCTCAGGGTGCTCGAGGCCCTCCTTCAGAACCCGAGGCTGACGCCGGAGGACATCCAGCGCTGGCTGGCGACGGGAAACCCGGAGCCCGAGGCTCTCTCATTCCTCGCTGCAGAGCCGAAGTGGGCCCTCCGTCCGGGCGTAAGGACCGCGATTCTCCTCCACCCGTCGACCCCCCGGGCCTCCGCTTTGGCGCTCCTGACCTCGGCGAGCCGGGAGGAGCTGCACCGCGTGTGCGAGACGCCGGGGGCCGATGCGCTTCTCGCGGCGTGCGCCTCGAATCTCCTCGAGAACGCCCGGAATCCCGTTGACACTGAGCGCTAAGCGGCCGTAGCCTAACGAATTACGGGAGTTCTCGTGCCCGGAACAGAGAGCGCGCGGGAGTTCGGTGAGGAATTCCGGCGCGAACGCGAACTGCGCGAAGTGAGTCGCGAGCAGCTTGTCGCCGCGACGAAGGTGTCGCTGCGCCATCTGGAGGCGCTCGAGAGCGGCCGCTTCGAGCGGCTCCCCGCGGCCGTCTTCTCGAAGGGTTTCGTACGCGTCATCGCGCTGCACCTCGGCCTCGATGCCGAGCGCTCGACGGCGGCCTTCCGCCATGTTTACGCGCAGTGGCAGGAGGAAAAAACCCGGGCGGAGAGCGGGGAGACATCGAGCCCTCGGCTGCGGCTTTCGCAGCCGCGGCGCGCCGTGTCGTCTTCGACGACCGTGCGCGCGCTCGGGATCGCGATCCTGCTCGCGGCCCTCACGGGTGGCGCCGCGTTCCTGCGCACGCGCGCGAGTGCGCGCCGCTCCACGCCGTCGGC
>JBAUSZ010000128.1:0-7222 GCA_049581965.1 Thermoanaerobaculia bacterium | reverse complement strand
CCCCGCGGCAGTGTCGCCACGTCCTCCCCCGCCGAGGAGGCCGCGTTCCTCGCGTCCCTGCGCGGGCGCGTTCTCGGGGCCGGCGCGACCATCCCCGGTCCGTTCGGCGAGAAGCCCCTGCGCTATTTCGACTTCATCGCCTCGGGCCGTTTCCACCGTGACGTCGAGGACGAGCTGAACGAGCGTGTTCTTCCCTACATGGCGAACACGCACACGGAGAGCAGCTTCACCGGGAGCCTCATGACGGAGCGCTACGAGGCGGCTCTCCGAAAGATCGGGGCCTACGTCGGCGCCGCGCCGGACGACGTCGTGATCCCGGTCGGCTCGGGCTCGACGGGCGCGATCAACCGCTTCATCCACGTCCTCGGCCTGAGGCTTCCGGACCAGCTCGACGAGCGCTTCGGCCTCGCGGCACGCATCCCGCCCCCAAGCCGGCCCGTGATCTTCCGGTCGCTCATGGAGCACCACTCGAACGACATCGCGTGGCGCGAGACGATCGGCGATTCCGTCTACGTCGAATTCGACGCGGACGGCCGCATCAGTCTCGAGAACCTCGACCGCAGGCTCGCCGAGAACGCGCACCGGCCATGGAAGATCGGGACGTTCAGCGCCGCATCGAACGTGACGGGGATCCTGAACGACGTTCACGGCCTCGCGCGCGTCCTCCACCGGCACGGCGCCCTCGCGTTCTTCGACTTCGCGGCCGCCGGCCCGTACGTCGACGTCGACATGCACCCGCCGGGCGATCCCGCGGCCGCCCTCGACGCACTCTTCTTCTCGGTCCACAAATTCCTCGGCGGCCCGCGGGCGCCGGGTCTCCTCGTCGCGCACCGGCGCCTCTTCACGAACCGCGTCCCGGCCGAGCCGGGCGGTGGGACCGTTCTCTACACGTCCCCATGGGACCACCGCTACCTCGGTGCGATCGGGTCCCGCGAAACGGGCGGGACGCCGCCGATCGTCCAGACGATCCAGGCGGGCCTCGCGTTCGACCTCAAGGCCGCCGTCGGTGCCGAGCGCACGGAACGCATCGAGCAGGATTACGTTTCCCGCGCGATCCGCGAATGGCGCGGGCGCGACGACCTCGCGGTCCTCGGCAACCTCGAGACGCGGCGCCTCGGCGTCCTCTCCGTGATCTTCCGCCACGTCCACCACAACCTCGCGGCCCGGCTCCTGAACGACCTCTTCGGGATTCAGGTGCGCGCGGGATGCATGTGCGCCGGCCCCTACGGCCACCTCCTCCTGCACATCGACGAGGAGCGCTCCCGGGCAATCCGCCACCGCCTCGACGAGGGGCACCTCGGCGAAAAGCCGGGCTGGGTGCGCATCAGCCTCTCCCCCACCGTGAGCGAGGAGGAGTTTCAGGCCCTCCTCGAGGGCGTCGACACGGTCGCGCGCCGCGGCACCGACTTCGCCGCGGACTACGCCCTGGACGACGAGACCGGCGAGTGGGTGCGGCGCGTGGCCTCCACCGCCACCGGAAAGGAATCGACATGACCGACGTCCGAAAGATGCACCCCGCCACCCGCATCATCCACGCAGGGCAGCACCCCGATCCTGCGACCGGCGCCGTCTCGACGCCGATCTATCAGACTTCCACGTTCGCGTTCCGGAGCGCGGACGAGGGCGCCGCGCGCTTCCAGGGAAGGGACCCCGGGTACAAGTACACGCGTCTGGGGAATCCCACGGTCGCGGCTCTCGAGGAGTGTCTCGCGATCCTCGAGAACGGCTGCGGCGCTCTCGGCGCCGCCACCGGGATGGCGGCGATCAACACGGTCTTCGTCGCGCTCCTCGAGCAGGGCGCCCACGTCGTCGGGACCGACTCCGTCTACGGGCCGTCCCGTCTCGTCCTCGAGAACGAGTACCGGCGCTTCGGCGTCGAGTCGACCTGGGTCGACTCGTCGAAGCCCGAGAACGTGGCCGCCGCGATGCAGCCTGCCACGAAGATGGTCTACGTCGAGTCGCCCGCGAACCCGACGATGAAGCTCACGGACATCGCGGCTTGCGCCGACGTCGCGCACGCCCACGGCGCGCTCCTCGTCGTCGACAACACGTTCGCCTCCCCCGTCCTCCAGCGACCGCTCGCGCTCGGGGCCGACGTCGTCGTCCACAGTCTCACGAAGCACCTCAACGGGCACACGGACGTCGTCGGCGGCGCGATCGTCGCGGGCTCGCCGGCGCTCGTGGACCGGCTCCGGAAGGTCCACGTCGCCTTCGGCGGCACGATGGACCCGCACCAGGCGTGGCTCGTCCTGAGGGGCATCAAGACGCTCGGCCTGCGGATCGAGCGCGCGCAGGCGAACGCCCTGGAGGTCGCCCGCCTTCTCGAAGGACACCCCGGCGTCGCGTGGGTCCTCCATCCCGGGCTTCCGAGCCACCCGCAATACGCGCTCATGCTCCGGCAGATGTCCGGTCCGGGTGCCGTCTTCTCCTTCGGCGTGAAGGGCGGCCTCGAGGCGGGCAAGGCGCTCATCGATTCCGTGCGCCTTGCGACGCTGGCCGTGAGCCTCGGCGGCGTCGAGACCCTGATCGAGCACCCCGCCTCCATGACCCACGCGGGGATGCCCCGGCACGAGCGCGAGGCCGCCGGCATCACCGACGACCTCGTGAGGATCTCCGTGGGCTGCGAGGACGTGCGCGACCTGATCACCGACCTCGAACAGGCGCTCGAGAAGGCCGCGCGAGCTGCGCCGGTCGAGGTCGCAGTCCTGCCGGCTGGCGGGGTTGATCGTTTATAACTTAATGACTATATTATAGGTCATGATCGTCGCCAGCCGATCCCTCTCGCGCGCACGGAGCCCGGAATGAGCAGTGACGCCGCCTGGCTGTGGGGCGCGCTCCTCGTGTGGATCCTCCTCCAGAAGGTCGTCTTCCCTCGACTCGGCGTCCCGACTTGAGGCGCGCCCGGTCCCGCCGGCGGCGGGACGAGCTGTTCTCCACGGACGCGGACGGGCCTGCCCGAAAAAGGAACGGGAACGGACAAATGACGCTGACCGCCGACGAGCTTGGGCGCCGCAAAGCGGCGTTCCTCGCGCGGAGAGAGGCGTTTGCCGCCCTCGGGCACGATGGGGCGCGGGCGGCCGCCCTCGTCCTCGATGCGGCGGGGCCGCTCGAGGGTCCGATCCTCGACCTGGGCTCGGGGATGGGCGTCATGGCCCGCGAGCTCGCGCGCCGCGGACTCTCCGTCGAGAGCGTGGACGTGAACGCCGGGGACCAGGAGGTCGCCGCGTCCCTCACCGCCGGGACCGGCCTCGAAGCGCGCATCACCTTCACGCCCGCGGACGGCGCCTCCCTCCCCTATCCGGACGCGCACTTCGCCTCCGCCGTCTCGTTCAACGTCCTCCACCACCTCGCGGAGGGCGCGTCCGTCCTCGGCGAGGTCGTCCGGGTCGTGCGGCCCGGCGGCGTCCTCGTCCTCGCGGACTTCTCGCCCGAGGGCTTCGACTTCGCCGCCCGCGTCCATGTCGCCGAGGGCGCCACACACCCCGAGGGGCCCGTCACGCTCGACTGGGCCCGCGGTTTCCTCACAGCCCTCGGGCTCACGGAGACCGGCGCCGGCCAAGCCCATCACGAGCGTTTCGCGACCTTCTCGAAGCCGCTGGGCGCGGCACGCGGCGCGGCCCCGGCGGCGTTCGAGGCGCTCGACCGCGCCGGGCTCTTCAAGGCCCTCGACGTCTTCGCGAAGAACTGGCTCGCCCACGACGGCAGCTGGTTCCTCGCCGCCGAGGAGCGCTTCGGGATGGACGCGGCCATCGAACTGGACGCTGCGGCCTGGCGCCGGTTCGCCGCCGCCGAGGCGCGCCGGATCATGGAGGCGTACGCGATTCCGAAAGACGGCGGCCTCGACGCGCTCGAACGCGCCCTCGCGCTGCGAGCCTACAGCTTCGTGAACCCGAGCCGCATCGAGCGAGACGGGTCGATTCTGCGCTTCTTGATGACGTCCTGCCGCGTGCAGGAGACCCGCCGCCGGAAGGGCCTTCCGGATTTCCCGTGCAGGCCCGTCGGCGAGGTCGAGTTCGAGACCTTCGCACGCACGGTCGACCGGCGCGTCGTGACCCGGTGCCTGCAGTGCCCGCCGGACGCCGGGGCCGAGGGACACTGCGCGTGGGAGTTCCGGCTCGGCTGAGTCCGGGCCTCAGCCGAAGTTGCTCGCGACCATGATGCACGCCTCGTAGACCGTGCGGTACGGGGCCTTGGCGGCGACGGCGAGCGCCGCCTCGTCGTAGCTCCCGTCCTGCAGCCAGACCGCGGGCAGGTCGAGCCCCGCAGCCTCCTCGAGGACCGACCGTGTCGCGCCGGGGGGAGTCACGACGTTCACGATGTGAATGGGGCCGGGCGCCGCAGCGAGGTTGGGGTACGCGGGCAGCCCCGCGATCTCCTTCTCGTGCGGGTTCACCGGGAGGACCGTGTAGCCCTTCGCGGCGAGGTTCCGGACGATGATGTTCCCGTACTTCGACGGGTTGTTGCTGGCTCCGACGACGGCAATGCGCGTCTCGGGGCCGCGCCGCCTCAGGATCTCGAAGACTTCGGGCGGATGGCGGTCGACGGGGTCCGTCACGGAACCAGTCTATCGCCCCGCCTTTTGCGAACCCCCCTCAGAACCCGAACGAGAGTCCGAGGTCGAAGAGCCACTGATCCATCTTGAGCTCGATCGTCTGTCTGCCGGGGACCTCGAGCGGATTGGGCCCGGTGACGGAATGGGAAAGAGCGCGCACGACGGCGAGATTGAGCTTCGTCTTCGCGCCAACCTTCGCGCTCGCACCGGCGGTGATGTGCTGCTCGATGACGCCGGGGGCGAGGATGTTGAAGAGGACCTCGGACTCCGGGATCGGCTGCTTCGCGTAAGCGTAGCCGGCGCGGAGCGTGAGGTTCGGGCTCGCGGCCCATTGGAGGCCGAGCTTGTACGCCGTCACGTCCTTCCAGCCGAAGCCGGCGCCGGCCTCGTCGCCGAGGCGCGCCGTCATGAGGTTCGGGAGGAGCGGGTTTCCGATCGACTCCGTGTCGCTGTAGTAGATCTTCTGCACGTCGAATGCGACCGTGAGGGAATCGACAGGCTTGACCGCGATGCCGACGGTCCAGTTCTTCGGGATGTCGAAGTCGCCACCCTCGGCATAGAGGCCGGAGTACTTCTTGAACTTCTGCATCTCCATCTCGGTCTGGTACGAGGCGCCGACGGAGAGCCACGGCGTGAGTCTGCCGAGGTAGCCGATCCGGACGCCCCATCCGAGCGACGTGTCGAAGCCGTTGTTCGACAGGTTCGCTGGCGAGGACGAGTAAGGGGCGAAGCTCCCGACGCCCTCGACCTGGAACCGCTGGTAGCCGACGACCGGGCTCACGCCGAGCGCGTGGCCATCGGCGACCTTGTACGTGAGGGTCGGCGCGACGTACATCTGCATGAGGTTCACGCCCGTGCGCCCCGCGTAGAAGACCGACGCGTCGTAGTTCGTGTTCATGCCGCCGTTGCCGTAGAGCGCGACGCCGAACGTCATCGTGTCGTTCAGCTTCCAGTTCGCGCCGATCGCGGGCATGAGAAAGACGGAGGTGCCGCTCTTGACGGTGCCCGGCGTCAGCCCGAACGTGCCGGGATAGCCCGAGGGGTTTCCTCTCACGGTGAACTCACGGTTCGGATTGAACAGGGCGACGCTCAGGTCGTAGCCCGTCACCCAGGCGTTTCCCGCGGGGTTCGTCGCCGGGGACATCGTGTTGAGGGAGAGCGCGACGCCTGCGCCGCCCATTCCGTTCTGCGCGGTTCCGTAGCCGAGCTGGAAGTAGCCGTCCGTCGCGAGCGCGGGGGCGGCGGTCAATGCAAGCAGCGCGACGAGCGCGATGCCGATCCGGGATCTCATTTGGGTACTCCTCTCAAGGCGAACCCCGGCAGGGGCCCGCGATTCGGTTTACCGGAATTCCGTTCGGGACGCGTGTTCTTCAGCAGCCCCCACCTTTCTTCGGACCGGCGGCAGGAGCCGCCGAAGGTTGAGCGATGGGCACGACATGCGGCGCCGCGGCGGCCGCGCCCACGAAGTACGCATAGAGGGCCGAGCGCACCCGAAGTTCGGCGACCTGGGCGGGGGTCGGGCTCTCGGGTGGCTTTTGCGCGGTCAGGACGTCCGCTTTCCACGCGTCGTACCCGCCTTTCAGGACGAAAATCTGACCCGCAAACCCCTTGACGCCGTCGGGCGGAGCCGCGAGATCGCCCTGCCCGTAAACGACGAGCTTGCGTGTCGCGGCGAGCTTCGCCGCGGCCGCCGCGCCCTTCTCCTCGGGACCGACGACGATTGCGCCGGGTAGCCGGCCCTTATCCGCAGTCGCCTCGGGACGGAGGTCGACGACCCACCAGGACTGCGGGGACGCGACAAGCTGTTTGGCGAGCTCGACAGCGCCGATCTGGTCGAAGGACTTTTCGGCGGCCGCGGTGTGGCGTGAAGGGAGCGCGAGCGCAATGAGGGCGAGCGCCGAGACGGCCGCAAAACCGCCGAAGACCCGCGCCTTCACGCGCGCGGGCGAGGCCGGCACGAGCTCTCCCTGCCGCGGCGCGAAGATCGCCTCGAGCTTCTCGCCGCCGAGGAACGCACCGACCGCCATCGCGACGACAGCCGCCGTGGCGACCGCGGCCGGGATGCCGAGGAGCTGGTCGATCCGTACGGCGCCCATCGCGCCGCTCTTGTAGAACGTCTCGAGCGGGGTGTAGACGAGACCGAAGCCGAGGGATCCCGCCATGATCCCGAGGATCGCGACGAACCCGTCGAGGTTGCCGGAGGCCGCCGCCACGGCGCCCGTGCCCGGGCAGTAGCCCGACACGATGAATCCCGCGCCGAGGAGGAGCCCGCCGACGAGCTGCGGCCACAGGAACGTCTCGGGCACGGTGATCAGGGAGAGGTCGAGAACGCCGATCCCCGCGAGGAGCGTCATCCCGGCGAGCGCCGTCACGATCGCGCTGAACATGACCTTCAGCACGCGCAGGTCCGTCAGGTAGAACTGGGCCGCGAGGTTGCGGGCGCGGCCGAATCCCGCCCGCTCGAGGACGAAGCCGAACGCGACGCCGAAGAGCGTGCCGACGAGATAGCCCGTGTACGTCCCGAAGACGTCCTGAGGGTAGAAGGGGAACGTCATCGCCATTCCCTCCTCACCAGCGGGGCGACGAGGTAGCCGCCCGCGAAAACAGCCATCATGAAGACCCACGAACCGAGGGAAAGGGCTGCGCCGCCGGTGAGGGCCTGCCCCGACG
>JBAUSZ010000127.1:0-10069 GCA_049581965.1 Thermoanaerobaculia bacterium | reverse complement strand
CCTTCGACTGGGCCGGCCTGACCGTCGTGACGGCCGAGGACGTTCCGACGAACGTCGTGGCCCTCATCGAGGAAGATCAGCCGGTACTCGCGTCCAGCGACGTGCGGCACGCGGGCGAGCCGCTCGCCCTCGTCGCGGGCGAGGACCCGTTGCGCGTCCAGCGGGCCCTCCGCCACCTGCGCGCGGAGATCGAGCCGCTCCCTCCCGTCCTGTCCGTTGCCGACGCCCTCGCCCGCACGACGCAGATCTACGGGCCCGACAACGTCTTTC
The DNA here is from genome assembly GCA_049581965.1 of Thermoanaerobaculia bacterium. Taxonomy (GTDB): domain Bacteria; phylum Acidobacteriota; class Thermoanaerobaculia; order UBA5066; family UBA5066; genus Fen-183. The sequence goes on along the minus strand of JBAUSZ010000127.1, from coordinate 9,799 downwards.
GGACCGTACGGATCGCGAAAGGCGACGCCGCGGCCGCGATCGCGGCTTCCCCCGTCCAGCTCACCGGGACGTACGCAACCCCCCACCAGGAGCACGTCTACATCGAGACCCAGGGCGTTCTCGCTTACTGGGACGAGGACGGCGGCGCCCACGTTCTCTCCTCGTGCCAGTGCCCCTACTACATCCACAACGGAATCAAGCGGACGTTCGGGCTCCTGGACGACCGCGTCGACGTCACGCAGGCCGTCACGGGCGGCGGCTTCGGGGGCAAGGAGGAGTACCCGACGATCCTCGCGCTCCACGCTCTCCTCCTCGCGCGCGCGAGCGGACGCCCCGTGAAGATGGTCTACGACCGCAAGGAGGACATCGAGGCGACGACGAAGCGCCATCCGTCGACCGTCACGATCACGTCCGGCTGCGACCGCGACGGGAAGCTCCGCGCGGTCTCGATCCGGATCCTCCTCGACGGCGGTGCCTACGTGACGCTCTCCCCCGTCGTCCTCTCGCGCGGTGCGCTGCACGCGGCCGGGGCCTACCGCTGGGAGCACGTGTCGATCGAGGCCCAGGCCGTCGCCACGAACACGCCGCCCAACGGCGCGTTCCGGGGCTTCGGCGCGCCGCAGACGATCTGGGCGATCGAGCGACACATGGACCGCATCGCCCGCACGGTCCATCTCGACCCCCTCGCGCTCCGCGAGAGGAACCTGCTCCGCGTCGGCGACACGACGCCGACCGGCCAGTTCCTCAAGGAGTCCGTTGGCGTCGCGCGCTGCATCGAGGAAGCCAAGAAGGCGAGCCGCTGGGAGGAGAAGCGCCGGCCGGCCGCGGCGCCCGGTCCCGCCGGGTCCTCGGGCATGTACCGGCTCCCGCCGCCGGCTGCCCTCGCGGCGCGCAAGGCTTGGGGGATCGGCGCGAGCGTCTACCTGCATGGAGCCGGCTTCACGGGCTCGGGCGAGCTCACGCACCGCGCGCGCGTTGCCGTCGACCTCTTCGCGGACGCCGAGTCCGGGAAGGCACGCTTTCGCGTCCGCGGGGGTTCGACCGACATCGGTCAGGGGACGGAGACCGTGTTCCGGCAGATCGCCGCCGAGGCGCTCTGGGTCACGATGGACCGGGTCGACTTCGCGACGCCCTCGACGGCCCACGTCCCCGACTCGGGGCCGACCGTCGCCTCTCGCACGGTCATGATCGTGGGTGGCGTCGTCGAGGCGGCGGCGCGCGAGCTTTTCGCGCGCATCGAGAGCGACCGCCGGAAGAACGGCGGCTCTTTCGAGGACGCAACGCGCCGCCTTCTCGCCAGGTACGGGACCCTCACGGTCGAGCGCGAGTACGAGCCGCCGCCGGAGCTCGTCTGGGACGACGCGACCTACCGCGGAGACGCGTACCCCGTTTACGGCTGGGGCTGCGCGATCGCCGAGGTCGAGGTGGATCTCGACACGTTCGAGACGGCCGTCGTCGGGCTCTGGAGCGCGCACGACGTCGGCAAGGCGATCCACCCGATCCAGTGCAAGGGCCAGATCGAGGGCGGCCTCCTGCAGGCTGTCGGCTGGGCCCTCCAGGAGAACCTCGTCCTCAAGGAGGGCCACGTTCTGAACGCGCGCCTCACGGACTACGTCATCCCGACGATGCTCGACGCGCCACGTTTCACGACGCTCCTCGTGGAGGACCCGTACTCGCGGGGACCCGGCGGCGGCGCGAAGGGTCTCGGCGAGATCCCGATGGACGGGGGCGCGCCCGCCGTCGCCGCGGCCGTCGAGCACGCGACGGGCATCGTCTGCGACCGGCTGCCGCTCCTCCCCGAGGAGCTCTTCGCGCTCTCGAAGGAGTCCCGCCGATGAGCATCCGCTTCGTCCTCAACGGCCGCCCGGCGACGGTCGACGCGCCGCCCGCCAAGCGCCTCCTCGACGTCCTGCGCGGAGAGTTCGGCCTCACGGGGACGAAGGAGGGATGCGGCGAGGGCGAGTGCGGCTCGTGCACCGTCCTCCTCGACGGGATCCCCGTGAACGCGTGCCTCGTCCTTTTCGGGCAGGTGGAGGGCCGTGCCGTGGCGACCGTCGAAGGGCTCGGGACACCCGAGCGCCTCTCGCCCCTCCAGGAAGCGTTCGTGAAGGAAGGGGGCGCACAGTGCGGCATCTGCACGCCGGGCTTCCTCGTTTCGGCCCAGGCTCTCCTCGACGCGATTCCGAAGCCCGGCGAGACCGACATCCGCGAGGCGCTCTCGGGCAACCTCTGCCGGTGCACCGGCTACCAGCGCATCGTCGAGGCCGTGCGCGCGGCCTCGACGGAGAGAGCGTCGCGTGAGTCTGGCTGAGCTCTCACTTCACGCCTTCGAGCGACCGGGAACGCTCGCCGAGGTATGCCGCACGCTCTCGCGACGGGCCGGCAAGGGCGACGAGACCGTCCTCCTCGCGGGCGGCACGGACTGGGTCGTCTCGCAGCATCTCGCGCCGCCGTCGCTCGGCGGAGAGCTGCCTCTCGTCCTCGACATCTCGCGCGTCCCCGAGCTTCGCGGCATCCACGTCGTGGGCGAGAAGGCGAGCGTCGGCGCGGCCGCGACCTACCTCGAGCTGCGCCAACACGGAGTCCTCTCGCGCCGGGTTCCGATGCTCACGGCGATGGCGCGCGACGTCGGCGCCCTCCAGATCCAGGCGCGCGGCACCCTCGGCGGGAACCTCGCGACGGCGTCGCCCGCGGCCGACGGAAGCGCCGCTCTGATGGCGCTCGATGCGGACGTTGTGCTCGCGAGCCTGCAGGGCGAGCGCCGCGTGCCGATCGCGCAGTGGTTCACGGCCTACCGGCGCACGGCGCGTGCACCCGACGAGGTCATCGTGCGCGTCGAGTTCGCGCTGCCCCGGGCGAGCCGGCGCCAGCTCTGGCGAAAGGTCGGAACCCGTGCGGCCCAGTCGATCTCGAAGGTCGCGCTCGCGGCCGTGGGCGAGTACGAGCGGGGGCGGTGTGTGCGCGTGGGTCTCGGGATGGCCTCCGTCGCGCCCGTCACCGTGTCGTTGCCCTCCGTCCGTGCGCTCGCCGTCTCGCCGGGCCCACTCGCGGTACCCGACGACGAGCTCGACGCCGCCGTGCGCCGCGACATCTCCCCGATCGACGATTTCCGCTCGACGGCGGCCTACCGCGCGCACGTCGCCTCCGCGCTCGTCCGCGGGTTCTTCAAGACGCTGCGGCCCGTCTCGAGCCCCGGCTGAGGACGCGGTGCGCGGCGCGAACCGCAGACGACCCGGGCGCTTCTGCTGGCCCGAGCTCGCGACGACCGACGCCACCGCGGCCAGGAGCTTTTACGAGGAGCTGTTCGACTGGACTCACCGCAATGCCGAGGCACGACCGGGAATGACCTACACGATCTTCACGCGCGGCGGCCGGGACGCCGCCGGGCTCTATTCGCTCGCGGAGTCGCCGGGCGAACGGGGTGTCCCTCCTCACTGGAACTCGTACGTCGCGGTCGCGAGCGCCGACGCGGGCGCGGCCGCCGCGGCAAACCTCGGCGGGATCGTCGCCGCGGAGCCCTTCGACGTCGGCACGAACGGCCGGATGGCCGTCATGAAGGACCCCCAGGGCGCGGTCTTCTGCCTGTGGGAAGCGAAGGAGCACGCGGGCATCGGCGTCGAGGGCGAGATCGGGTCCCTCTGCTGGACCGAGCTCGCCACCTCCGACGTGGACGCCGCCCGGCGCTTCTACGCCGGCCTCTTCGGCTGGACGTACCGCAAGAGCGGAGGCGCCGACGACTACACCGAGATCGCCGCCGGCACGGAGTTCGTGGGCGGGATCCTCCTCGTCGAGAAGAACTGGGGAAGGCCGCCTGAATGGAGCCCTTATTTCCGGGTGTCCGACTGCGACGTCACCGTCGCGGACGCAAAGGCGCTGGGGGCCCGCGTCCTCGCGGGCCCGGCGGACCTTCCCAACGTCGGACGCACCGCTTTCGTCGCCGACCCGCAGGGCGCGACGTTCGCGGTCATCTCGTTCGAGGCGTTCGCCTGACGCGCGGGCCTAGTCGTAGCACTTGCCGCCGGAGAGGAAGTTCTTGAAGCCCTCCTCATCCCAGTCGAAGAGCACCCAGACCCGGTCGGCCTCATTGGGCAAGACCTCTCTACAGGGTTGCCCGAGTGCCCTCAGCTCCCCAGCTTGCGGTACTTGATTCGGTGCGGGCGGTCGGCCTCGGCGCCGAGGCGCCTGTGGCGGTCGGCCTCGTAGTCCTGGTAGTTGCCCTCGTACCAGACGGTCTTGCTGTCGCCCTCGAAGGCGAGCATGTGCGTCGCGACGCGGTCGAGGAACCAGCGGTCGTGGCTGATGACGACGGCGCAGCCGCCGAAGGCGAGGAGGGCCTCCTCGAGCGCGCGGAGCGTGTCCACGTCGAGGTCGTTGGTCGGCTCGTCGAGGAGGAGGAGGTTGCCGCCCTTCTTGAGCGTCCGCGCGAGGTGGAGGCGGTTCATCTCGCCGCCCGAGAGGTTCGCGACGAGCTTCTGCTGGTCGGCGCCCTTGAAGTTGTACATCGCGCAGAAGGCGCGGCTCGGCATCTCGCGCTTGCCGAGGAGGACGAGGTCCTGCCCTCCCGAGAGCTCGTCGTGGACCGTCTTTTTCGCGTCGGGCTTCTCGCGGTTCTGGTCGACGTAGCTCGCGACAACCGTCTCGCCGACCACGAGCTTCCCCCCGTCCGGCTCGACGTCCTGTACGCCTCCGCGTTCCGCTTCGGCGGCCCCGATGATCATCTTGAAGAGCGTCGTCTTCCCCGCGCCGTTCGGCCCGATGACGCCCACGATGCCGCCCTTCGGCAGGTCGAACGAAAGGTCGTCGAAGAGAAGCGTTTCGCCGTAGGCCTTTCTCACGCCCTCGGCGCGCACGACGACGTCGCCGAGGCGCGGGCCGGGCGGGATGTAGATCTCGTTCGTCTCGCCGCGCGCTTCGATCCCCGACTCGGAGACGAGCTGCTCGTAGGCCTGCAGGCGCGCCTTGCTCTTGGCCTGACGGGCGCGGGGGGCCATACGCACCCACTCGAGCTCGCGCTTGAGGGAGCGCTGGCGTGCGCTCTCGGTCTTTTCCTCCTGCTCGAGCCGCGCCTCCTTCTGTTCGAGCCACGAGGAGTAGTTGCCCTTCCAGGGAATTCCGGCCCCGCGGTCCAGCTCGAGGATCCAGCCCGCGACGTTGTCGAGAAAGTACCGGTCGTGCGTGACGGCGACGACGGTGCCCGGAAATTCCTTGAGGAACTGCTCGAGCCACGCGACGGACTCGGCGTCGAGGTGGTTCGTCGGCTCGTCGAGGAGGAGCATGTCCGGCCTCGAGAGGAGGAGACGACAGAGTGCCACGCGGCGCTTCTCGCCGCCCGAGATCTTCGCCACGTCCGCGTCGGGCGGCGGGCAGCGGAGCGCGTCCATCGCGGTCTCGAGCGTCCGGTCCAGCTCCCACCCGTTCGCGGCCTCGATCGCGTCCTGCACCTTGCCGTACTCGGCCATGACCTTGTCCATCTCGGACTCGGGCAGGCTCTCGCCCATCTTCTCGCCCAGCTCGTCGAAGCGCGCAAGGAGCGCCTTGAGGGGCGCGACGCCCTCCTCCACGTTCCCGAGGACGGTCTTCTTCGGGTCCAGCCGCGGGTCCTGCGGGAGATGGCCGATCCGGATGCCCTCGGCGGGATACGCCTCGCCCGTGAACTCCTTGTCCAGGCCCGCCATGATGTTGAGGACGGTGGACTTGCCCGCCCCGTTCAGCCCGAGGATCCCGATCTTCGCTCCCGGGAAGAACGAGAGCCAGATGCCGCGGAGGATCTCCCGCTGTGGCGGGACGACCTTGCGAAGGTTCTGCATCGTGAAGATGTACTGGTCGGCCATGGGGGCGGGAATGTAGCAGGAACCGGCGGTAGGATCCCCGCGGAGGAACTATGCACATCCTCGTTTCACTCGCGTGCGCCGTCGTGGCCGGCTGGCTGACCGGACTTTTCATGAAGGGCGGCGGGTACGGGCTCATCGGAGATCTCGTGCTCGGCCTCGTCGGCGGCTGGCTCGGCGGATGGCTCTTCGGGCGCTTTCTCGGGGGCGGCCTCGTCGGAGTGATCGTCGTCTCGACGCTCGGCGCGGTGATCCTCGTCGCGCTCGTCCGCTTCCTGAAGAAGGTCTGAACCCTTGACCATTTCTTAGACTTAGTCTAATCTCAGTCCGGAGGTTTTTCCGATGCCCAAGAACCGGACGGACAAGGCCGGCGCCGTCGTCGCGACGCTTCAGCGTCAGCAGGCGAACGCGCTCGTCGCGTATCTCAACTACAAGAAGTACCACTGGCTCAGCTACGGGCCTCTCTTCCGCGACATCCACCTGCTTCTCGACGAGCAGGCGACCCAGACGTACGAAACGATCGACGAGTTCGCCGAGCGCGCGATCATGGTCGGCGGCTCCCCGATCGGCGACCCGGCGGACTACCTGCCGAAGGCGACCGTGAGGCCCTCGAAGGGCTCGCTCTCGATGGAGAAGATGCTCACGGAGGCTCGCGGCACGCTCGACGTCGTCATCGAGGAGATGCACGGGGACGCCGAGATCGCGACACAGGCCGGCGACATCGGCACGGCCGACCTCTACACGCGCCTCGTGCAGGTGCACCAGAAGAACCGCTGGTTCCTCGACGAGATCCTCAGGAAGCGCGACGGCCTGACGAGCTGAGGACCCGCGGAAGGGGTCCGGACCGATAGACTCGGCGGATGCCGAAACGGTCCGCCCCCTTCGCGCTCTCCCTCCTCCTTCTCGCCGCTCCTTCGGCCCACGCCGCGGATTCCGGCCGCGCCTTCACGCTCGAGGACCTCTACCGCGTCAAGTCCGTCGGCGGGCCCGCGATCTCGCCCGACGGCAGGACGATCGTCTACACCGTCACGACGAACGACTGGGCGGCAAAGAAGAAGTCCGCCGCGCTCTGGCGGATGAACGCCGACGGGACGAAGGCCCGGCAGATCACCTCGGGTGACGCACTTGACGAGCACCCGTTCTTCTCGCCCGACGGCAGGACCCTCGCCTTCGTCTCGACACGCACGGGTGAGCCGCAGCTCTTCTTCCTGCCTCTCGCGGGTGGCGAAGCCGAGCAGAAGACGCGCTTCCCCGGCGGGATCGACGGGCCGGCTTTCTCCCGGGACGGCCGCTTCGTCGTCTTCTCGGCGGACGTCGTCCCGGCCTGCGGCGCGGACGCCGCGTGCAACAAGAAGGCCTCGGACGCGCGCGAGGCGAACAAGATCAAGGCGCACCTCGCGGACTCCCTCCTCTACCGCCACTGGACCGAGTGGAAGGACGGCAAGCGCACGCACGTCCTCCTTCTCGACGTCGCCGAAGCCGACGCCGCGAAGGCCGTCCGCGACCTGACGCCCGGCGACTTCGACTCCCCCATCTTCTCCGTCGGCGGAGGGCGCGACTTCGACCTCTCGCCGGACGGGACGGAGCTCGCCTTCTCCTCGAACAGGGGCGCGGACCCCGCGCTCTCGACGAACGCGGACGTCTGGACCGTGCCCGTGAAGGGAGATGCGGCGGCACTCGCGTCTCCGAAGAACCTCACGGCCCCGAACAAGGGCTTCGACGGCTCGCCGCGTTACTCGCCCGACGGCCGCTTTCTCGCGTTTCGGCTGCAGCTCACGCCGGGCTACGAGGCCGATCGCTTCCGGATCCTGCTGATGGAGCTCGCGACGGGCGTCGTCCGCGACCTCACGGCCGCTTTCGACGACACGGTCCGCGACTTCGAGTTCGCCAAGGACGGGGCGCGCATCTTCTTCACGGCAGACGTGAAGGGACGGACGCCTCTCTACGAGGTCGTCCTCGCGACCGGCGCGATCCGGGCCGTCTCCTCCGTCGGGACGCTCGATTCGTGGGCGCTCGCCCCCGACGGGACCTTCGCCGTCGTGGCGCGGCGACGCATCGGGAGCCCGCTCGAGCTCTGGCGTCTCGACGTGCCGGGCGGAGGGGACGGGACCGGGACGCGCCTCACGACACACAACGCGGCGTTCGAGAAGGAGGTCGACGTGAGGCCCGCCGAGGAGATCGCCGTGCCCGGCGCCGACGGCAAGCCCGTCCACGTGTGGATCGTCAAGCCGCACGGCTTCGATCCCGCGAGGAAGTATCCGCTCATCCTGAACGTCCACGGTGGCCCGCAGCAGCAGTGGTCCGACGCGTACCGCGGAGATTGGCAGGTCTACCCCGGGGCCGGGTACGTCATCGCGTTCCCGAACCCGCACGGCTCGACGGGCTTCGGCCAGGCGTACACCTCGGCGATCTCGGGCGACTGGAACGGGAGGGTCATGACGGACATCGAGAAAGTGGCCGACGCCCTCGAAAAGCTCCCGTACGTGGACAAGGACCGCATGGGCGCGATGGGCTGGTCGTGGGGAGGCTACGCGATGATGTGGCTCGAGGGCCACACGACGCGCTTCAAGGCGCTCGCCGCGATGATGGGCGTCTACGACCTGCGTGCGATGTACTCCTCGACCGAGGAACTCTGGTTTCCCCATTGGGACCTCAAGGGCGCGCCCTGGGAGAACGCCGAGCTCTACCACAAGCAGAGCCCCTCCGAGTACGTGAAGTCCTTCCGGACGCCCTGCCTCGTCATCACGGGCGAGAAGGACTACCGCGTCCCGTATACCCAGTCGCTCCAATTCTTCACGGACCTGCAGGCTCGGGGGGTGCCGTCGCGCCTCATCGTGTTCGAGAAGGCGGGCCACTGGCCGAGCGCCTTCGAGATGGCGCTCTACTACGCCGCGCACCTCGACTGGTTCCACCGATGGCTGGGCGGTCCGCCGTCGCCCTGGAGACCGGAGGACCTCGTCGAGGGGCGGTGAGGGCCCGGCCGGCGTGTTCTCCAGAAGGCTCCCGCTCGTCCACGAGGTGAACCGCGTCACGCGCGCCCTCGCGGCCCGCACGCGCCCTCACCTCGACCTGACGGTCTCGAACCCGACGGCCGTCGGGTTGCACTTTTCAGACCCGGCGCTCCTCGCCGCGCTCGCGGACCCGCGCGGCCTCCTCTACGAGCCGGATCCCAAAGGGGTCGCGTGCGCGCGCCTCGCCGTGAGCAACTGGTACGCGTCCACTCACGGCGTTCTCGCGCCGCCCGAGCGGCTCGTCCTGACGGCCTCGACGAGCGAGGCCTACGGCTGGCTCTTCAAGGTCCTCGCGGATCCGGGCGACGCGATCCTCGTGCCCGCTCCTTCATACCCGCTCCTCGACGCCCTTGCCGGCCTCGAGAATGTGGCGCTCGCGCGCTACCCGCTCGCCGCCGAGGACGGATTTCGCGTTCACGCCTCCGCCGTCGCACGCGAGGTCGAGCGCCTCGCCGCCGCGGGGACGCACACGGCCGCCGTCGTCGTCGTGAATCCGAACAACCCGACCGGCAGCTCGATCGCCGGCTCGGAGCTCGACGCGCTTTTCGCCCTCGCCGCCGCGAAGGGTTTCGCCTTGGTCTCCGACGAGGTCTTTATCGACTACCGGTACACGGACCGGCCCGGCGACGTGCTCGTGGCCGCGACGCGCGACGGCGCGCTCGTCTTTTCGCTCGGCGGCCTCTCGAAGTCGGCCGCGCTCCCCCAGCTCAAGGTCGGCTGGATCCTCGCGAACGGCCCGCCCGGCGTTCTTGCGGACGCCCTCCGCCGCCTCGAATGGATCGCGGACGCGTACCTCTCGGTCGGGACGCCCGTCCAGCTCGCCCTTGCGCAACTCCTCGGGGGTGGCCACCACGCCGTGGAGGCGATCCGCGCGCGCGTCCTCAGGAACGAGCGGGCGCTACGGGACGCGTTCCCCGAGGGCGGCGCCGTCTCGGCCGCGCCGCTGCCGGCGGGCTGGGC
>JBAUSZ010000126.1:0-1909 GCA_049581965.1 Thermoanaerobaculia bacterium | reverse complement strand
ACCACGCAGCGGCCGCGAAGGCCCCGGCGCAGACGGCCGACTGGAGCGGCTCGGAAAAGTCGAGAGCGACGTAGCCCCAGAGCGGCGACGCGAGTGCGGTCGCGAGGACGGCGCCGGAGGCGGCGCGCTCGCCCGCGCCCCACGCGCGCGCAAGGAGGCCGGCTGAGAACGCGGCGAGAAGGACGCAGAGAATCTGCGACAGGACGAAGAGCGTCTGCGACGTCCCGGTCCCGAAGGTCCGCTCGAACGGCCCGGCCGCGAGCATCGGAACCGCGAGGAGGAGCGATTCGCCCATGCCGTAGAGGGAGACGGAATCGCCGCCCGGGCGCGGCACGTCGATCGTCGCGCCGCGCGCGATCCCGATCTCGCCGAGCGAGACCATCGAAAACGCGGTGCGCGCCATCATGCGTCCGTCCGCCATGAGGCCGAAGACGCGCTCGTCCGCCGTCAGCGCGAGGACGGCGGCCGCGAGGAGGAGCGCGGCGGCGAGAGGGTGCCGTTTCATCGAGGCGTCTTCGCGGCGAGGAACTCGGCGGGATACTGGATCTTCCGAAGCGTCGCGGGCCAGTCGGACATGGGGAGCGCGGCGAGGCGCGCGTACTCGCGGCGGTCCCTCACGGCGAGGACCTGCCCGAGAACCTGCCGCGCCCGCGCCTCGTCGCCCGCGTCTCGAGAGGCGAGAACGAGGACCATCCCGAAGTCGGGCGAGGCCTTCTGGGCGGGAGGGAGCGATCCGACGAAGTCCGCGAGCGTCTCGCGGCGGCCCGCGATCCGGTACGCCTCCGCGAGCGTCGCGGCGGTCTGGGCCGAGGGGACCCGCCGGTAGAGCTCCTCGGCGAACGCGACGGCGCGGTCGCCGCGCGCCATGTCCTGCGCGCGGAGGGCCTGGTCGTAGAGGCAGTCGATCCACGCGAGGACGGTGTCCTTCTGCCCGGCGCTTCGTACGAGCGACATTCCGAGGTGCGGCCAGCGGAACGGGGCGGTCAGGAAGACCAGCGCGCTGGACGGAATGGCCTGCTCGGGAGGCGCGCCGGCCTCCTGTCCCGGGACGTCCGTGCGCCAGGGCGGCGTGCGCAGGGCGGCGAGAACGTCTCCGCCGGCGAGGCGCCGGCCCAGGAGCCAGGCGTTCGCGCGCAGCGGCGAGAGCGCCGCGTGGTTCGCCACGTCGTGGATCGGGAGGAGCCGAACGGCGCCGGCGGCGTCGGTCTCGGTCGCGAAGGAGGGAAAGGAGCCCCGCTCGGCCTCCGGGAGGACGCGCGGCTGGACGGTGAAGTAGTACCACGTGAGGGCTGCGTCCGGCTGCAGGGCACCGAGCGCACTCACGGCGACGCCGAGCGCGAACAGAGCCGTGAACACCGCCGTGGGGAGCGCGGGCGCCACGAGGGCGGCCGCGGCGGCGAGGAGGGGCACGAGCGGGACGAGGAGCCGCGGGCCCCACCCCGCCGTGCCGTCCCACGACCACCACCCCGCGGTCGTCAGGAGCACGAAGCCGGAGAACCCCGCGAGGGCGAGCCCGACGACGCGGCGCGTCCGGGCGAGTCGGACGAACCCCCATGCGCCGAGGAGCGCCAGGGGGAAATAGAGGAAGAGGCCCTTGTTCGGGCCGACCGTCAGCCGCCAGAGCCCGTCCGGGACGCTGTGGCTGAAGCGCTCGCCGCCGTACGAGGCGAAGGGCGCTCCGAAGCGCACGATCTCGAAGGCGAGCCAGACCGCGGCGACCGGCCCGGCGCCCAGGAGGAACGCGAGAGAGCGCGACCGGCGCGCCCCGCGCGGCGCCTCGAGGACGACGACGGCGAGGAGGAGCGGCACGAGGACGACGAAGACCGACTTCGAGAGGAGTGCCAAGCCCGCGAGCGCCCCGGCCCCGGCCGCGAGGGGACCCGCTCGCCGCACGTGGGGCCTGTTCGCG
>JBAUSZ010000125.1:0-1519 GCA_049581965.1 Thermoanaerobaculia bacterium | reverse complement strand
CTGCAGGCCGCCGAGACCCTGGCCGTCCACCCGCACGAGCTCTCCTTCTTCAACGCGGCCGTCGGCGGCCCGTCGCACGGCGCCGCGTGGCTCAACGACTCGAACCTCGACTGGGGCCAGGACCTCGGCCGCCTCGCCGAGCGCCTGAGGGCCCGCGGCGAGGAGGCCGGGACGACGATCGCCTACTTCGGCGGCGGCGATCCGGGGTACTACGCGCCGAAGGCGCGGGTCTTCGACCCGCAGAAGGACGCGCTCTCCCCGGGGCGCTACGCCGTGTCGGAGTTCCTGCGGTGCTGCGGCCCCGAGGTCATGACGTTTCACGGCGACCACGCGGCCGCGGCCGGTTTCGAGCGGCTCCGCCGGGCGTTGACCGAGCGCGGGACGCCGCTCCCGCGCGAGGGGATGGGATACTCCATCGTCCTCTGGGAGCTGAAGGAAAAGGGCCCGTGAAACTCTCGATCGTGATGCCCGCCTACAACGAGAAGCGGACGATCCGCGAGATCGTCGCCCGCGTTCAGGCCGTCGACCTCGGGAGCCTCGAGAAGGAGATCGTGATCGTCGACGACGGCTCGCGGGACGGGACGCGCGACATCCTGAGGGAGATGGACGGCAAGGACGGCGTGAAGGTCGTCCTCCAGCCGCACAACATCGGCAAGGGCGCGGCCGTCTGGGCGGGCATGCGCGCCTCCACGGGCGACGTCGTGATCATCCAGGACGCGGACCTCGAGTACGACCCGCGCGAGTACCCCGTCGTCCTCCGCGCGATCCTCGACGGCGAGGCCGACGTCGTCTACGGCTCGCGCTTCCTCGGCCACCCGGGCGGGCACCGCGTCCTGTATTTCTGGCACACGATCGGGAACCGCCTCTTGACGCTCATGTCGAACGCGTTCACGAACCTCAACCTCACGGACATGGAGACCTGCTACAAGGCCATGCGCCGCGAGATCGTCGACCGGCTCGACCTGAGGTCCCGGCGCTTCGGAGTCGAGCCCGAGATCACGTGCAAGGTCTCGCGGATGCGCGCCCGCATCTTCGAGGTCCCGATCTCGTACCACGGCCGCACGTACGAGGAAGGCAAGAAGATCGGGATCAAGGACGGCTTCCAGGCGGTCTGGACGATCCTCAAGTACTTCCGGTGGGAGGCGCCCGAGGGCGACGTCGGCACGATGACCCTGCGCCGGATGGAGGGGCTCTCCGTCTACAACAGGTGGCTGCACGAGCGCTTCGAGCCGTGGCTCGGAAACCGCATCCTCGAGGTGGGCGCCGGCGTCGGCAACCAGACGCGGTTCTTCGCGGACCGTGAGCGCGTCGTCGCCTCCGACATCGAGCCCCATTACATGGGCGAGCTCAAGGCGAAATTCGAGATTCGCTCGAACGTGCGGATCGCCTCCTTCCGCTTCCCGCTCACGGACGCCGACGCGCGCGACCTCGCCGCCGAGCGCGTCGACACGATCGTCTGCCTGAACGTCCTCGAGCACATCGAGGACGACGCCGCGACCCTCCGCGACTTCGCCCGCGT
>JBAUSZ010000124.1:0-1641 GCA_049581965.1 Thermoanaerobaculia bacterium | reverse complement strand
GTCAAACGCGAAGTAGCCGGCGATCGTCGGCTGGATCCGGTCCATCGCCGCCGGCGCGACCGGCGCCGCGGCGCGGAGGCGCGCGGCGTTCTTCCTGAAGCCTGAAGGGTCAGGTCGCGCTCAGGCGTCCGGCGTGCGCTCGGACTTCACGTGGGCGACGTGGAGGATCCGGCTGGCGCGGACGGCGCCGCCCTCGCCGAGGGGCAGGAAGTCGTCCTCCTGGCGCGCGACGTACTTTGCGAAGGAGTCCGTCACGGTCGCGACGTCGTCGAGCTCGTGGAACATGTGGAACTCCACCGGTTCGGGCAGCCCGTCGACGATCATCCGGAACGTGTGCAGGAACTTGTTGTCCATCCGGGGTTCCTCCGCCCGCATTGTCCCCCGCCGCGCCGAGGCGCGCTCGTCGTATCGTTGCCCGGCGTGACGGCCCTCTCGACCCGCCTGCGCGTGCCCTTCTGGCTCGCGGCCGCCGCGGCGGCTCTCTGCCTCCTCGCGGCGGCGGGCCGGGACTTCTGGTCGCCCGACGAGCCCGACTTCGCCGAGCACGTGCGCGAGATGCTCGAGCGAAAGAGCCTCCTCCTGCCCTACGAGAACGGCAGGCCGTACTCCGAGAAGCCGATCCTCTATTACTGGGCGCTCGCGGCGACGACGCCCTTCACCGGCGGAGACGTTTCGCCCCTCGGAACGCGCGTCCCCTCCGCGCTCTCGGCGGCGGCGATCGTCTTTCTCGCGGCGTTCCTCGCGGGCCGGCGCGGCGGCGAGAAGGAGGCTCTCCTCGCGGGGGCGGCGACGGCCGTGGCGCCGATCGTCTTCTGGCAGGGGCAGTACGTGCAGGTGGATGCGCTCTTCTCCTGCCTCCTGATGCTCAGTCTGGTTTCGATGTTTTTCCTCGAAGGTGAAGAGGGCGGCGCCGGCGCGAGCCGTTGGCGGTGGGTGCTCCGGGTGACGCTCGCTGCGGCGGTTCTGACGAAGGGTCCGCTCGCCGTCGTTCTCGCGGGACTCGTCGTCCTCGCCCGTTGCGCGGTTCGTCGCTCGTGGGCGCCGCTGCTGGCCACGCATCCCATTCGAAGCATCTTCGTCTTTCTTCTTCTCGTCGTCCCCTGGTATTTCTTCGCCGCCCGCGCGGGAGGGCCCGACTACGCCTACGACCTCGTCGTGAACCAGAACTGGAACCGCTTCTTCAGGGCCTTCGACCACATCCAGCCGTGGTCGTTCTACCTGGAGAGCATGTGGAGTGATTTCTTCCCGTGGACGGCGCTCGCGCTCGCCGCGCCGTTCGTCCTCGCGCCGCGCGGCCTCTTTTCCGAGAGGCCGGAGCTCGGCTTCTCCGCGACGGTCGCCGCCGTCAGCTTCGTGTTCCTGTCGCTCTCTCAGGCCAAGCAGGGGAAGTACCTCCTCGTCGCCTATCCGTTCGCGGCGGTCCTCGTCGCGGCTCTCGTGGCGGCCGCGGACCGGCCAAGCGACGCGCGCGACGCGACGCGGTCGACCGTGCGGGGGTATCTCGGCCTCGCGGGGGGGATCCTCCTCGTGATCGCCGCGGCCCTCGGGCCGGTCGTCAAACGGCGCGCGCCGGAGTTCGCGGCCCTCACGCCTCTCGTCGCCGTGCCGCTCGGCCTCGGCGGGCTCGGGACGCTCGTGCTC
>JBAUSZ010000123.1:0-5625 GCA_049581965.1 Thermoanaerobaculia bacterium | reverse complement strand
GCGGCGGAACGAAGGGAAAGGGCTCCCTCGGAACGATCAGCGCCGGAGCCTCGACGTCCTCTACGGGACCGACGCCTTCCGCGCCGGCGGACGGAACGACCCCGGTCCCGACGCCCACGCCGGAAGCGGCCGCGGCAGCGAGCGTCCGCGTCGCGACCGTGTCCAACGACGGGATCGTCGACGGGACCGGCGGCGTGCGGGTGAACGGGACCGTCCGCAATGCCGGCTCCGGGCCCGCGTGCAAGGTCGTGATCGCCGTGAAGATCTTCGACAGCCGCGGCGACTATCTCGCGTCCGGCCAGGCCGTGCCCGACGTCGCCGTGATCCCGCCGGGGGAGATCGCGAGCTTCCGCACGACCGTTCAGGCGCCTCCGGGCGTCAGGGGCGCGCTCAAGAACCCCGACCGAAAGGACCTCACGGAAGGATCGACGACGATGGGGGGCGACTGGAAGCTCCTCGGCGGGACCGAGGCCACCGTCGCGACCGCGACGGAGGACTGCTCGAGGTAGCGACTCAGCGGACGGGCGGTTTGCCCTTCGCGAGGGCCATCTTCGCCTTGACGTAGCTGCTGGAAATCGTGAGCGTCGCGGCTCGCGTCTTCGGATTCCGGCTGAACAGCGCCTCGGTGGCCTCGGGCCCGACCGCCTTGTTGTGCCAGACGAAGTCCTCGAGGAACTTGTTCGGCTGGTCGGGCTTGCCCCAGCCGTCCTGGAGGCCCTTCAGGATCCGGTCGGCCGACGCCGTCGGAATCTCGACCGTGACCCCGCAGAAGCGGTTGGTCCAGAAGTGGTAGACGATCTTGTCGACCGGCGCGTCGCCCCATGTGAGGTCGTCGTCCGGGATCCGGCAGGTTTTCTCCTCGCCCTGCTCCTCGATGGTCTGCGTGCCCTCGGCGGGGTGGTCGCCCCATTTCATGTCGCGGAAGCCGGCCTTCATCCCGCCACCCGGGCCTCCGCCCTTCCCGAAGAGACTCATTCCGAACGCCTCCGGTGCCCCGAGGATACTCCGGGCTCCGCGCCGCTGCCCCCTACCGCGGCCGCCGGAGCCGCTTCTCGTACATCGCCCGGCCGGCTCTCAGCGATTCTTCGGGGAGGAGGACGGGGTCGCCCGTCCTCAGCGACTCGAGGTAGACGCGGGCGGCGGATTCCATCGTGAGCGCGACGTGGAGTGCCTCGGCGAGATCTCGTCCCACGCAGAGGTTGCCGTGGTTCGAGAGCAGCACGGCGGCCCGGTCGCCCAGTTCGGCGACCACGTTGGCTCCGAGCTCGTCGGTGCCCGTGAAGGCGTAGGCGGCGACTTCGATCGTGCCCCCGAGATAGACGATCATCTCGTCGATGATCGGAGGGAGCGGCCTGCGGAGAACCGACAACGCCGTGACGTAGGGCGCGTGCGTGTGCACGACCGCGCCGACGTCCGGGCGATGGCGGTAGACGGCGAGGTGGGTCGGGAGCTCCCCGGACGGCCGGAGCTTCGACTCGATCGGAAGGCCCGAGTCGAGGCCGACGATCACGATTTGATCCACGCTCATCACGTCGTAGGGAATGGATGTTGGCGTGACCGCGATGGCGTTGGCAGAGCGAATGCGCGCGCTGACGTTGCCCGCCGACGCGACGACCAAGCCAGCCTCCCACATCTTCTTGGCGTGGAGAAGGACGGCCTCGCGGTCCGTCAGGAAACGATCGTTCGACATGAGTTGCTGGTCTCAGAGAGTCGTGCAATCTTAGCCTTGACGGGGCGGCAGACGCGCCGTACCTCCGACTTCAGCCGCGCTCCCTTCGAGGGAATGTGGCGGAGCGTCCTGCTCGGAGGGCCAAGAATCTGGGAGGCTGCGACGACCAAGGTTGAGGTGAGAAACCCCGCGCCACCGTCGCCGGGCGTGGCGCCCGGCTCTGTTCGGCCGAGTGAGTTAGGTGGTACCCCCAGAGGGATTCGAACCCTCGATCTCCACCTTGAAAGGGTGGCGTCCTGGGCCGCTAGACGATGGGGGCGCCGAGGAGCGAACGGCGGATTCTAGCGGCTTTCGGCGCGCGCGTCAGTCCTGGTGGACGAACGCCTCCTCGAAGCGGCTCACGATCTCGTCGATCGCGGGAGGCTTGACCTCGTTCCTCGAGAAGATGCCGGAGATCCGGTGGAGTGCGGAAATCGGCTTCTTCGGCTGCGCCTCGCGGACGGCGAGCAGGGCCTGGTGCACGTCGCGCACGACGCGCGGGTGAGGCTGCTGGCCGTTCCGGACGGCGTGCTTGAGGAGCTCGGCCCGGGAGATCAGCGGATTGGCGTTGGCGCGCAGGATTTCGAAGGCCTCGGCCGAGGCCCGGACCCGAAGACTCCGTTTCGCGACCAAGGTATCCATCGGCTCCCTCAGCTGAAAAAACCCGGACAGCGAAATATAGCCCCTTTTTCGCAAACCCGCCATTCAGCACCAGAAGCGAACAGCCGGCGGCGGTTTCCGGCCCGGAGGCGGCGAGGGGAGAAGGGCTGGTGAGCCGTGCTGGACTCGAACCAGCGACCCCCTGCTTAAAAGGCAGGTGCTCTAACCGACTGAGCTAACGGCCCGCCGCGCGGGGGAGTGTATCCGACGGCCCGAGAGGGGCGAAGGGGGCCTCAGGCGGTGCGCTGCGGGACCGGGAGCTTCCGGAGCCAGCCGTCGAGGATCGTCCCGCTGCGGATGATCGTCTCCTCGCGCTTGGCCCCTGTCGAGAGGATGACGACCTTCGCGCCGACGATCTCTTCGAGAGCGGTGACGTAGTCGCGCGCGCGGAGGGGAAGGCCGTCCCAGCTCTCGATGCCGACCGTGGAGGTCTTCCAGCCCGGGAACGAGCGGTAGACCGGCCGCGCCTTCTCGTAGTGGTCCGCGCGCGCGGGAATCTCGCCCGCGGCGCGGCCGTCGATCGTGTAGCCGGTCGCGATGCGGACCTCGTCGTGGTCGTCGAGGACGTCGAGCTTCGTGAGCGCGATCCCGTCGAGGCCGCAGATTCGCACGGAGGTGCGCGCGACGACCGCATCGAACCAGCCGACGCGCCGGGGGCGGCCCGTCACGGTGCCGAACTCGTTGCCGCGCGCGCGGATGCGCTCGCCGATCTCGTCCTGGAGCTCGGTCGGGAAGGGCCCGGAGCCCACGCGCGTCGTGTAGGCCTTCATGACCCCGACGACCGCGCCGAGCGCCGACGGGGGGATCCCGAGGCCGGTGCAGGCGCCGCCCGCCGCGCAGGAGGACGAGGTCACGAACGGATACGTCCCGTGGTCGACGTCGAGCATGACGCCCTGCGCGCCCTCGCAGAGGAGCTTCTTGCCCGAGCCGAGCTGGGCCGAGAGCCACGCGCTCGTGTCCGTCACGAAGCGCGCGAGCTTCTTCCCGCATTCGACGTAGGTCGCGAGCGTCTCCTCGATGGGGGGAACCTCGAGGCCGTAGAAGTGCGTGAGGACTGCATCATGGTGCTCGAGGACCGGACGCGCGAGTTGACGAAATCGCTCGGCGTCGACGAGGTCGGCCATGCGCAGGCCGGTCCGGTTCGCCTTCGTCTCGTAAGCGGGGCCGATTCCGCGCGAAGTCGTTCCTATGTTGGCGCCGCCGAGAGCCTTCTCGCGCGCGCCGTCGAGAAGCGCGTGCGTCGGGAGGATCACGTGAGCGCGGTCGGAGATCAGGAGGTTCTCCTCGATGCGGACGCCGGCGACGCGCAGCGTGTCGATCTCCGAGAGCATCGCGCGCGGGTCGATCACGAGGCCGTTGCCGACGACGTTCGTCACCCCGGCGCGGCAGATGCCCGACGGGATGAGACGCAGTGCGAAATGGCGGTCGCCGAACTTGACCGTATGGCCGGCGTTGTGGCCGCCTTGGAACCGCGCGACGAGGTCGAACGAGGGGGAAATGAGGTCGACGACCTTGCCCTTGCCCTCGTCCCCCCACTGGCCGCCGATGACGGCGAGGGCGGAGCCCTTGATGTGTGTCACTTTCGAATTGTACCGGACCTGCTCGTCCTTCTAAGAAAAACCGCCTCTCCCGGTGCACAATCAATCCTCGTGCGACCAGTCGTGACTCTCGACGGGGACTCCCTCTCGCTCGAAGATCTTTCCCGCGTCGCCTCCGGCGACGCGTCCGCGGCGCTCGCGCCGCACGCCGCAGCGCGGGTGGACGCCGCACGGGCCGTCATCGACCGTGCCATCGCGGAAAACCGGGTCGTCTACGGCGTGACGACGGGGTTCGGCAAGTTCGCCGACGTCGTGATTCCGCGCGACAAGCTCGGCGAGCTGCAGCTCAACCTCGTCCGGAGCCACGCGGCTGGGACGGGGCCCGCGCTCCTCGTGCCGGCCGTCCGCGCGGCCATGGTCCTGCGGGCGAACTGCCTCGCGAAGGGGTTTTCGGGGATCCGCCGCCGGACGCTCGAGCTTCTCCTCGCGTGCCTCGAGGCGGGCGTCCACCCGGTCGTGCCGGCGCAGGGGTCCGTCGGAGCGTCCGGCGACCTCGCGCCCCTCGCGCATCTGGCGCTCGCCCTCGTGGGCGAAGGCGAGGCGGTGTACCGCAACCGCAGGATGCCCGCCGCCGAGGCGCTGCGCGCCGCCGGGCTCACCCCCGCCGTCCTCGAGGCGAAGGAGGGGCTCGCCCTCATCAACGGAACCCAGCTCACGACGGCGCTCGGGGCGCTGGCCCTCGCGCGCCTCCTCGATCTCGTGAAGGCGGCCGACCTCCTCGGCGCCCTCACTCTCGACGTCCTCAAGGGTACGGACGCGGCCTTCGACCCTCGCATCCACGCTGCGCGCCCGCACCCGGGCCAGGTCGCCTCTGCGGCGAACCTCCGCAAGCTCCTCGCCTCGTCCCCGCTCCGCGAGAGCCACCGGGGCTGCGGCGTCGTGCAGGACGCCTACACGCTGCGCTGCATGCCGCAGGTGCACGGCGCCGCGCGGGACGCGGCCGCGCACGCCCGGCGCGTCGTCGAAATCGAGATGAACGCGGCGACGGACAACCCGATGGTCTTCGCCGAGGAGGGCGAGCTGGTCTCGGGCGGGAATTTCCACGCGGCGCCGGTCGCGCTCGTGTGCGATCTCCTCGCCGCGGCGGCGGCCGACCTCGCCTCGATCTCGGAGCGTCGCACGGAGCGGCTCGTGAACCCGGCGCTCTCCGGTGACCTCCCGGCCTTCCTCGTGAAGGACGGCGGCCTGAACTCGGGTTTCATGATGATTCACGTCACGGCCGCGGCGCTCGTGTCGGAGGCGAAGGCGAACTCCTTCCCGGCGTCGGTGGACTCGATTCCGACGTCGGCCGGGAAGGAAGACCACGTCTCGATGGGCCCGATCGCGGCGCGAAAGTTCGCACGAAACGTCGACCTTCTCGAGACCGTTCTCGCGATCGAGCTCCTGGCCGCCGGGCAGGGACTCGACTTGCGGCGCCCGCTCGCGTCGTCGCCACCCCTCGAGGATCTCCATCGTCGGCTCCGCGCGCGGGTGCCCTTCTGGGACCGCGACCGCGAGGCGGCCCCGGCGATCGAAGGGGCCCGCGCCGTTCTTGCGGGCGACCTCGGCCCGCTCCTCGCCGGGCTCGGCTGACCGTTACGGCACGAGCGCGTCTGCGAGGGCGGACGGGAGCTCGTCTGCGGGGACCGTGCTCTCGAGGAGCCCGCGGGCCGGCAAAGC
>JBAUSZ010000122.1:0-13061 GCA_049581965.1 Thermoanaerobaculia bacterium | reverse complement strand
CCGCAGTCTCACGCGCTCGGCCGCGTCGGCCGCGGGCGCAAGGGCGATTGCGCGCCGATACGCCTCGCCGTCGTACCGGAACGCCCTGCCGTCACCCGCGGGCACGAGCTTCACGCCCCACAGGCCGGCCACGCGAACCGACGCCGGCGGGCCTCCTTCCGCCGTCGGGCGGGCGCCCTGTGCGAGAAGCTCGCCGGAGCGGCCCAGGAGTTCCCACGCCTCGACGTTCGAGGGCTCGCGCCGGACCGCTTCGCTCAGGTAGGCCGACGCGAGGACCGGCCGGTCGCGCGCCTCGAGGAGGAGTCGCGCGTTTTCGATGAGGTCGGCCGTCTTCGTCCCGTCGTCGCCGAGGGCGAAGAACGCGGACGCGTCGGCCCACCCCCTCACGCCCACCGAGCCGCCCCACCCGGGCGACGTCACCAGGATCTTGCCGTCCCAGTGCTCCACGAGGGACGCCGGGGCGCTCGCCGCGACGCGCCCCGCGCGGGCCCCGCGGCCGTCCGGGCGCTCGGAAAGGACGACCGAACGGAGGGCGACGAGGCGGTTCCCCTTCGGCGCAACGTCCTCGCCCTCGGCACGCGCGATCACAGCCAGAAGCAGGGGCGACGCGAGGAGACCCAGGAAAGCAAGGAGCCTGAGGATCGGGGCGACGCAGCGACGGATCATGTGGTCCTCCCGGCGCGGGTTCTTCTCCGCGCCTGCCCCCTCGTTTCACGCCCCGTGCCGCCCCCCGCAGCACCGCCGGCGCACCATGCGTCCCGAGCCGATTATGCGATACGGAGAGTCTTACTGCGAATTGGAAGGCAGTGAAAGGAAGTGGAACGCCGCGATCACGAGGGAGTGCGTGATGCGGCCTCTCCGGATGAGCTCCGGGACGCGCCGCAGCGGGACGAGCTCCACGGCGAGGTCTTCCCCCTCGTCGGGCGCCGGGTCGGCCACGCGCCGGCAGCCGCGGGCGAGAAACGTCGAGCAGCGGTTCCCCTGGATCGCCGGGTTCGGGTGGACGACGCCGATCCGCCTCCAAGACCGGGCGGCGTAGCCGGTCTCCTCGAGCAGCTCGCGGCGGACGGCCGCCGCCGCGGACTCCCCTTTCTCGACGCTGCCGCCCGGAATCTCGAGCGTGATCGAGCGCGTCCCGGCGCGGAACTGCCGCACGAGGACGACTTCGTCCGCCTCGGTCAGGGCGACGACGTTCGCCCAGTCGGGGCATTCGAGGACGTAGAAGTCGTGGGGACGCCCGCTGCGCGGCGAGCGCGTGCGCTCGCCGCGAACGGAAAACACGCTGAAGTCGCCGAGCGTCCGCCTCTCGAGGAGCGGCCAGACAGAAGGTGACGTTCGAAGAGCACCAAGGACTTTCTTAGAAGGTGAAGAGGGCAACCGCGTCACCGCGGCGCTGCGACGAGCGCCTGCTCGGCGCACGCCGCCGCCCCGGGCTGTTTCCTCCCTCTTAACCATTCAAAGAAGTCTTTTTCTCTTCTTCGTGCTCTTCGGACTCTCAGGCGTTGCCGAAGCCCGTCACGATGTACGAACCGCTCTTCGTGTCGCGCTTGAGCGTGATGACCTTCGCCTTCTCGGCGGCCTCGAGGAGCTCGGAGAATGCGCGGAACCCGTAATAGCCCTCGTTGAAGCTCGGGTTCTTGCGCTGCATCGTCTGCTTGACCATGGAGCCCCAGAGAACTTCCTTGTTCTCGCGCTTCAACGCAAGGATCGAGTCGATCAGGAGCGCGAAGGCCTCGGCGCTCTTCTCGGGAAGCCCGTGGAGCGACGGCGCCTTCGTCTTCTCGCGGACGAGATCTTCGTAGTAGAGAAACTCGTCGCAGTTGTCGATCAGGAGCTCGGAGGTCGAGCCCTTCACTCCGAACCCGAGAACCTGCTTGTTGTTCTCCTTGAGCTTCGAGACGAGCGGCGAGAAGTCCGAGTCGCCGGAGCCGATCACGAACGTCGTGATGTGCGCCTTGTTCGAGGCGAGGTCCATCGCGTCGACGACCATCCGGATGTCGGCGGAGTTCTTCCCCGACATCCGGTGCTGCGGAATGTCGATGAGCTCGAACGCGGCCTCGTGGAACTCTCGCTTGTACTCCGTGTACCGGTTCCAGTCCGCGTAGGCGCGTTTGACGACGATCTTCCCCTTCTCGAGCAGGCGCGAGATGAGCAGCTTGACGTCGAACTTCGGATGGCCGCTCTCGCGCAGGCCGATCAGGAGGTTGTCGATGTCGATGAACAGGGCGAGGTTCTGTTCTTCGTTGTTCATGGTCAAAGAGGGCGGCGGCATGCCGACTCCTTCCCCGAAGCCGGCCGGCATCCATCCCGGGGCGGGCGCGGCGGGCGAGACGGGCGGGGCGGTTGGAGCGAGCGGAGCCATCGGAACGCGCGAGGGCTCCGCCTCCGGAAACGGCGGCTCGACGGTTCCTTTCGGGGTGGTGGAACGGCCGCGTCCGCCTCGGCGGCGCCGCCGGACGCCGCCCGTTTTCGGGGCGGCTTCGGGTTCGGTCACGGGAGGGAATTGTCGCACGGATCGGCTCGGGACGCCGGATGCGAGAATCGCCTCGTGGCGGCTTCTCCCGTTCTTCTATTCGATCTCACGGGCCGCGGCAGCGTCGTCCTCCTCGGCAGGGATCGCGCGAGCTTCCTCCACGGGCTCGTCACGAACGAGGTGAAAAAGCTCTCGGCCGGGCAGGGCTGCGCCGCCGCGTTCCTCTCGGCGAAGGGCAAGCTCCTCGCCGAGTGCGTCGTCCTCTGCGAGGACGAGCGCCTCGTCCTCGACACGCCGCCCGAGCTCGCGGCCACCGCCGAGGAACTCCTGCGGAAGTACCTCGTGTTCAACGACGTGACGATCGCGAACGAGACGGCGGCGACGCACGTCCTGCACCTCACGGCCGCAGCTGAGGGAAACGGAAGAGAGGAAGAAGATTTTCTTAGAAGGGTAATAGGGCCAGGCGCGGGCAACCCCTTGCCGCGAGAGCCTCACGCGAGCGTCGCCGCGCAATTCACCTTCAAAGAAGATCCCCCGGGCGGCGCCATCCGCGTCGTCTGCGAAAATCGGACGGGCGTCCCAGGCTTTGACCTCCGTCTCCCCTCCTCCTTTTCAGAAGAAATCCGAACGGCCTTCCTGTCGGCCGGGGCGCAGCTCGAATCGCCGGAGCGCCTCGAGTCGCTCCGCATCGCCGCCGGCATCCCGCGCTGGGGCGCCGAGCTGACCGAGGCCGTCCTGCCCGACGAGGCCGGGCTGCGCGAGCGCGGATTCATCTCCGAGACCAAGGGTTGCTACGTGGGTCAGGAAATCGTCGCGCGCATCAAGACCTACGGCCACGTGAACCGGCGGCTCGTCCGGCTCCAGGTGCTGGGAGGAGTTCCGAGGACGGGCGAGAAGATCTTCTTTGAGCGTGAAGAGTGCGGCGCCATCACGAGCGCGGCAGCCGGCGGCGCTTCGGGAGGCGCCGTGGCCCTCGCGTACGTGAAGAGGGAACGGGCGGCTGCGGGTACGGCGTTGACCGTCTCTTCTTTCGCAGGAAATCTTCCCGCGTCCGTCGCGCCCGTCGCGCCCGTGCCTCTTGTCTGAGCACTCCCCCGTCGCACGCCGACGCGACGTCCACGCCTACCTCGCGCTGCTCGGCGTCCAGCTGTGTTTCGGGAGCTTCCCCGTCTTCGGCAAGCTCGCCCTCGCCGAAGTCCCACCGCTCGCCCTCGCGGCGCTGCGCGCGGTGGCGGGAGCCGCGGTCCTCACGGTGATCGCGCGTGTCCTCGACCCCGGGGGCGCGATCGACCCGAAGGACCGCGGGACCCTCGCCCGGCTCTCTTTCCTCGGCATCGTCGCGAACCAGGTTCTCTTCGTCTTCGGCCTCTCGCGGACGACGGCCACGAACGCGACGCTCCTGACCGCCATGACGCCCGTCCTCACGCTCGCCGCCGGCGCCGTCCTCGCGCGACAGCGGCCGGCCCGGCGGCGGCTCTTCGGAATCCCGGTCGCCCTCGGAGGCCTTCTCTGGCTCCTCGACCTCTCCCGGCTCGACTTCGGGGACCGGACGCTCGCCGGAAACGCGCTGATCCTCGCGAACGCGACGTGCTATTCGGTCTTCCTCGTCCTCGCGCGCGACGTGTTCCGGCGGTATTCCCCGATCCGCGTGACGGCGGCGCTCTTCCAATACGCCGCCCTTCCCGTCGTCCTCGTCGCCCTTCCCGATCTCCTGCGTTTTCGTCCCGAGTCCCTCTCGGCGCGCGCGTGGACGGGCGTCGGAGGAACCGTCCTCCTCGCAACCGTCGTCGCGTACGCGCTGAACGGGTGGGCCCTCGCGCGCACGGGCGCCGCGACGACCGCGATGTTCATCTACGTCCAGCCTCTCGTCGCGATGACGCTCGCGAAGCTCGTCCTCGGCGAGACGCCCTCGCCGCGCACGGCGGTCGCCGCCGCCCTCATCTTTGCGGGGATCGCGCTCGCGATCTGGCCGGCGGGCCGCTCCCGCCCGACGGCGGCCTGAGGCGGTCCTCCGCACGCTGCCGCGTCGCTCAATCACGCGATTGAGTCTCTCTCTTGACAGGCCCTCCCGGACCCCCAAGAATGCGGCGAGTCCGTGTACGAAGACGTCAAGCGGCCGCTCCGCCGGGAATTCCAGCCCCGGCGGGCGCAGCGGGCACGCAGGAACCTCCGAAGGAGTCCGTGATGGCCCGACGCCCGTTCGCCCGCCCTTCGATCGTCCGCCTGCTTCGTAACGCAGTCGCGCTGTCCCTCCTGCTCGCAGCGGCAAGGCCCGGTCCCCTGCGCGCGCAAGTCGCCAGCCAGGGCGTCAACATGGTGTCCGGCATCCAGTGGCCCGGCGGCGATCCCTTCCTCCAGCGCCAGAACGAGCCCTCGATCGCCATGTCCTCGCGCAACCCGCGCCACCTTCTCGCGGGCGCCAACGACTACCGGACGGTCGACATCCCGTTTCCGCCCTCGCCGGCGGGCACGCCTCCCGAGACGGGCGACGCCTGGCTCGGCGTCTTCAAGTCCTTCGACGGGGGCCTCACCTGGAAGAGCACACTTTTGCCGGGCTACCCGCAGCAGACGCCCGCCCCGACTGGCCCGCTCGCCGGGTTCACGACCGCGGCCGACCCGGTCGTTCGCGCCGGCACGAACGGGCTCTTCTATTACTCGGGCATCGCGTTCAACCGCGGCACGAACGTCGGCGTCTTCTTCGTCTCGCGGTTCATGGACCTCAACAACAAGGAGAACGGGGATCCCACGCTCGATTCCGATCCGATCCGGTATATCGACACGCAGGTCGTCGATCGGGCGACGGCCGCGAGCTCCCCCTTCATCGACAAGCCCTGGATTGCCGTCGACAAACCGCGCCTCCTGGACGGCGTCTGCAACCTGACCGTCCCGCAGCCCAAACCGGGAAACCCGAACGCGACCGTGAGCCAGAGCGTGCCTGCCGGCTCGGTCTATGCGGCCTGGACCGAAGCGACCGGGTCGGGCAGCTCGCTCACGACGAACATTTTCTTCTCGTACTCCAGAAACTGCGGCGGCTCATGGAGCACGCCGGTCAAGCTGAACGGCACGAACAAGGTCAACCAGGGGGCTTCGATCGCGATCGACCCGGCCACGGGCGTCATCAACGTCGTCTGGCGCCGGTTCGCCAGTGGAACCCAGACGGACGCGATCATGATCGCGAGATCGGCCCGCGGCCTCCTCTTCTCGACGCCGACGGTCGTGGCCTCGCTTCCCCCTTACAACGCGGCAACCCTCACGACGGGCAAGTCGTTCTTCGACCAGGGAACGTCCACCGACTCCTTCCGGACGAACGCGTATCCGACGATCGGCATCGATCGCCGCCCCGACGCCGGGACGGAAGACGTCGACGAGCCTGACAACGCCACCTTCCGGGGCCGGATCTTCGTGGCCTGGTCGCAGCGAATGCCGCCGAACGGCGACGCCCGGGTCGTCCTCTCGGTCTCGACGGACGGCGCGTCCACCTGGTCGGCGCCCCAGCCCATCGATAATTCTTCGGTGACGGACGACTCCGGGACCTCGTTCTCCCGCGGCCACCAGTTCATGCCGCAGATGACGGTGGTCGCCGACAGGATCACGGTCATCTACTACGACGCCCGGCTCGACCACACGTTCGGGCTCTTCTCGCCACGGACCAATCCGCTCACTCCGGACCCGGTCTCCGGCAAGCTCTACCTCGAGACCCGGGCCCTGAGAGGCGAGCTGCTCGATCTGGGCGGCGCGGCCAGGGTCTTCACTCCGTTCTTCGTCGAGACCGGCTTGACGGAATGGCGACACACGCTGGACCTCCGCGTCGCCCAGGCCGACTCCGCCGTCGCCCCGACCTTCACGTCGGCTCGCCTTTCGCAGTACATCTTCGGCACGCGCGGCGACGAGACGGGGACCGTTGCCACCCTCCAGCAGCTGCAGATCAACCCACCCAACCTCCGGCTCTTCCAGCAGGGCACAGTCCCCTTCCTCGGCGACTACATCGACGTCGCGGGCCCGACGTTCCTTCCGCCCGCGGCCCCTGGGCGCCGGTGGCGCTTCAACAGCCTGCCGGGCACCAATCCCGTCTTTCTCGCTTCCTGGACGTCGAACCAGGACGTTCGCCCGCCGGCCGACGGCAACTGGGCGAACTACACGCCGCCCACGACGACCAGCGGGGTGAGCAAGTTCGACGGCTCGCCGCTTCCCGCCTGCCGGCCGGGCAACGAGGGCATGCGGAACCAGAACATCTATGCCGCTCGCATCTCGCGGGGGCTCGCCGTCTCGTCCGTGCAGAACGCCAAGCCTCTTTCGCCCACGCTCCAGCGCGACCTGACCGTCAACGTCGAGAACCTGACGCCTCTCTCGCGGACCTTCCGGCTCACGATCGCGGGCCAGCCCGCAGGGGGCCGCGCCTCCTTCGTGCCTGCGCCGAATCCCGTGCCCAACCCGTTCCCTGCGCCCACGACGACGCTCGACGTCGTGATCCCGGCGAATTCGTCCGTCGCGCGCTCGGTCTACGCCCTCTCGACGGATCCCAAGGCTCTCGTCGAGGTCGACGTCGCCGAGGTGAACGGCCTGCCCGGCAGCCCTCTCAAAACGAACGGCCTCACAGGCTTCGTCATCTTCAACACCGATCCCTCCGCGCCGACGCTCGTCGACCCCGACAATTCGACCGCTCCGCCCGTGACGACGGTCGAGGTCTACAACCCGAACGTGACCAACCCGAACGTGACGAACCCGAACGTCACCAACCCGAATGTCACGAACCCGAACGTCACCAACCCGAACGTGACCAACCCGAACGTGACCAACCCGAATGTCACGAACCCGAACGTGACCAACCCCGACCTTGCGAATCCGAACGTGACCAACCCGAACGTCACCAACCCGAATGTCACGAACCCGAACGTGACCAACCCGAATGTGACCAACCCGAACGTCACGAACGCGCCCGTCTCCGACGCGACGTACACGGTGACGAACAGGGGTAACACCGCAGCCACATATCGCGTGCAGCTGGCCGGAACCGCTCCGGCGACGCCGCTCCAGCTCATCATCAGCAAGCCGTACGGAAACCCGGCCTCGCTCAACTGCGTCCTCTTCGAGCAGCAGCGCAACATACCGGTCGCCAGCGTCGTCAACCCCACGTTCGTCGATCCGAACCTGCCCCCGAACCCCGCCATCACGGACCCGTCCGACGGAAACGCGACATTCGTCCTCGGGCCGGGAGAGTCGATCCTCGTGACGATCCGGGGGCCGGTCGACATCCCGACGCTCACGAACATCATCCAGAACGTGGCGCCCGTCGTCGTGGCGCACGCCCCGAACACGAACGACCCGACGAACGTTCCGGCGACGTCTCCGCCTTCCATCACGACGTCGGCTCTCCCGGACGGCGTGGCCACCCAGCCCTACTCCGCGGCGCTCACGGCGCTCGGCGGCACGCGTCCTTACCTGAGCTGGGCGGCAACGGGCCTGCCGGCCGGCCTCTCGATCGGCGGAACGACGACCGGCCTCGTCTCGGGAACGCCTTCGACCGCCGGCACGTACTCCGTCGGCGTATCCGTGACGGACTCGGCGTCGAAGACGGGCAACCGCACGTACTCGCTCCGGGTCGCGCCTCTTCTCGCCATCACGACGACATCGCTCCCGGACGGGACATCCGGCACCCCGTATTCGCAGTCGCTCGTCGCGACCGGAGGCTCTGGAACACTGACGTGGAGCCTCGCAGCGGGCAGCCAGCCGCCGCCACCCGGGATCTCCCTTTCCGCGGCGGGCGTCCTCTCCGGGACCCCGACCGGGACCGGCACGTATCCATTCACCGTTCAGGTCGTCGACTCGGGCAGCCCCCAGCAGACCGCGACCCGCTCCCTCTCGATCACGGTCGGAGCCGCCCCGTGCGACCCGATCGCCCTCGCGGCGAGCGTTTCGGCCGCGAACACAGCCGCCGGGGTCCAGATAATCAACCTGACGGCCGGCTGCATCTACACCTTCGCCTCGCCGTACTACAACCCGCCGACGGAGAGCACACCCGACCTTTACACGGCTCTTCCCCACATCAATGGCAACACGAGCCTCACGATCAACGGCAACGGCGCGACGATCCAGCGCTCCTCTGCGCCCGGTACGCCCGCCTTCCGGCTTTTCGTGGTCGACGGCGGCGGCACGCTGACCCTGAACAACGTCACGATCAGCAACGGTGGATGCACTTTGCCCTGCGCCAACGACAACGTCGAAGGGGGTGGCGTCCACAGCTTCGGCACACTGAACGTCGTCCTCTGCAACTTCACGGCGAACAACGCGGGCAACTCCCGCGGTGGCGCGATCGAGAACGACTACGGCGTGACCTCCGTCGATCGAAGCACCTTCAGCGGAAACAGCGCCCAGGACAACGGTGGCGCAATCTTCAACTACGGCGGGACGCTGACCGTCACGAACAGCACCTTCGCGAGCAACTCGGCACAGAACGTGGGTGGCGCGATCGTCGCGTATTCGACGAACGCCTCGACGGTCACGAACAGCACGTTCGTTGGGAACACTGCGTACGGGACCTACTGGGAGGCCGCATCCAACAGTGGCGGCGCGGTTTACAACCAGAGCCGCCCGAGCCCGGGCAGCGGCCCGCTGAACGTGACGAATTCCACTTTCTGGGGCAACGGCGTAAACGGGACCGGCGGGACCATCACGACGGAGCCGTCGATTCCTTTCCTTCTCAAGAGCTCGATCGTGGCGGGCAGCGCCGGAGCCAACTGCGTCGGGACTGGCGCCGCGAACGACGGCGGCTACAACATCTCCAGCGACGCGAGCTGCGGCTTCACACCGTCCACGGGTTCGCTGAACAGCACCGACCCGCAGCTCGATCCGGGCGGCCTCTCGTCCGCCGGCGGCCCGACCCAGGTCGTCGTGCCGCTGCCGGGCAGCCCAGCCGTGGACGGGATTCCCCCCGGCGCCAACGGGTGCGGATCGACTCTCATCACAGACCAGCGCGGCGCTGCGCGGCCGACCGGAACTGGCTGCGACATCGGCGCGGTCGAGTTTCCGCCCGTACTCTATGGTTGGGCGACGCTCACGAACGTCAAGTTGAACGGAGGGACGAACGTCCTGACGGTACCGGCGGGCGGAGGCTTCACCCTGAGCTACGACTACACGATCGCCAACCCTCCGGATTACTGTCCCGGATGCATTGATCAAATCGAGATCGGGTTTGCCGTCGGCGTTCCGGTCTGCACGTACAACGGCCAACCGTACCCGCCGCAGAGCGGGACCACATCGACCAGCTTCACGGCCCCGTCGACGCCGGGTGTCTACTACCTCGCGATGGACTGGTCGCTGGACTGGGGCTGCTTCCAGCCCGTCACTCCGGGGGTGACGGTGCCTCCGTACTGGCACAGCCCACCGACGCCCAACCGCTACATCGGCAAGGTGATCGTGCCCGTGCCCTGAGGCGCGGACCGCCTACTTCGACTCGCCCAGCCGCCGGCGGGCGTCCGCGACGAGCGGATCCCCGCCGGCGTTTCCGCGAATCGCGAGGAAGGCCTTGAACGAGTCCGCCGCGGCCGGGCTCTTCAGCCCCTCCTGCGCGCGGCCGCGCCAGTAGAGAACGGGGCCGTAGAGCCGCCAGCTCGGTACCTCGTCGAGGAACGCGGCCGTCGCCTCGCCGCGCCGCTTCGCGCACCTCTCCAGCTCGCCGTCTGCCTCCGTGAAGGCTCCGGCCTCGACGTACGCGCGGCCCGAGAGAAACCGGCCCAGCCACGTGTCGGAGATCGCCCTCGCGGATTCGATCGTCCGGACCGCTTCGCCCGCCTTCCCGGCCTTGAGCTGCGCCTCGGCCTCGATGAGCTTTCCGTAGGCCCGCGGATCGTCCTCGAGGCGCTTGCCGAGGTCGGCCGCGAGTTCCAGCGCCCGCGGCGTCTTCCCGGCCGCGACAAGAACCTGCGCCGCCGGGAACAGGATGTTCTCGCCCCTGGCGAGAGAGACGGCCTTCTCGGCCGAGGCCAGCGCCGCCTTCTCCTTTCCGAGGGCGAGCTGCGCCTCGGCGAGAGAAACCAGCTTTCCGGCGGCCGCGTCGGTGTCCTTGGAGGCGAGGTCGTCCGCCGCCCCCTTCTCGAGAAGGGGGACGGCTTCGGCGGGCTTCCCCTCCGCCAGCGCCATGTCGGCTAAGCCCATCGCGGCGAGAGAGGCCCCGTGGGCGTCCACCGCGGCAAGATTCTTCCACGTCTCCCGAGCCTCGTCGGGCTTTCCCTCGGCGAGCTGCGAGAGCGCGAGGCCGACGAAGGCGAGGTGGAACTTCGGGTTCAGGTCGAGGACGGCCCGCTGCTCCTTGACGGCCGTCTCGAAGTCTCCGCCGTACATCGCGAAGAGGCCGACGTTGTTTCGCTGCGGGACGGCCCTCGGGTAGATCTCGGTGAACCGTTTGCCGACGGCGACGGCCTGGGCCATGTCGCGCTTGTAGAAATAGGCCAGGGCGAGATTCGCGATCCCGTTCGTGTCCGACGGGTACTGGGCCACGAGGTTCTTGAGCTCCTCGACGGCCCGGTCGGGCTTTCTAACCGTGACGTAGTAGAGACCGCGAGTCCGGAACTTCTCGCGGTCGCTCATCCTCTCGAGGCGCGCGAGGGCGTCTTCGAAGGTCTTCTTCGCTTCCTCGTGCTTCCCCTGGTTCTGGTAGACCGCGGCGAGGCCGGCGTAGGCGCGGCCCATGTTCGGATCGAGCTCGGCCGCCCTGCGGTAGTCGCGCGCCGCCTCGTCCCACTTCCCGGCGAACTGGGCCTCCTGGGCGACGGCATACTCGTGCGCCGCCTCGAACGAGCCCGCCGTGAAGGTCTCGGCCGCGGCGATCCGCGCCGACTCGGGCGTCGTGTCGCCGAGGGCGCCCCGGACCTTCGAGGCCAGCTTCGCGACGGCACCAAGGACGGCGTTTTTGTCGCTTGCGGAGGCCTCCGCCGAGACGAGGACCTTCCCGGTCGTCGCGTCCACGGCCCGTACCGCGATCTTGTAGCCCGACCCTTCCGCCGCCACCGAGCCCGCGGTGACGACGCCGACGCCCTCCCGTGCCGCGACGAGCCGCGCCACCGGCTCCGTGAGGCCGGTCGTGCCGGGCTGGAGCTGGGCCGCCACCTTGCGGGCCGCGTCGCGCCGGTAGTTCGTGATGAACGCCGCGTCTTCCAGCGCGATGCCGAACGCCGTCTCGAGGGTCCCGTCGAAGACCGGGTCGCCGGTCTTGTTCGTAAAATCCGCGACGAGGACCGGCCGCGCGGCCTCCACCGTCTTCGGCGCGGGCCGCCGCCTCGAGAGCCAGACGACCCCCCCGACCGCAAGGGCGGCGAGGACCGCGGCGGCGCCGACCATGAGGACCCACCGGCGCCGCAGCAGCTCGAAACGCACGTTCGTCGAGAAGGTCCCCGCGGCCAGGTCGGCGAGGACCGCCTCGGGGTTCGGGTAGCGAGCGGCGGGATCGGTCGCCATGCACCGCTCCATGATCTTCTGGAGAAACGCCGGGATGTCCGGGTTCAGCTCCGCGGCGGCCTTGGGTTTCTGCGTCAGCCGCCGCACCATGACCTGGTAGGCCGAGTCGCCCGTGAAGGGGACGACTCCCGTCAGCATCTCGTAGAGGATCACGCCGAGCGAGTAGATGTCCGATGCCGGTCCGGCCTTTTCGCCCTTGACCTGCTCGGGGGACATGTAGAAAGGAGTTCCGAGGATCGCCCCCATCTCCGTCATGCCCGTGCCCGCGAGGCTCTTCGCGAGGCCAAAGTCCGTCACGTAGGCCGTGCCCGCCGCGTCCAGCATGATGTTCTGCGGCTTGAGGTCGCGGTGGATGACCCCCTGCTCGTGCGCGGCCGCGAGGCCCCTGCAGATCTCGCCGAAGATCGCGAGGACGCGCGGCAAGGGGAGATGCCCCTCCCGCTTGATGAGGCTCGCGAGGTCGTCCCCGTCCACGAACTGCATCGTGAGGAACTTGATGCCCTCGACCTCGCCGAGGTCGTAGACGCGAAGGACGTTTTTGTGCGTGATGCGGCTCGAGAGCTGGATCTCCCGCTTGAAACGATCGAGGGTCGCCTGGTCCTCGGCGATCTCCGGGCGGATGAGCTTGAGGGCGACGTCGCGGTCCAGCTCGAGGTCGCGTACCTTGTAGACGGCCCCCATGCCGCCCCGGCCGAGGAGCTTCACGACCCGGTAGCGATGCCCGATGTCGAACCCCTCGGGGAGCGTCGACGGGCCCGAGAAGGACGCCAGGCTGCCGCTCGGTGAACGGCGCGACGACGCCTGGCTCGAGGGCACGTGAGCCGGCGCGATCGTCGGCGTCGACGTGACGCCGGCCGACGACGGGGCGAGCGTGGCGCCCGACTCGTCGAGGCTCTCGTGACACTGCAGGCACGTCGGAGCCCCGTCCGGATTCGGGGTCTGGCAGTGGGTGCAGAGCATCTCGATCCGCTGGAATGATAACCGGCGAGGTGGAGACGAGGTCTCAGACTTTGGACGCCCGTCAGAAGTCGACGTCCCAAAAGGCGTCCGCGGGAAGAGCCCCGAGCGCCTCGACCTCCAAACGGTCCACGCGCGCGAAGCGCGAGCCCTCCGCGAGCGCGGCCTCCAGGCGGTCGAG
>JBAUSZ010000121.1:0-11289 GCA_049581965.1 Thermoanaerobaculia bacterium | reverse complement strand
GCCGCCACGAGTCCTTCGCCTCCGTCGCGTACCAGGCGGGCGCGATCCTGCACGCCGCCGCGATGGCCCATGCGCCGGACGCCTCCCCCGCGGCCCCGGGTGCGTCGTCCTTTGTCGGCTTCTCCGCCGAACCGTTCGCAGCCCCCGAGACCCTCGTGAGCGCGACTCTGCCCTCGGCGACCGCGGTCGAGCGGCGCGCGGCCACCGTCACTCTGACCGCGCGGCTTTTCGCCTGGATCTGGAAGACGGCCGGGGGCGACGCGTCCTTCGTCGCGCAGTATCCCGAATCGAAGGGTCCCTATCCGCCGTGACGACCCGTCTCGCCCTCCTCTCGGTCTCCGACCGTACCGGCCTCGCCGACTTCGCCCGCGCGCTCACGGCTCAGGGCTTCGGCCTTCTCTCGACGGGTGGCACCGCTTCTCACCTCGCAGCGGCGGGCCTCGCCGTCACGAACGTCTCCGACGTCACGGGCTTTCCCGAGGTCTTCGGCGGACGCGTCAAGACGCTCCACCCGAGGCTCTTCGGCGGGATCCTCTTCGATCGCGCCGAGGAACGCGACCGCCGCGAGGCCGCCTCCCACGGCATGGGCCCGATCGACCTCGTCGTCGTCAACCTCTACCCCTTCGAGGAGACCGTCGCGAGAACGGGCGCGACGTTCACGCAGGCGATCGAGAAGATCGACGTCGGAGGTCCGTCGCTCGTGCGGGCGGCCGCCAAGAACCACGCGCACGTCGGCGTCGTGTGTGATCCTGCGGACTACCCCGCCGTCGCGGCGGAGCTCGCCGCGAACGGCGGCGCCCTTTCCGAAGGGACACGCCGGCGGCTCGCGGCGAAGGCCTTCCGGCGCACGGCGGCCTACGATGCGGCGATCGCGCGGTGGATCTCGGGCGAGACCGGCGAGCCTTTCCCGGAGCGGCTCTCCCTGACCTACACTCTCGCCTCGCCGCTTCGCTACGGCGAGAATCCGCACCAGAAGGCCTCCCTCTACGCCGACGCGGCCGCGCATCCGGCCTCCCTCTCGCGCTACGCCTTCGTCCAGGGCAAGGAACTTTCGTACAACAACTTCCTCGATGCGGACGCGGCGCTCTACACCTCGCGCGTCGTCGGGAAGGACGCGCTCACGATCGTCAAGCACCGGATCCCGTCCGGGGCCGCGACGGGGCCGACGATGGCCGATGCGTTCGAGGCCGCCTGGGCGTCCGACCCGATCGCGGGCTTCGGCGGAGTCGTCGCCTACACGGGCACGCTCGACGCCGCGGCCGCCGCGGCGTTGACGTCTCGCTTCCTCGAGGTCGTCGTCGTCCACGCCGTCACGGACGACGCGAAGCCCGTTCTCGCGAGGAAGCCGAACCTGCGCGTTCTCACCGTGACGCCCCAGTCCGGCCCCCGCCCGCGCCTCGAGGCGCGCGGGATCGACGGCGGGCTCCTCGTGCAGGAGGGAGACCTCCTGCCGGACGAGGAGGGCGCGTGGAGGGTCGTCACGAAGCGCGCTCCGACGGACGCCGAGCGCCGCGCGCTGCTCTTCGCGAACCTCGTCTTGCGCGGCGTCGTCTCGAACGGGATCGTCGTCGCCGGGGAGACCGCGACGTACGGCATCGGCGGCGGCCGGACGAGCCGCGTGGACGCCTGCCGCGACGCGGCCGTCAAGGCCGGCGACCGGGCGAGGGGCGCGGTCGCCGCTTCCGACGCGTTCTTCCCGTTCCCCGACGGCCTCGAGGTGCTGACGGCGGCGGGCATCACGGCGGTCGTCCAGCCCGGCGGCTCCGTGAAGGACGCCGAGGTCGTCGCGGCGGCGGACGCCGCGGGCATCGCGATGGTGTTCACCGGCAAGAGACATTTCAGACATTGAGAGAAGGGAAGAAGGGATTTCTTAGAAGGTGAATATTCCCGCTAGTAGGCATGGTGGCAGCAGCCTGGCGCCGGCCGCACTCGCAGCGCTGGCCCTCTTCATGTTCAAAGCAGAATCTTCATCTTCTCCCTCCGCCATCCTCTCGAAGATCCGCGCGGCGTACGCGACGACGGGGTCCGTGACCTGCACGTACGTCCAGACGTACGCTCCCGCCGGCTTCGCCGCGACCGCACCCGAGACCGGGACGCTCGTCCTTCAGGCGCCGGATCGCGTGCGCTTCGATTACGACGGGCCGGAGGGCAAGGTCTTCACGTTCGACGGGACCTCGGGGCGCCAGTACGTCGCGGCCGACCGCCAGATGGTCGTCAGGCGTCTCGCTCCCTCGGACCGCGAGCGTCTTCCGATCGTCTTCCTCGAGTCCGCGGAGGTTCTCCTGTCGCGCTACGACGCAGCGGAGGCACCGGCCGCGAACGGGCTCGTCACGATCACGCTCACGCCGAAGCGCCCCGGCGCCCTCAAGTCGGCGTCTCTCGTCGCGCAGGCCGCTTCGGGCGAGGTGAAGAAGCTCGTCCTCGTCGACGCGGCCGGCAACCGAACGACCTTCACCTTCACGGAGAAGCTGTCCGGAAAGAAACGCCCGGACTCCGAGTTCACGCTCGTGCCGCCCGACGGCACGAAGATCCTGACGGAGTGATTCCATGGCCGACCCCAGCTTCGACATCGTGTCCGAGGTGAACCTGCCCGAGGCCCAGAACGCGGTCGCGCAAGCCCAGAAGGAGATCGCCCAGCGCTACGACCTCAAGGGAACGTCCGCGGGCCTCGAACTGAAGGAGCGGGAGCTCACGCTCACGGCCGACACGGATTTCGCCCTCAAGGCCGTGAACGACCTCCTCCAGACGAAGCTCGCCAAGCGCGGCGTGTCCCTCAAGGCGCTCGCCTACGGCAAGATCGAGCCCGCGGCCAAGGGGACGGTGCGCCAGCCCGTGACGATCCAGCAGGGCATCCCGTCCGAGAAGGCGAGGGAGATCGTCAAGGCCGTCAAGGACAGCAAGCTCAAGGTGCAGGTCGCGATCCAGGGAGAGCAGCTCCGGGTCTCGGGCAAGAAGAAGGACGACCTGCAGGCCGTCATGGCGCTCCTGAGAGGGGCCGATTTCGGCATCCCGCTCCAGTTCACGAATTTCCGGGGTTAGGCATCCCGCCGGGGAGACCCGGCGTAACACGGGCCGGAGGGGCGATAAGATGCGCCCACGCCGATGAGCCAGACCTCCCTCAAGGACCGCCTTCTCGTCGCGACGCTCCCCGCCGAGGAGCGCGAGAACGGACGCCGGCTCCTCACGGCGCTCGGCCCGATCGAGGCCAAGCTCCGGGACGTCGAAACGGTCCTCGTCGAGCGCACCCGGTCGGGCATCCCGACGATCGCCCTGATCGGCGACTACCTGGTCGACGGAGGCGGCAAGCGCATTCGGCCCGCACTCCTCCTCCTCGGTTCCCACATGCTCGGGTACGACGGCAACCGCGACGTGCACTACGCCGCGATGATCGAGTTCATCCACACGGCGACGCTCGTCCACGACGACATCATCGACGACGCCGAGCTGCGGCGCGGGCGCCCGAGCGTGAACCGCCGCTGGGGCAACGAGCTGACGGTCCTCTTCGGCGACTTCCTCTACATGAAGTCCATGGAGATCGCGCTCGAGGAGGGTGATCTCCGCGTCCTGCGCCTCCTATCCGACGTGACGCTCCGGATGACCGAAGGAGAGATCATCGGCGCCGAGCGCCGCGGCCTTCTCGACCTCACGCTCGAGGGCTACCTCGACATCGTGCGGCGAAAGACGGCGCTCCTCTTCGCGGGTGCGTGCAAGATCCCGTCGTTCCTCGTCGGTTCCGCGTTCGGCGAGAACAGCGAGGCGTGGGGCGCCCGTCTCTGGGATTACGGCCTCGCGCTCGGGATCGCCTTCCAGCTTCAGGACGACCTCCTGGACTTCACGGCCAACGAGGCCGACCTCGGGAAACCCGTGCTCTCGGACCTTAGGGAGGGCAAGCTCACGCTCCCCCTCATCCTCTGCCTGCCGCAGGCGACCCGCGCCGAGCGCAAGCTGATCGAGACGGTGGTCAAGGAAGGGAGCTTCGATTCCGTGCGGCCCATGCAGGTTCTCGAGATCGTCCATCGCCTCGACGCGCTCGAGCGGGCCCACCGCGTCGCCGAGTCCCACGCGGAGAAGGCCCGGGACCTCGCGGCCGCATTCCCCCAGACGGCTTCCCGCGAGGGCTTTCTCCTGGCCGCCGAATATGCCGCCAATCGGCGTAAATAATTCATAAACAATAGTTTACTAGTCTTCGAATGAAAAAAGGCGTGGGGCGGGGTCCGCCTAACGCAAGGCACAAAAGAACCATGTGTGCGTGCCCTAGCCGAAATTAGTAAGGAACCTTCGAAGAATTCCCTTCTTTTTTCTGGGTTCCCTCTTGATTTCGATTCTGGACAGTCGTACCGTAACCACAACCTATCGTGGGTACAAACAGAGTCCCCCACAGCTTCGGGAACGATCAGGAGACCGAATGATCGAAAAGCTGTTCCGTTCGTTCCGCGCGCCGTTCGGCGCCTCGGGACGCGAGGACTTCACTCTCGAAGAGGAGGTGGCGCTCTACCGCCACCGCGCCGAGGTCGCCCTCGAGGAGGAGCGCTACTCCGACGCGCTCGTATTCCTCGCGAAGATCCTCCGGCTCAACCCGTACGACCTCCAGGCCCGCATGACCGTCGCCCACACCTACCACTACGCGCTCCAGGAGCCCACGAAGGCGCTCCTCACGTACGAGAAGGTCATCGCGGCTTCGGGCTACGACGAGTCGAACTCCTACTCCGTCGCCGCCCGCGAGGGAATCCGCGAACTGGCCGGCTCCGTCGACACGTCGGCGCTGCCCGTCGACGGGCTCGTCGAGGAAGAAGCCGAGAACGCCCCGGACGGCGGCCGCGCCCACAAGGCCGCCGGGTAGCGAAACTCCCCCGAATCCCGTTCCTCCCCTCCACGTCGTCGTCGACCCTCCGATGGGGCCGACGACGCCTTCGCGTTTGCCGGGCCCGCGGAACGTTGACGCGGTCGGGGGCGCCGATGTTAGTATCGAACGTGCACCGGACGGCGGACACGCCCCACCTCAAAGCCGCCGCGGTCATCCCCTCTCGCTACAACGCGGAGCGTTTCCCCGGCAAACCCCTTCACGCGATCGCGGGGATTCCCATGGTCGTCCGCGTGCTCGAGCGCGCCCTGAAAGCCCGGCGCGTGGACCTCGTCCTCGTTGCGACGGACGACGAGCGCATCGTCCGGACGGTGGAGGCCGCGGGGGGAACGGCGGTCCTGACGGACCCGGGGCTTCCCTCGGGGACGGACCGCGTCTGGGCGGCGGTGAAGGACATGGACGTCGAAGTGGTCCTCAACGTGCAGGGCGACGAGCCCATGATGGATCCGGTCAACGTGGACCGAGTCGCCGGCTTCCTCCTCGACCACGCCGAGTTTCCGCTCGCGACCGTCGCGCTGCCGATCGACGACGCCGAGCAAATCCGGGATCCGAACAACGTCAAGGTCGTGCGGGCCGACGACGGCCGCGCGCTCTACTTTTCCCGCTCGCCGCTCCCCTACCGGCGCCGGCCGGAGCCGGGCCTCCCGACGCTCAAGCATCTGGGCCTCTACGGCTACCGCAAGGAGGCGCTCAGGCGCTGGACGAGCCTCCCGCCTCATCCGCTCGAGCGCGCCGAGAGCCTCGAGCAGCTCCGCGCCCTCGCGGCGGGAATGGCGATGGCGGTTCTGGACGCGGCGAGCGACTCCATCGGGGTCGACACGATCGAAGATGCGAGAAGAGTCGAAGAGATTCTTCTTAGAATGAAGATGGGCGCCGCCGCCGCACACGAGAACGGCCGTAGCCCGTCGGTGGCCTCCTCATTCACCTTCGAAGAAAAACAGCGTGACCAGAGCCATACCGGCGCCATCGCGGCGATAGCGGAGGTGTAGCGTGGGAACCAAGTACATTTTCATCACCGGCGGCGTGGTTTCCGGTCTCGGCAAGGGCATCGCGGCGGCCTCGATGGGCGCGCTTCTCGAGGCGCGAGGCTTCAAGGTCACCCTGCAGAAGTTCGACCCGTACCTGAACGTGGACCCGGGCACGATGTCGCCGTTTCAGCACGGAGAGGTCTACGTCACGGACGACGGTGCCGAGACGGATCTCGATCTCGGCCACTACGAGCGCTTCACCTCGGCGGTCACCGGCAAAGCGAACAGCGTCACGACGGGACGGGTCTACCAGTCGGTCATCGAGAAGGAGCGGCGCGGCGACTACCTGGGCAAGACCGTCCAGGTCATCCCGCACATCACGGACGAGATCAAGGACTGCATCCGGCGGGTCGCGGCCGACAACGACGTCGTGCTCATCGAGATCGGAGGTACGGTCGGCGACATCGAGTCCCTGCCGTTCCTCGAGGCGATCCGCCAGTTCCGCCAGGACGTCGGCCGCGGGAACGCGATCAACGTCCACGTGACGCTCGTCCCCCACATCGCGGCCTCCGACGAGCTCAAGACGAAGCCGACGCAGCACTCCGTCAAGGAGCTCCTCTCGATCGGGATCCAGCCCGACATCCTCCTTTGCCGCGCCGACCGCTCGATCCCCGAGGAGATGAAGAAGAAGATCGCGCTCTTCTGCAACGTGGACGAGCGCGCCGTCGTGACGGCCCGGGACGTCCCGACGATCTACGAGGTTCCTCTCGCTTTCGCCCGCGAAGGCCTCGACGAGATCCTCCTCGACTACCTCTCGCTCCCCCACTACGACCGCGATCTCACGAAGTGGGAGACGATCGTGAACCGCATCAAGAACCCGCAGGAAGAGGTCACGGTGGCGTTCGTTGGCAAGTACGTCCAGCTCGGCGACAGCTACAAGTCCCTGAACGAGGCGCTCCATCACGGCGGAATCGCGAACAACGTGAAAGTCAGGATCTCGTTCATCGATTCCGAGGAGCTCGAGTCCGTCGGCTACCCCGAGACGCTCGCGCGCGCGGACGCGATTCTCGTCGGGCCCGGCTTCGGGCGCCGGGGGGTCGAGGGCAAGCTCAAGGCGATCCGCTTCGCACGCGAGATGAAGGTCCCGTTCTTCGGGATCTGCCTCGGCTTGCAGTGCGCGGTGATCGAGTACGCGCGGAACGTCTGCGGCCTCGCCGATGCGAATTCCACGGAGTTCGACCCGAACGCTCCCCACAAGGTCATCTACATGCTGCGGGACCTCCTCGGTGTCGAGGCCCTCGGCGGCACAATGCGTCTCGGGAAGTACCCCTGCGACCTCGGCGAGGGAACCCTCGCCCGACGCGCGTACGGCGAGTCGCAGATCTGGGAGCGGCACCGCCACCGCTACGAGGTGAACCAGGAGTACCTTCCGATGCTGCGCGAGGCGGGCCTGACGTTTTGCGGCATGTCTCCGGACCGGAAGTTCGTCGAGATGGTCGAGCTGTCGGACCACCCGTGGTTCCTCGGCTGCCAGTTCCATCCCGAGTTCAAGAGCAAGCCGACGCAGCCGCACCCTCTTTTCAAGGACTTCGTCCGTGCCGCGCGCGCCCACAAGCACGCGCGCCGCGAGGGCGTCGAAAAGAAGAACGCCGAGCTCGAGTCGCCGGTGGTCGCGCCCGCGAACCTGCCTCCTCCGAACGGACTCTCCGCCTAGAAGGCCGGCCGCGCCGGCCGGGCCCCGGTGATTCACCTGCCTCATGGCCCGGCCGTGAGCCTGGACCTATGGCGTACGAGAGGGTAAGGAGGTGTTCTATGGCAACAACCCCCCTCGTGCAGACCTCGGCCCCGGCCGACAAGGTCGTGGCCGTGAAGCCCATGGTCTTCGCCACGGACTTCTCACCCGCTTCCGAGCACGCGCTCCTCAAGGCCATCGAGATGGCGCGCAAGGAGGGCACGGAGCTGATCGTGGCGCATGTCTACGCGCCGCCCGCCTCCCTGAGCCACTCCGGCATCGCGGATGACTACATCGAGGCGCAGCTCGAGGACACGATCCGCAAGGAGGTCGAGAAGCAGCTCGAGCCCGTCCTCGCCAAGGTCCGCGCCGAGGGCGTCCGGGCGCGCGGAGAGATCCTCGCGGGCCATCCGGCGAAGCGGCTCGCCGAGCTCGTCGAGAAAAGCGGTGCGGGTCTCCTCGTTCTCGGGACGCACGGCCGCACGGGTCTGAAGAAGCTCGTCGTTGGGAGCGTCGCGAGCCAGGTCGTCGCGACGGCGCCCTGCCCGGTGCTGACGGTTCGCTGAGCCGCGGGGGGAGCGGGGCGGGCGCCCGGCCGGGCCCCGCCTTGCTACCATCGTGCCCATGCCCCGCCCTCGAGGCGAGGCGACGCCTCGCACGGTGCTCGTTCTCTTCGCCATCGGCCTCGTCGCGGCCGCACTCGCCCACGGGGCGGCCTCCGCGCCCGCCGTTGGGACGGCGCCGACCGCTTCCTCCCTCTCCGCACCACCGCCCTCGGGCGCCCTCGAGTTCCTCGCGCTGGGCGACTGGGGCCGGGGCGGCAGCGCCGCCCAGCGGAATGTCGCGTCCGCGATGGCGGAGTGGGCGACGGCGCACCCCGTCCGGTTCGTGGTCTCGACCGGCGACAACTTCTATTCGTACGGCGTCGCGTCGGTGACGGACCCCCAGTGGAAGACGTCGTTCGAGGACGTCTACGCTGCGAGGAGCCTCCAGGTCCCCTGGTTCGTCGCCCTCGGCAACCACGACGCGCGCGGCAGCGTCGAGGCGCAAATCGAATACTCGACGCGAAGCCCGCGCTGGCGGATGCCGGCGCGCACCTACACGTTCACTCAGACGGCGGGCGGCGCACGAATCCAGTTCTTCGTCCTCGACACGTCGCCGTTCCTCGCCACCTACCGCTCGATCCTTTCGCGCACGAAGGTCTCGGGCCAGGATCCGGCGGCGCAGAGGGCCTGGCTCGAGA
The DNA here is from genome assembly GCA_049581965.1 of Thermoanaerobaculia bacterium. Classification (GTDB taxonomy): domain Bacteria; phylum Acidobacteriota; class Thermoanaerobaculia; order UBA5066; family UBA5066; genus Fen-183. The sequence goes on along the minus strand of JBAUSZ010000121.1, from coordinate 2,485 downwards.
AGGAGCTCGCCGCCTCGACGGCCGACTGGAAGATCGTCGTGGGGCACCACCCGATCCGCTCCTGCGGTCCGCACGGGGACTCGGTCGAGCTCGTGCGCGACGTCCTGCCGCTCCTCGAGCGCTACGGAGTGGCCGTCTACCTGAACGGCCACGACCACTCGCTTCAGCACCTGAGGTCGGGCGGCATCGATTTCTTCACGTCGGGCGGGGGCTCCGATGTCACGCGGGTCTCGCCCGACTCCCGGACGGTCTGGGCGGAGGCGACGAGCGGTTTCATCGCGTTCCGGCTCACGGCCGAAGCGATCCACGCGGCGATCGTGGACGCCGCCGGGGCCGTACGGCACGAAGCGACGATCCCGCGGGCGGCCGCGCGTTTCGCCCGGACGGCACGCCCGGGGCCCCGTGATGCGGCCCCACCGGTTCGCGCCGCGTCTCCTCGCATTCGGGCTCGTGTGTTTCCCGCGTCCTCTCGCCGCGGACGTCGCCGTCCGGCGGCTTCCCCGTTCGAGACGCGAAAACTCTCTCCAACCCTTTCTAAGACTTCAACCTGCTCGTTGCCGTGACCGGGACGCCGGCGCGGGCCCAGCGCCGTTAGGCCGGCCTCAGCGTACGGTCTCGAACGTCCCCGCCTCGCGATCCTTCCGCACGTTGTCCCACTTGAAGCAGCGGCCGTTCATCGCGACGTAGACCCCCGCCGACGGGAGAGTCTGGGCGAACGAGAGCGCGCTCCCGAGGTTGAAGAGCCCGTCCGAGCTCCCGAACGCCCACGGAACCATCGCGCCCGTCAGGATGATCGTCTTCGCGGTCCTTTCGCGCGCGAGAACGGCCGCCGTCTCGACCATCGTGTCCGTCCCGTGCGTGATCACGATGCGGTCCTCCGGCGAGACCCGGCAGCGCTCCGCGATCCGCATCCGGTCTTCGTCCGTCATCTCGAGGCTGTCGACCATCAGGACGGTCTCGACGGTCACGGGGACGCGGCACCGGCCGAGCCGCAGCATCTCGTGGAGGTGCGTCTCCTTGAAGTAGAGGCGGCCGGTCAGCTCGTCGTACTCCTTGTCGAAGGTGCCGCCCGTGACGAGGACGCGGATGGACATCTTTGTCTCTCCCCCTCAGGCCGTGTCGCGGTCGCGCCGCACGACGACCTTGTGCCCGCGGATCGTCGCATTTCGGAGCGCGCGGATGACGGAATCGGCGATCGCCTCGGGCACCTCGACGAGGGAGAAGCGATCGGCGATCTGGATCGCGCCAATGTCTCGCGGATTCGCCTTCGCCTCGTTCGCGATGGCGCCGACGAGGTCCGCGGGGCGCATGCCCGCCGCGCGGCCTGCGCCCACGAAGATCCGGGCGGACGTCCCCGCGTCGCGCCCGCCGAACCTGTACTTCGCGGCGGATCCCGACCGAGCCGCGGATGCCGCTCGGCGAGGCGGAGGCGCGGCCGCCACGGCCGGGATCTCTGGCTCCTCCCCGCACGGAGCGCCGGAGGCCCTTTCGACGAGGCGGACGGCGGCGGCCGCGACGTCCATGGGATCGTGGTCCTGAGCGAGGGACTCGACGACGACCCGGTAGTGCTCGAGGCCGCCCTCGACGAGCGCCTCCTCGAGCGAGGCGCGAGTCAGCTCGAGGCGCCTGGCGCGCAGGTCGGCAACCGTGGGCACGTTCGCGACCTCGATTCTCTGCTTCGTGAGGCGCTCGATGTTCTTCAGCTGCCAGTGCTCGCGCGGCTCGGCGAGCGTGATCGCGACCCCCTCGCGTCCCGCGCGCCCCGTCCGGCCGATGCGGTGCACGTAGACCTCGGGCGACGAGGGAACGTCGTAGTTCACGACGTGGGACAGATGCGAGACGTCGAGGCCGCGGGCCGCGACGTCCGTCGCGACGACGAGCTCCAGCGCGCCGGTGCGCAGCTTCTTCATGACGCGGTCGCGCTGCTCCTGGGAGATCCCCCCGTGGAGCGCTTCGACCCGCATCCCGCGGCCTTTCAGGCTCTCGGCGAGGTCGTCGACCTCGAGCCGCGTCCGGCAGAAGACGAGCGCGGCCGCCGGGCTCTCGAGGTCGAGAATGCGGCCGAGCGCGGCGCGCTTGTGCCCGCGCGCGACGACGTACGCCGTCTGCCGCACCTTCGGCAGCTTGCCGGGCGTGAGGGTCTCCTTCGCGATCGTTATCCGCACGGCGTCCCTCAGGTGCTTCGCCGCGATCGCCCCGATGCGAGCCGGCAGCGTGGCCGAAAAAAGAGCCGTCTGTCGGGAAGCCGGCGTCGCGGCGAGGATCGCGTCGAGGTCTTCGGCGAAGCCCATGTCGAGCATCTCGTCCGCCTCGTCGAGGACGAGCGTCGCGAGTCCGTCGAGCGCGAGGGACCGGCGGTTCAGATGGTCGAGCGCGCGGCCCGGTGTCGCGACGACGACGTCCACGCCGCGCTTCAGGGCGCGGAGCTGCGTTTCCATCGACGCGCCGCCGTACACGGGAAGGACGCGGACGCCCATCTCCTTCC
>JBAUSZ010000120.1:0-6284 GCA_049581965.1 Thermoanaerobaculia bacterium | reverse complement strand
CCTCAGCGCCGCGAGGAGCCCCCACGCCACGGCTTCGCCGTGCTGGAGCCGGTGGCGCGAAGCCGATTCGAGGGCGTGTCCGGCGGTGTGACCGAGGTTCAGCGCGGCCCTGCGGCCCGTGCGCTCGAAGGGGTCCGCGGACACGGCGGCGGCCTTCACACGGAGACTCCGGAACACCGCTTCCGCGACGGCCGCGGGCTCGCGCGCGGCCAGCCGTCCCTCGAGGCGAGACATCGCGCGGTGGAAGCCGGCATCGAGAAAGGACGTCTTCACGACCTCCGCGAGGCCGGACCGGAACGACCGCAGGGACAGCGTGCCGAGGATGGAGGTGTCGGCCAAGACGAGGCGCGGCGCGTGGAACGCGCCTGCGAGATTCTTTCCCTGGGGAAGGTCCACGGCCGTCTTGCCCCCGAGGGCGCTGTCGCAGGCCGCGAGAAGCGTCGTGGGCGCCTGGACCACCGGCACCCCCCGCAGCGCGAGCGCCGCCGCGAGGCCGGCCACGTCGCCCACGGTCCCGCCGCCGAGCGCCACGACACCACCGTCGCGGCGAAGGCCGCGGCGGACAAGGCTCTCGATGAGACGGCCGAGAACGGACCAGGTCTTCGCAGCTTCGCCGTCGGGGACGAAGAGGGGTTCTTTGCTCAGGACCCGCTCAACGCCTCCAGCTGGCAGCAGGTGGCCATGCAGGAGAAAGACTTTCTTAGAAGAGATGAGAAACCAGCGGCCAGGTGCGATGGACGGGAGGCGTGCGCCGAGGGAGCTCAGCGCCCCTTCCCCCACGACGACGTCGGTGCGGGCGCCGGCAGCATCGAACGAAAAGGACCGGAGCCCGCGGGTCCGCGAAGCATGCCGCACGCGCGTCGCCCCTCCCCTCTTCACCTTCTAAGAAGATCTTCTTCCTTCTTCTCTTCTCTCATCCCTGGTTCTTCGGCACCTTCGCGAGCGCGATGTGGAGCTCGGCGAGCTGCTCGGGCGAGACGGGGTTCGGGCAGTCCGTCATGAGGTCCGTGCCGGAGGCCGTCTTGGGGAACGCGATGACGTCGCGGATCGACGGCGATCCCGTCAGGATCATGAGCAGACGGTCCAGGCCCAGCGCGATGCCGCCGTGCGGCGGCGCACCGAAGTGGAACGCCTCGAGGAGGAAGCCGAACTTTGCGCGTGCCTCCTCCTCGCCGATTCCGAGCCGTGCGAAGACGCGCGACTGCACGTCCGGCCGGTGGATCCGGATGGACCCGCCGCCGAGCTCCATTCCGTTCAGGACGACGTCGTACGCGCGGGCCTTCACGCGACCGGGGTCGCTCTCGAGGAACGGGAGGTCCTCCTCGCGGGGCGAGGTGAACGGATGGTGCGTCGCGTACCAGCGCCCGTCGTCCTCGTGCCATTCCAGGAGCGGGAAGTCCGTCACCCACAGGAAGTCGTACCGGCCCTCGGGGATGAGCTTCTCCTCGCGGGCGATCTGGACGCGCAGCGTGCCGAGGAAGTCCAGCACGCTCTTGGATTTTCCGGCGGCAATGAGGAGAAGGTCGCCGGGGCGCCCGCCCAGCGCGGCTCCGATCTTCTCGACCGCGCCGTCGCGGAAGATTTTCTTGGAATTGGAATTCCAGGCCCCGGCTTCCGCGAGTTTCACCCAGATGAACCACGCGACGCCGCTCGCTCGTGCGGCTTTTTCGAGGTCGTCGAGCCGCTTGCGGGAAAACGAGGCGCCCCCGGGCACGCTCAGGCCCTTGAGTCTTTCCACCTTCGAAGAAAGGTCGTCTTCGAACCCTGCCCCGTCGAGGCTTTTCAACTCCAGCCCGAACCGAGTGTCCGGCCGGTCGATCCCGTAGCGCTCCATCGCCTCGTCGTACGTCATCCGCTGGAACGGGGCCGCGCACGCGATCCCCCAGGCCGGGAAGACCCTCGTGAAGATCTTCTCGACCAGGGCGTAGACGTCTTCCTCGCTCGGGAAGGTCATCTCGATGTCCACCTGAGTGAACTCGGGTTGACGATCGGCGCGCAGGTCCTCGTCACGGAAACAGCGTGCGATCTGGTAGTAACGCTCCATCCCCGAGACCATGAGGAGCTGCTTGAAGAGCTGCGGAGACTGCGGGAGCGCGTAGAACTCGCCCGGGTGGACGCGCGACGGGACGAGGAAGTCGCGCGCGCCCTCGGGCGTCGATTTCGTGAGGATCGGCGTCTCGACGTCGAGGAAGCCCTCGCCGTGGAGCACCTCGCGGACGGCCATCGTGACGGCGCTCCGCGCCACGAACTTTTTCGTCATCTCGGGGCGGCGCAAGTCGAGGTAGCGGTACTTGAGCCGGAGGTCTTCCGAGGCCTTCACGCCGTCCTCGATGGCAAAGGGCGGCGTCTCGGCCCGGTTCAGGATCGCGAGGGACGTGGCCCGCACCTCGATCGCGCCGGTCGGTAGATCCGGGTTCACGGCGTCGCCGGCGCGCGCCATCACGTTCCCCGTGACGTCCACGACGAACTCGCTCCGGAGGTCCTTGGCGAGGGCGAGGAGCGCGGCGTCCGGCAGGAACCCGGCGTCGAAGACGACCTGGGCGAGCCCGGACCGGTCGCGGAGGTCGATGAACACGAGCTCGCCGTGGTCACGACGGCGGTTGACCCAGCCCATGAGGCGCACGGTCTTTCCGACGTGCTCGGGCCGAAGGGTCCCGGCGGAGGTGCGCGACGCGAGAGACATGGCGCCGGATCTTACAGACGCGCGCGGAGGGTCTCGACGACCAATCCCCGGGGCACGCTCTCCTGAGAACGCGTCTCGAGCGTCTTGAGGACGACGCTGCCGGATGCGCGCTCCTTCTCGCCGACGAGAACGGCGAACGCCGCGCCCGATCGCTCGGCCACCTTCAGCCCCTGGGCGGGCCCCCGGGCCGCCGTCACGAGGTCGACGGCGATCCCCGAACGCCGCAGCTCGGCGGCGAGCGCCATCGCCTCGCCGAGGTCCGCCTCGTCGAGGGGAACGAGCGCGACACCACGCGCGGAGGCGACCGCTTTCCCGCGGAATTCTCCGGGGATAGCGTCCACGAGGCGGTCTTCCCCGATCGCGAAGCCGATGCCCGGCGTCTTCGGTCCGCCCAGGTCCGAAACGAGCCTGTCGTAGCGCCCGCCGCCGAGGAGCGCGTTCTGGGCGCCGAGGCCCTCGGCGGTGACCTCGAAGACGGTGCGGGTGTAGTAGTCGAGACCTCGGACCAGAAGAGGATTCTCTTCGAAAGGAATGCGGCCGGCGGCCAGAAGCGCCTTGAGCTGGCGGTGGTGCGCGTCCGAGGCCGGGTCGAGCCTCGGCAGCAGATCGGTCATCTTCGGGAACTGCGGGGAGGAGACCAGCCGCTGGACGGCCGGGTCCTTCGAGTCGAGGACCCTGAGCGGGTTGTCGGCGAGGCGCCGCCGGTCGTCCTCGCCGAGGGCTCTCGCATTCTCACTCGAAGAAAAAAAGGACCGCACGGCCTCGACGTACGCGAGCCTCGTCGCTTCCGTCCCAACCGAGTTGAGCGACACCGTCAGCCCCGTGAAGCCGAGCCGGCCGAGGAAGTCGAAGAGCATGACGAGGACCTCGGCGTCCGTCGCCGCATCGGCGGGGCCGAGCACTTCGGCGCCGATCTGGTGGAACTCCCGGTAGCGGCCCTTCTGAGGACGCTCGTACCGGAACTGCGGCCCCATATAGAAGAGCTTCCAGGGCCGGCCCGCCTGGGAGAGCGCGTGCTCCACGTAGGCGCGGGCGACGCCCGCCGTGTTCTCGGGCCGGAGCGTCACGGAGCGGTCGCCCCGGTCCGTGAACGTGTACATCTCCTTGTGAACGATGTCCGTGCCTTCCCCGACGCTCCTCACGAAGAGCTCGGTGGACTCGAGGACGGGCGTCCGGATCTCGTCGTAGCCATAGAGCGCGAAGACCTCGCGCGCGACCGCCTCGACGCGGCTCCAGACACGGGTCTCGGGCGGGAGAAGGTCCCGCATTCCCTTGACGCTCGCGATCACGGCTTGAGGTACTCCGCCTTGTAGCCGAGGTAGTTTCGCCAGTAGGACTCGAGGCCCTGGACCTCGTCTGGCGTCAGGTCGCGCTTCTTTTTCGCGGGGCTTCCCGCCCAAAGCGTCGCGGGCGGGATCGACGTGCCCGGAAGGACGACCGCGCCCGCCGCGACGAGGGCGCTCGCGCCGACGTCCGCGTCGTCGAGCACGGTCGCGTTCATCCCGATGAGGGCCCCGCGCCGGATCGTGCAGGCGTGGACGACCGCGTTGTGCCCGAGCGTGACCTCCTCCTCCAGCGTGAGGGGGCCGGTTCCGTTCGTGACGTGGAGCGTGCAGTTGTCCTGCACGTTCGAGCGCGCCCCGATGCGGATATGGCAGCAGTCGCCTCGCACGACGGCCGAATACCAGATCGAAACGTCGTCGCCGAGGACCACGTCCCCGATGACGGCGGCGGTCTCGGCGATGAACACGCGGGCCCCCAGCCGGGGAGCATGGCCGAGATAGGTTCGCAGCACCATTTCGTGGGTCACGATACCAAACGGAGTGCCTCGTGACCCCTGCTGCACAGACCTCTGTGCGAGGCGGAAAAAACCGCGTGAAGCAGCGGGGTTGAGGCTCTTTTGGCGCTCCAATTCACAGGCTTTTGCACAGAAACGGTCGAAACCTCCAAGTCCTTTCTTCAGAGAGCTTTGGGTGAACCCTATTGCGAAAAGGGCCGGACTTGTGGACCGCGACTTTCCGGGGGCTGTGCGAAGGTCTCAACGGACCTTCGAGGCGGACCTCGAGACCCCTTCGAGGAGTTGCCGCGCCTGCGCCCGCGCCGCCTCCCCGACGGCCGCTCCCGCGAGAAGGGCCGCCACGGCCTCCACGCGGCCGCGGGCGTCCAGATCCCTCACCCGGGTCCGCGTCCGGCCCCCGGAGGCGACCTTCTCGACGGCGAAGTGCCTCTCCCCCGCCGCGGCGACCTGCGGAAGGTGTGTCACGACGAGGACCTGCTCGCGAGCGGCGAGCGCCCGGAGCTTCCGGCCCACGGCGTCGGCGGTGGCTCCCGACACGCCCGCGTCCACCTCGTCGAAGACGAACGTCCTCACGGGCGCTCCCCGGCGGGTGGCGCCCGCCGGCCTCGCCTTCGTCTCCTCCTCGGCGAGCGCCGCCGCGAGGGCCAGCTGAACGCGTGACAGTTCGCCTCCCGACGCGATCCTGGGGAGTGGACGCGGGGGCTCGCCCGGGTTGGGGGCGAAGGAAAACGATACGGCGTCGATTCCCCAGGCACCGAAGGCGACTCTTTCGCCTCCCGCCGAGAACGCGCTCGCGGGGTCGGGCTTACGTGCGACCTCGACGGCGAAGGAAGCCCGGCGGAAGGCGAGGTCCGAGAGGTGCGCCTCGACCGCCTTCGAGAGGCGCGGTGCCGCCTCCGCCCGGTCTTGCGAGAGCGTCAGGGCGGCTCTCCGGTAGGCGGCGAAGGCCTTCTGCGCGGCCTCCTCGGCCTTCCGGATGGCCCCCTCGAGGTCGGACAACTCGTCGCGCTCGAGGCCCAGCGCCGAGCGTTTCTCGAGCACCTCGGCCAGCGTCGCGCCGTACTTGCGCCTGAGCTTCGCGAGGGCATCCAGGCGCTCGGCCAGGAACGCGAGGCGCGCCGGGTCCGCCTCGAGCCTCTCGAGGTCACGGGACGTCTCGAACGCCACCTGGGCAAGCTCCTCGACGAGCTCCGTGACCTTCGCGGCGCGAGGACCGTACGAAGAGTCGATTTCTTCGAGTTGTTGAAGAGCGCGCCGCGCCGCCGACGCGGCGTGGAGCGCTCCGTTCTCCTCGGACTCCAGCGCGGAGGTCGCGGCCGCGAGCAGCTTTCCTCTCTGCTCGACACTCGCCAGTTTCTTCCTCTCCGAAGAAATCTCCTCGTCTTCTCCCTCTCTTGGTCCCACCCCGTCGACCTCCGCGATCTGGAAGTCGAGGAGCTCGAGGCGCTTGACGCGGTCCACACCCGCCTCGCCGAGACGCGCGAGGTCGCGCTCCTTCGCGACGTAGGCCCGGTGGAGGGCCGCGACGTTCGCCGCCTCCTCTTCCAGCCCCGCGAACCGGTCGAGCAGCTCGCGTGGTGCGGCGGGATCGAGGAGCTCGCGGGCCTCGGCCTGTCCGTAGAGGACGAGGAGGCGCGCCGCGGCCTCCTGAAGCGTCTTGAGCGGCGCCGGGGAGCCGTTCACGAGAAGTCGGCCCTTGCCGCCGGACCCGGCCGCGGCCACCTCGCGGCGCACGACGACCTCGAACGGGCCGCCGGCCTCGTCCAGGAGGCCTGCCTCGACGAGAGAGGCGCGCACCTCGGC
>JBAUSZ010000119.1:0-3504 GCA_049581965.1 Thermoanaerobaculia bacterium | reverse complement strand
ACCGACGGGTCCTCCCGCGGTGGGGCCGACGAGCAGCCCGCCGTGGCCCAGACGAGGAGGGCGAGGGCGTGCCGGCGCGTCAAACCGCGGGCGTCCGGACGACCGGAGGAGGGAAGGACGGAGCGTTCGTCCCGGTCGAGGCCACCGACGCGATCGCGTGCTTGTAGATCATCTCCTCCCGGCCGTCGACCTCGACGACGACCGCGTACTTGTCGAAACGGCGGATGCGCCCGACGCGCGTGCGGCCCGAGAGGAGGGCCACCTCGACGATCGTGTTGTCCTTTCTCAGCTGGTAGAAGAACCCGTCCTGGACGTTGATGGGCGGTTTCGGCGTCCCGATCATGCGCGGCTCCCTTCGATCCCCGTCAATGAAGAAAAGAGCGGGCGCGCGAGGCGCTCCGCGAAGTCGACGAGGTCGGGGCGCGTCGCCGCGAGCGAAACCAGGCCCGGCTCGCGCCGAAACCACGTCTCCTGCCTCTTCGCGTAGCGCCGCGTCTCCCTCAGAATCCGTTCCTTCCACTCGGCTTCCGAAATCGTTCCCCTCACGAGCGCGGCGGTGTCACGGTATCCGATGGCCGAAAAGGCCGGCGCCGAGAGCGGCACGCCGGCGGCGAGAAGCCCGTGCACTTCCTGCGGGAGAGCGGTCGCGAAGCGTGTTCGAAATCTCTCGGCGATTCTGTCATGGAGAACCGCCCGCGGCAACGTGAGGAGGAGCTTCACCGAAGGACGCGTCCACGACGCGCCCGGACGCTCGCGAAAGAGGCGCGACGGACGCTCACCCGAGAGGAAAAGGATCTCGAGCACCCGGATCGCGCGCGACGCGTCGCCATCGGCGAGCCTCGCGGCCACTTCCGGGTCGAGGACGGAGACCATTCGCTTGAGGTGATGAGAGCCGCGTCGCGCCGCGACGACCTCGAGGGCCCGGCGGACCTCGTCGCTCCGGCGCGGACCCTCGAAGAGCCCGCCGAAGAACGCCCGGACGTAGAACCCCGTCCCGCCCGCGAGGATCGGGAGGCGGCCCCGCGAGAGGATCTCCGTGCAGAGCCGGCGCGCCTCCGCCGCGAACTCCCCTGCGCTCCAGGGCTCCGTGGGCTCGCGCGCGTCCACGAGGTGGTGTGGCGCCCGCGCACGCAGATCCGGACCCGGCTTGGCGGTCCCCGCGTCGAAGCCGCGGTACACGGCAAACGCGTCGGCCGAGACGATCTCGCCGCCGAGGCGCTCCGCGAGCGCGACGGCGAGCTCGGACTTCCCGGTCGCCGTCGGCCCGACGATCGCGAGAACGCCTTCGGGCCGGCTCACGGCGCGGCCCTCGCCACGGATTCCGGAAACGCCGGCAGGAGCCGCCCGAGGGCGAACGTGAGCGCGACGTCGCCGTCGCGGTCCGTGCGAAAGACCCTCACCCGCCCGTGTGCGAGCCGCTCGAGCACCTCCGGTGCGGGGTGCCCGAAGCGGTTGCGCCGGCCGACGCCGACGAGTGCGACGCGGGGGGCGACGCGGGCGAGGAATCCGGGCGTCGTCGACGTGCGGCTGCCGTGGTGCGGCACCTTGAGGACGTCCGCGGACAGGTCCGCTCCGGATGCGACGAGATCGCGCTCGGCCGGCCCTTCCACGTCACCGGCCAGGAGGAGCGTCCGCTCCCCCGCCCGGGCCCTAAGAACGAGCGACCCGTTGTTCTCCTTCGCGCGCGGATACGGCGCGTCGGGCGGATGGAGGACGTCGAAGGCCACACCCGCGGCCTCGAAGCGGGCCCCCGCTCCGAGCCGCTCGAGGACGAGGCGCCTTCTTGCCGCGGCGGCGAGAAACTCGTCGAGAAAGACGTTGCGCGGCGCGGCACGTGGCAACACGACGCGCCCGACCGGCAGCGAGGACAGGACGGCGAGCAGTCCCCGCGCGTGGTCCGGGTGCGGATGCGTGAGGACGACGGCATCGAGCGCGACCGCTCCGAGATCGGCGAGCTTCGGGACGAGGCGGAGCCTGCCGAATTCGTAGGCCCGGTCCGGACTCCCACCGCCATCCACGAGGACGCGCCCGGCCGGGGTCACGAGGAGCCAACAGTCGCCCTGCCCGACGTCGATCGACCTGAGGAGGAAGGTCCCCGGCGGGGCAGCCGCCGAGGGCGTGGCGACGATGGCGACGACGGCCGCAAGAGCGCCGGCGAGGGCGCCGCGCCGGAGAGAGCGCCGCGCCGCGAGACCCGCGACGAGAAGGAGGCCCGCAGCTGTCGCCGCGAGCGCGTAAGGAGGCGTCGGTACGACGCGCACGGCGTGCAGCCGGTCGAGCGCCTCGAGAATCCCGAACTCGAGGTCCGAAAGGAGCCGCAGCGGGACGATCGCGGCCGCCGCGGCTCCGGGCGATACGAGGAGGAACGGCAGGAGTCCGAGCCCGGCGAGGAGGAACACGCCCGAGAGCGGAACGATGAACGGGTTCGAAAGAAGCGCCACGTAGGGGACGACGTTGAAGACGTGAGCCTGAACGGGCAGGACCGCGAGCTCGGCGCCGAGGGTCGCGCCCAGCGTGTCCGCGACCGGCGCGGGAAGACCAGCGTCGCGGAGCCAGGAGACGAGCGGAGCGCCGAACTCCGCGAGACCGAAGACCGCCGCGAAGGTGAGGAGAAAGCCCACGTCGAAGAGCGACGAGGGATCGGCGAGGAGGATCACGGAGGCCGAAAACCCCAGGACGTGCTCCGGCGACGTCGGGCGGCCCAGAAGCCGCGCCGCGAGGTAGAGGCCGATCATGAGAGCCGCGCGCCACACGGGTGGGCGCCCGCCGGCGAAAACGGCGAACAAAAGAGTCGCGACGAGCACGATCGCGTCCCGAGCGCGAGGCGACACACCCGCTTTCCTGACGAGGAACCCGAGGAACGCGGCGACGAGCGCGACCTGAAGGCCGGAGATCGCGACGATGTGTGCGACGCCGCCGTCCCGGAAAGCGCCAACCGCCGCGAGCGGAAGGTCCTGTGTGTCGCCGAGAACGAACGCGAGAAGCAACCCGAGCGCCGTGCGGTCGTCCTCGGGCGCGCCCGCGAGGTTCGCGCGCAGGCGTCGCTTCATGGCCGCGCGCGCGGCATGCACCGGAGCGATGAGCCCGGACGGGCTCGAGAGAATCTCGATCTGCTGCGCGCTCTTGAGGAGAAGGTGCGGCTGGGCAGGGAGATCGAAGGGCGCGCGTCGCGAGCCTCCCGCTTCGGGCAGGCGCAGCGTCCCTGTCACGCGGACCCGGTCGCCGACCTCCGCGGCAGGGGACGGATCGGTCAGTCCCGCCACGACGAGGGCGACGGGGGCGTCGATGTCCAGCCGTCTCCCGTCGACGAGTGCCGACTCCACGTCGAGCCGCGTCCGGCAGAGAGAGCCGCTCGGTGACCACGGGGCCGCGAGTCGCCCGACGGCCTCCACGAGCGGGCCGCCTTCATCCTCGCCGCGGCGCGCCGCCTCCCAGATCGCGCGGCGCACCTCGGCTTCGGTGCGTGCCGCGGGAATGAGCCACTGGGCGCGCGCGGACCAGAAG
>JBAUSZ010000118.1:0-3725 GCA_049581965.1 Thermoanaerobaculia bacterium | reverse complement strand
GAGGAGGGCGAGGCTGTCGGGGATCTCTTCGTTCGTCAGGTAGCCCGCGATCGAGCCGGGCCAGATCGGCGGGACCGTGCCTCGCCCGGCGGGCGCGAGGGGTGCCGTCGCGCACCCGGCGGCAAGGGCGACGCAGACGAAAAGGGCGAGGCTACTTGCGCGATCGCTCCTCACGTGCAAAGTATGCACCGGACACCGCCTCGGGCGGCGCCGCGACGTCGATCTCGTTCGACACGTGAACCGGCGCGCGCGCGGGATGGTACCGATCGGGCCAGCGGATCAGACCGCCGCCTTCTCCCGCGCCCCGACCCTGAGCGCCTCGGCGACGAGAGCGTCCTGCTCGACCGCGAAGGCGTGGTGCGAACCCGGGGCGGGGCTCGCGAGCTCGCGCCGGCCGATGTAGCGGAGCGCCCGGTTGGGCGCGACGCCCTCCACGAGGCCCTCCAGGAATTGCTCGCGCACGAAGCGCCAGGCGCCCATGTTGCGCGGCTCCTCCTGCACGAAGACGAGCTCGGCGTCCTGCGGGTAGCGCTGGAGAGCCTGTCCGAGCTCGCGGCCCGGGAACGGGTAGTACTGCTCGAGGCGCACGATCGCGACGTCGCTGCGGTCGGCCTCCTCGCGCGCCGCGATGAGGTCCCACGCGACCTTGCCGCTCGCGATCACGACGCGGCGCGCGCGCGAGGGCCCGGCGGGGTCGTCGAGCACGGGGTGGAACGCCCCGTCGGCCAGCTCGTCGATCGTCGACACGACCTTCGGGTGGCGGAGGAGGCTCTTCGGCGTCATGACGGCGAGCGGCTTGCGCACGTCGCCGGCCATCTGCCTCAGGAGCAGGTGGTAGTACTGCGCCGGCGTCGAGACGTTCGCGACGCGCATGTTCTCCTCGGCGCAGAGCGCGAGGAAGCGCTCGAGGCGCGCCGAGGAGTGCTCCGGGCCTTGCCCCTCCTGCCCGTGCGGGAGGAGCAGGACGAGGCCACAGCGCTGGTTCCACTTCTGCTCCGAGCCCGAGATGAACTGGTCGATGATGACCTGGGCTCCGTTCGCGAAATCGCCGAACTGGGCTTCCCACAGGACGAGCGTCGAGGGGTCGGCCACCGCGTAGCCGAACTCGAAGCCCATGACGGCGTTCTCCGAGAGGAGGCTGTCGATGACCTCGAAGGCGGCCTGCTCCGGCGCGATCGTGTTGAGCGGCGTCCACTCGGCGCCCGTCGCCGCGTCCGCGAGGACCGCGTGGCGTTGGCTGAACGTCCCCCGCCCCGAGTCCTGCCCCGAGAGGCGCACGGGCGTTCCATCGAGAAGGAGCATTCCGAATGCGAGCATTTCGCCGCCCGTCCAGTCGATGTCCGCCCGGCCGCTCGCGTACTCCGAGCGCCTCTTGAGGATCGCCTTGAGCTTCGGGTGGACCTCGAAGCCCTCGGGCACCGTCGAGACGGCGCGCGCCACTCGGGCGAGGCGCTCGCGCACCGAGCCCGCCGGCCTGAGGCGCTTCGCCGGAGCCGCCGTGAGCGAGTCGAACGACCCCTTGGAGTCTCCGCGCGCCTCGTCGTAGGCGCGGTCGAGCGCCGTTTTCGCCTCGGCCCAGAGCTGGCCGACCTCGCCCTCCGAGAAGACGCCCTGCTTGACGAGAGCGGCGCCGTAGAGGCGGGCAACGGCGGTGTGGCCCTTGATCTTCTGGTACATGAGAGGCTGCGTGTAGCTCGGCTCGTCGCCCTCGTTGTGTCCGTAACGGCGGTAGCACACGAGGTCGATCACGACGTCGCGGCGGAACGTGTTGCGGTACTCCATGGCGACATCCGCGACATGGAGTACGGCCTCGGCATCGTCGCCGTTCACGTGGAAGACGGGCGCCTGGACCATCTTCGCGACGTCCGTGCAGTAGGGCGAGGAATGCGCGTCGGCCGGATTCGTCGTGAATCCGATCTGGTTGTTCACGACGACGTGCACGGTCCCGCCCGTCCGATAGCCGTGGAGCTGCGACATGTTGAGCGTCTCGGCGACGATGCCCTGACCCGCGAAGGCCGCGTCGCCGTGGAGGAGGATCGGGAGGACCTTCGCGTGGACGCGCTGGTCCCCCAGCCGCGTCTGCTTGGCGCGCACCATTCCCTCGACGACCGGGTCCACGAACTCGAGGTGGCTCGGATTGGGCGCCAGCGAGACAGCCAGCTTCTGGCCGCCCGGGGCGACGTGCGTCCCGACCGCGCCGAGGTGATACTTCACGTCGCCCGACCCCTGCACGGTGCCCGGATCCACCTGGCCCTCGAACTCCGCGAAGATCGTCCCGGCCCGCTTGCCGACCGTGTTCGTGAGGACGGTGAGGCGGCCGCGGTGAGACATTCCGATGACGGCCTCGCCGAGGTCGGCCTCGGCCGCGCGGTCTAGGAGACGCTCGAGGAGCGGGATCGCGGCCTCGCCACCCTCGAGGGAAAAGCGTTTCTGGCCGATGTACTTCGTGTGGAGGAACTTCTCGAAGGACTCGGCCTTGACGAGGCTGTTCAGGACGCGGCGCCGGTCCTCGCGAGAGAGATTCGGGAGGTTGCGCGAGCCCTCCATCCGGTCGATGAGCCAGCGCTTCTGGTCGGAGTCCTGGTTGTACATGAACTCCGCGCCGATCTTTCCGCAGTACGTCTGGCGCAGGACCTCCAGAATCTCGCGCAGCGTCGCGCGGTCGCGGCCCGCGAGCCCGTTCGTGATGAACGGGCGGTCGAGATCCCAGAGCGTGAAGCCGTACGTCGCCGGGTCGAGGTCGGGGTGGTACGGCACGGCGTCCACGCCGAGGGGGTTCACGTCGGCCACGAGATGCCCGCGCACGCGGTAGGCGTTGATGAGCTGCAGGACGCGCGCCTGCTTCTCGACGGCCTCGAGGCGGCTCGTCCCGCCGAAGAGCGGCGAGCTCGCATCCTTCTCCCAGCGCATCGGCCGATGGGGGACCTTGAGGTCCGTGAAGATCCGATCGTAGAACTCCTCGCCTCCGAGGAGGAGGTCCTGCAAAGTCCCGAGGAACTGGCCCGATTCGGCCCCCTGGATGATCCGGTGGTCGTACGTCGACGAGACGTTCACGACCCGCGAGACGCCCAGGGCCGACATGACCTCGTCCGGCATCGCCTGGAACTCCGCCGGGTATCCCATCGCGCCCGTCGCGACGATCGTTCCCTGCCCCGGCATGAGGCGCGGCGCCGAAGCGGTCGTGCCGACGGTTCCCGGGTTCGTGAGCGAGATGGAGGTCCCGACGAAGAGATCCGGCTCGATCGCGCCGCTGCGCGCCTTCGCGACGAGGGCGTCGAACGCGTCGAGGAACCCGGCGAACGTCATCGCTCCGGCGTCCTTGATGTTCGGGACGAGGAGCGTGCGCGAGCCGTCCTTTTTCGTGACGTCGATCGCGATGCCGAGGTTCACCGAGGGCTTCCGGATGCGGACCGGCCTTCCGTCCACCTCGCCGTAGGCGTCGTTCATTCCCGGGTGCTTCTCGAGGGCGCGCACGATCGCCCAGGCGATGAAATGCGTGAAGGAGATCTTCGAGAGGCCGAGGGCCTCGCGGTGGCGGTTCAGGATCCGCCGGTTCTCCTCCATGTTCTTCACGGGGATGGACCGGTTAGACGTCGCCGAGGGGACCGAGAGCGAGGCCTCCATGTTCCGGGCGATCGTCGCCGCGCCGCCGGCGATCGGGACGACCTCTTCCCCGGCCCGGGCGGGAGGCGGCGACGGGCGCGGAGGGGCCGGCGGGGGCGTGT
>JBAUSZ010000117.1:0-3294 GCA_049581965.1 Thermoanaerobaculia bacterium | reverse complement strand
TCTCGAGCGGGGCCGGCGGGCGGAACTCCGTCGTGGCTGCGGGAAGGTCGCCGAGAACGCCGCGCAGAGGTGCCCAGGCCCCCTGCTCGGGCTTGCCCTGATTCACGCTCACGACGAGGGTGTCGCGGGCGCGCGTCGCCGCGACATAAAGGAGACGGGTGCGCTCGGCCTCCTCGAACGCCGTCTCGTCCGCCTTGCGTGTCTCCCAGTCGGGAGGAGCGGCCGTGACCATCCACTGGGCAGCGCGGCCGTCGGGACGATAATGAAAGCCGGCCGTGAACCAGCCGCGCGAGCCCGCCGCTCCACGCGCGACGTGACGCCTCGGATCGGGCTTGCGAAACCCGCCGAGCTCGGCGAGGACGACGATCGGCGCCTCGAGGCCTTTCGCACGGTGGACGTTCATGAGCCTCACGGCGTCGGCGTCGATCGGTACGACGCTCATCTCCTCGAGATCGAGGGCAGGGGCATCCTCGGCGAGGCGCTCGACGACGTCGCGGAACGCGAGGCCGTTCCCGGAAAGCCGGCGCGCGAGCGCGAGGACCTTGAGGAGGTTTCCGCTCGCCGTGCGTCCTTCGTCCCCGGCGGCGAGGCGCGCGACGCTGCCGAGCCTTTCGCACACGAGGCCGAGGGCCGCGCCGGCACCGAGATTCCGGACGTCCTTTCGCGACTGGGCGAGGAGGGCGAGTCCCCGGACGATTCGAGGGTCGGCACCGCGGGGCGCGTCCATGAGGGAGGAGAAGCGCCCGCCCGCACGCCGGAACGCGTAAAGGGCGTCGTCGTCCACGCCGCAGAGCGGGCCCGAAAGAAAGGCCACGGTCGAGACGTCGTCGTCCGGGTCCTGGAGGGCTGCGAGGAACGGGCGCAGCTCGGCGAGGCCCCTCGAGATCGGAAGAGCACGGCTTCCCGACACGTCCACCGGGATCCCGAACCCCTCGAGCGCCCGGGCGTACTCGTCGAGGTGCTCGCGAACGCGGGTCAGGACGAGAAAGTCGCCGAAGCGCGCGCCGCGGACCGGCCCGTCGCAGGAGACCGGCCAGCCCGTGTCCACGGCCCAGCGCACGAAGCGCGCGACGTCTCCGGAATTGCGCTCCGGGGTCGAGAGGAGGCGGAACGCACCGGAGGAGGGCCCGGCGTCGTCTCGCACGGGCTCGAGGGACGCGAAGCCGGCCTGCCGGTCGTCGGCGGCGGCCGGGAAGACGGGCGGCCGGAATGCCTCGTTCGCGGCTGCCGTGAGCGCGGGCACCGCACGGAAGTTCGCCCTCAGGGGAACGATGCGGCCGCCGGACGAGATGATCGTGCGCCGGAAGGCCATGTACGAGGCGATGTCGGCGCGCCGGAACCGGTAGATCGACTGCTTCGGGTCCCCGACGACGAAGAGCGAGCCGGGGCGCGGGACGAGCCGCGCGACGTCCCGCTCCGCGGAGTCCGTGCCCGACAGGTAGAGGAGGATCTCCGCCTGGAGCGGGTCGGTGTCCTGGAACTCGTCGACCAGGAGCCGCGGGAACCGTGCCGCGAACGCGCGGCGCACGGGGGGGAAGTCGCGCAGGAGGTCTCGCGTCGCCAGGAGGAGGTCCGCGTACGTGAACGGACCCTGTCCGCCGCGCGCCGCGGCGACGTGGGCGAGGGCGGGGCGCAGCACCGCGTAGATGCGCTCGTGAAGGGCGAGCTGCCACTCGGCGAGCGCGGGCTTGATCAGGGATTGCCGGAAGAATTCGAATTCGTCGATGACGCGCTTGCCGACGGCCCGATCGCCCCAGGTGAACTGGGCCTTGCGGGACGGGGTCTTTCGAAGAGTTCCGAGAAGGCGCGCGAAGCCGGCCGGCGTGCCGTAGTCGGGAAGCTCGACCAGGTCGCGCGCCTCGAGGAGCGCGCGCTGCACGGCGTCGCGGCCCGTCTCGTGCGGCTCGGCGGGGACGAGCGGAATGGCCCTCTCCAGGAATTCCTCGATCTCTCGTCTCAACTTCCCGAATTCCGGGAGCGCGAGAGGGTCCGCGACGACGGGCTCGACGTCGGGATACTCCGCGTAGAGTTCGAAGCTCTCCTCGAGCTCCTTCATCGTGACGCCGAGAGCGAGAAGCGGCGCGACGGGGCCGCGGGCGTCCGCGAGCGCCCCGACGAACGCGCGAAACGTCTCGGCACGAAAGCGCGCGGCCTCGTCCAGCTCGACGCGCAGAGCCGCCGGGTCGATCCCGGCCTCGAGCGGGCGCTCGGAAAGGAGGAGCGCGCAGAAGGAATCGATCGTCCCGAGCGTGAGGCGGTCGAGCGAGGCCTGCGCGCGGTCGAAGTGCGCGCGCCGGGGGGCGTCCGTCTCCGTGCGTCGTGCGTCGTCGAGGGCAACCTGGAACCGGCGCCTGAGCTGCGAGGCAGCCTTCCGCGTGAACGTGACGGCGGCGACGTTCTCGGCAGGAGTCCCGGCCGCGAGGAGGGCGAGCATGCGCTCGACGAGCATCGTCGTCTTGCCGGAGCCCGCGCCGGCCTCGACGAGAAGGGTCGTGTCGAGCGCCGTTCGCACGGTCTCCCGCGCGCCCTCGTCCGGAAGCGGCGGGCCGGGCGGGCGGGCGGACGCGGTCAGACGCCCCTCCTCAGGAGGGAGCGCACGGGATCGAGCCGCGGATCCTCTTCGGGGGCGTCGCGCTTGGCGGCCGCGCGCGCCGCCACCTTGTTCACGTCGCCGCAGATCGCCCGGAACGAACAGAACCTGCAGTCTCCGGGGTCTGCCGTGTGCGGGAACGAGCCGGACGCGACGAGCGCGAAGAGATCGTCGAGCGTCCCGTCGACGGCGGCAGGGTCGGCGTGGAGCGCGAAGCGCTGCATCTTTCCCTTGCGCGTCGGCAGGAAGTACCCGGACTCCACCTCCTGAACCGGCGTTCCCGCGCGGGCGAGAAGCTGCGCCGCGGCCCGGCGATAGAGCGCGTGCTGCAGGAGCCGCCCCCCCTTCAGCGGACGGGTGGCGCGGTCCTCCTCCTTGAATGCGAAGTCGCCGCCGGACTTGTAATCCCACACGGCATAGCGCCCCGGCGCGACCTCGTCGATGCGGTCGATCTGTCCCTGCAGCAGGAACGCGCCTCCGGGCGTACGGATCTCGACGGGTTCCGGCGAGCCCAACTCCTCGTCTCGCTTCGCGCGCTTCATCCCGAACGGAACCTCGAACCAGCGCGGGGTTGCCGCGGTCGACTCTTCGGAGAGAAGGAAGATGTCGCAGGCCGCGAGGAGCTCGCCCTCCTGAGCGCGGAAAACCGCGAGGTTCGGCGGCGGAACGAGCTCTTTCCAGCGTGCGAGCCGGCGGCCCGCGGC
>JBAUSZ010000116.1:0-1572 GCA_049581965.1 Thermoanaerobaculia bacterium | reverse complement strand
CGGATCGTCTGGGCGGGCCTCGGCGGCGGCCGCGACGAGCTCGTCACGCTGGGAACGGCGCTCCGGCGCGAGCTCTCGGCCCGCGGGTTTCCCGAGGAGGAGAGGCCGCTCTCGCCGCACCTGACGCTCGCGCGCGCCCGCGATCCCCGCGGATCGCGCGACGCCGCCCGCGCCGTCGCGGCGTTCGCGCCCACGGTGGGAACCCTCGGGGTCCAGGCCGTCGACGCCCTCGTCCTCTACCGGAGCGAGCTCGGCTCCGGCCCGCCCGTCCATACCCCGCTTGGGCGGTTTCCGCTCGCGGGTTGACCTCCGTCCGGGGCGGTCGAGGCGGTCGCGATTGAGATTGACTCTCGATTCGCGACGTGATGAGAATGAGCCGTCAATCGATCGTTGGGTAGGGGTACCCCCCCGGGAGGTAACGCCATGTCGGTCGCGACGAAACCCGCAGGTCTCACCGATGCGCTTCTCGAGAGGTGCCGCGAACGGGCGCCCCTCTACGACCGGGAGAACCGCTTCTGCCAGGAAGACTTCGACGAGCTCAAGGCCGCCGGGTACCTCCTCATGGCGGTCCCGAAGGAATTCGGCGGGCAGGGACTGACGCTCGAGCAAGCGTCGCACGAGACGCGCCGCCTCGCCCTCCACGCTCCGGCCACCGCGCTGTGCATCAACATGCACAACTACTGGGTGGGCGACGCGGCCGACCTCTGGAGAGGCGGCGACAAATCCTGCGAGTGGATCCTCAAGGAGGCGGCGGCCGGGGAGGTGTTCGCGGCAGGGCACGCCGAGCACGGCAACGACATCCCGGGCCTGCTTTCGACCACGAAGGCGGAGCGTGTCGACGGGGGCTGGCGCTTCAGCGGGCGCAAGTCCTTCGGGAGCCTGACCCCGGTCTGGACGCGGCTCGGGTTGCACGCGATGGACACGAGCGACCCGGCCGCTCCGAAGATCGTGCATGCCTTCCTGCCGCGCGGCACGAAGGGCTGTGCGGTGAAGGAGACGTGGGACGTGATGGGGATGCGCGCGACGCGGAGCGACGACACGGTGCTCGAGGGCGCGTTCGTCCCGGACAAGTACGTCGCGCGAGTCGTCCCGGCCGGCGTCGCGGGCGTGGACGCCTTCATCCTCGGCTTCTTCACGTGGGGGCTGACCGGCTTCGCGAACGTCTATTACGCGATCGGCCTGAGAACCCGCGAGGTCATCATCGAGCAGCTCAAGACGAAGACGTCGCTCGGGCTGACGCGGCCCATGACGTATCACCCGGAGATCCAGCACGGCATCGCGGAGATCTCGCTGGAGCTCGAGTCGATCGGACCCCACGTCGAGGCGATCGCGCGCGACTGGTCGCGGGGCGCGATCGGGCCCGACTGGTTCCTGCGGCTCGTCGCGATGAAGTACCACGCGGTCGAGGGCGCGTTTCGGATCGTGGACCGCGCGCTCGACCTCTCGGGAGGCTTCGGCATGTTCAGGAAGAGCGAGCTCGAGCGGCTCTTCCGCGACTGCCGCGCCGGACGCTTCCACCCCGCCAACTCGGCGCTGACTCACGAAATTGTCGGGAAGATCACGCTCGGGATC
>JBAUSZ010000115.1:0-5237 GCA_049581965.1 Thermoanaerobaculia bacterium | reverse complement strand
CGCCGCGGCGGCGGCCGTCGTCCTGATCGCGGGCGCACGGGCGCTCGCGCGCTCCCTCGGTGCCGCGTTTCCGCTCGAGGCCGGTGTGGCCGGTTTCCCGTTCCCGCCCGGCGTGGAGGGCCTGCTTCCCGCCGCGGCGGTTCTGGATGCGGTCACGTCGCGCTTTCTGCTCCTCGCGGGGGGCGCGGCCTTCGGCGCGCTCCTCCTCGGAGACGTTCTGAGAAAGCCCGCGGTGCGCGCCCTGTTCGCCCTCCTCGCGGCCGGGGCGTTCGCGCCTTTCGGCGCGCGAACATGGGGAGAGCTCTTCGTGCCGGTCCTCGCGGGCTCCGTCGTCGGCACCGCGTTCCTCGCCGCGCTCACGACGCTCCTGCGCGACGACCCGCGGGCGTACCTCTTCGCCGCCTCCGGGCTCGGCCTCGCGGGCGGCGCGTGGGATCTCACGAGGAGCGGCGTCCCGTGGTGGACTCTGAACGGGGTCGTCGCCGCCGTGGCTCTCCTCGCGCTCTTCGTTTGGCGCGGTCTCGACCGGCCCGTGCCGGAGGTCCCGCCATGAGGGCTTGCCGGGGAGTGATCCGAAACTACTTGGGACCGGGGGCGTATCACCCCGTTGACCCACGACATGGAGGGAAAATCATGAATCCGTCGTCCGTTCCCGCCCGCGCCGGCCGGCTTTTGCTCGCGCTGGCCCTGGCCGTGCCGGCCGCGCTCGCCTTCGCGGCGCCGCCTCCGGTTCTCGACCGCGAGCTCTTCTTCGGAAATCCCGAGATCGCCGCGGCGCAGCTCTCGCCCGATGGCAAGTACGTCGCGTTCCTGAAGCCCTGGAAGGACACCCGAAACGTCTGGGTGAAGAAGACGGGCGAGCCGTACACGGCCGCTCACCTCGTCACGGCGGACCCGAAGCGTCCGATCCCGGGCTTCTTCTGGAGCCGCGACAGCCGGAGGATCCTCTTCGTCCAGGACAAGGACGGCGACGAGAACTACAACGTCTGGGCCGTCGACCCGGCCGCGGCGCCCGAAGCCGGCAAGGACGCTCCGCCCGCGCGCAACCTGACGGATGCCAAGGGCGCCCGTGCGCTCATCTACGCGGTACCGAAGAAAGACCCCGATACGATCTACGTCGGCCTCAACGACCGCGACGCCGCCTGGCACGACGTCTACCGCGTGAAGATCTCGACCGGCGAGCGGACGCTCATGAGGAAGAACACGGAAAGAATCGCCGGATGGGTCTTCGACAACGCCGGGGCGTTGCGGCTCGCCGCGCGCGTGTCCGACAAGGGCGACACCGAAATCCTCCGGGTGGACGGCGACGGTTTCGAGCTCGTCTACTCGTGCACCGTCTTCGAAAGTTGTGGCCCGGTGCGGTTCCATGCGGACGACGCCCGCGTCTACATGGAGACGAACAAAGGCGAGCCCGATCTCGTGCGGCTCGTCCTCTTCGACCCCGCGACCGGCAAGGAAGAGCTCGTCGAGACCGACCCGATGAAGCGTGTGGACTTCGGCGACGCGATCTTCTCGGAGGCGACCAACGCGCTGATCGCCACGACGTACGTGGACGAGCGGACCCGGGTCTACTTCCGCGACAAGGCGGCGGAAGCCGACTACCGTTTTCTCGAGAAGAAGTTCCCGAGGACCGACATCTCGCTCGGTTCGGTCACCGCGGACGACGGGATCTGGCTGATCGCGGTCTCGAGCGACGTCGATCCCGGGACGCGCTACCTCTTCGACCGCAAGAAGAGAAAGCTCGACCTCGAGTACAAGTCGCGTGAGAGGATCCCGCGCGACCAGATGGCCCCGATGAAGGCCATCGCGTACAAGTCCTCCGACGGCCTCGAAATCCCCGCGTTCCTCACGCTGCCGCGCGGCGTCCCCGCGAAAAATCTCCCACTCGTCGTTTTCCCGCACGGTGGCCCCTGGGCGCGCGACAACTGGGGGTTCAACAACTATGCCCAGTTCCTCGCCAACCGGGGCTACGCCGTTCTCCAGCCCAACTTCCGTGCCTCCACCGGCTACGGGAAGAAGTTCCTGAACGCGGGCAACAACCAGTGGGGCGACCGGATGCAGGACGACATCACCTGGGGCGTCAAGCACATCGTCGCCCAGGGCATCGCGGACCCGAAGCGCGTCGGCATCATGGGCGGCTCGTACGGCGGGTATGCGACGCTCGCGGGCGTCGCCTTCACGCCCGACGTCTACGCCGCGGCGGTCTCGATCGTCGGCCCGTCGAACCTCCTCACGCTCCTCGAGACGATTCCGCCCTACTGGGAGTCCATCCGCGCCATCTTCAACGAGCGCCTGGGAAACCCGACGACGGCGGAGGGCAAGAAACGGCTCGAGCGCCAGTCGCCCCTCAACTCCGCTGCGAAGATCAGGACGCCGCTCCTCGTCGCGCAGGGCGCGAACGACCCGCGCGTCAAGAAGGCCGAGTCCGAGCAGATCGTGATCGCGCTGCGCGACCGGGGCTTCCCCGTCGAGTACGTCCTCGCGCCTGACGAGGGCCACGGCTTCGCGCGCCCCGTGAACAACATGGCGCTCTTCGCGGCCGCGGAGACCTTCTTCGCCAGGCACCTGGGCGGGCGGTTCCAGGAAGGCGGTACGCCCGAGGTCGTCGCGCGGCTCAAGGAGATCACGGTCGACCCGAAAACGGTCGTTCTCGCGAAGAAGGTGGACGCCGCGGCGGTCGTCGGGCCGAAGCCTGCCACGGACCTCAAACCTGCGAGCCTCGCCTACCAGGGCACGATCTCCGCGCAGGGCCAGTCCATGCCGATCGGCGTCACCCGCACGATCAAGGAGGACGCCGGCGCGTGGGTCGTCACGGACACGGCGAAGCTCCCGATGGGAGAGTCGACCGACACGACGACACTCGAGAAGGGCTCGCTCGTCGTCACGAAACGCCAGATCAAGCGGGGGCCCATGACGATCGACCTCGCGTTCAAGGACGGCAAGGCGACGGGCACGATGGCGACGGGGGGCGAGGCCAAGCCGATCGCGGCCGACCTCGGCGGCCCGATCTTCGCGGACGGCGCCGGTGCGTGGGACGCGATCGCGCAGCTTCCTCTCGCCGAGGGCTACACGGCGACGTACCGCAACTTCGACGTCCAGAAAGCCAAGCCGTCACTCAAGCAGGTCCGGGTCCTCGGAGCCGAGGAAATCAAGGCTGCGGCCGGCACATTCAAGACGTGGAAGGCCGAGGTCACGTCGGCAGAAGGCGAAGCCGGCTCGACGACGCTCTGGATCGCGCAGGACTCGCGCCGGGTCGTCCGGACGAGCTCGGTCGTGCCGCAGATGGGCGGCGCCACCGTCACGTCCGAGCTGCAGCCCTGAACGTTCTCGGAGGCGCGGCCGTGAGGCCGCGCCTCCCGGCCGCCGGCCGACGAGCGGCGCGTCTGCGCTAGGCTGCCGGCCTCGATGAAGCGCGAGGACGACGGCAGACCGGGTCCACCCCAACCCGCAAGGCGCGGGGCCGTGCTCTGGGCCCTGCTGCCGCACGCGGTCTTCGTCTTTCTCTGGGCCGTGACGTTCCGACGCTGGGTGCTCCCGTTCGAGGACTCGGGCCGCGAAATGCACACGGCATGGCGGCTGGCGGCCGGCGAGACGCTCTATCGGGACGTCGGCTATTCCTACGGGCCGCTCGCGCCGCTCCTCGACGCGAGCCTGCTGCGCCTGTTCGGCAAGAGCGTCGACGTCCTCGTCGCCTGGCGGACGGCCGTCGGTCTGCTCGGCGTCGAGATGCTCCGCCGGCTCGCGGGGCGTCACGCTGCCGACCATGCGTCGACCGCCGCGGTCACGGCCTTCGCCGTCGCGGCCTGTGCCTTCGGAGTCGGCGGTTCGTGGCCGTTTCCGTACAGCGCTGCGGCGCTCCTCGGCATGGTCCTCGTGTGGGCGGGGGCCGCGCGCTCTCTCTCGAGCGAAGGTCCCCGTGCGTCGGCCGTCGCCGGCCTTCTCGCGGGTCTCGCCTCCGCCTGCAAGCTCGAGGTCGTGCCGGGAGCGCTCGGCGCGCTTCTGTTCGGACTCCTCGCCCGGCGGCCGCGCCGGGAGGTCGCCGGTGCCGTCGCGCTCGCCGGCAGCGTCGCGGGCCTCGCGTACGGACTGCCGGTTGCCCGCTTCGGCGTCGCCGTCGTGAGGCGGCAGGGCTTCCTGATCGCCCTCGACCTGCCCGAGTCCTGGCGGCGGGTCTACGAACGCAGCGTGCTTTTCGGCGGCCTCAGCCGCGCGGACTTCCTCCGCGGCGGTTTCCTCGAGGTCGTCTTCCCCTCGGCCGTCTTCCTCGGCGCGCTCTTTCTCCTCCTGCGTACCCGCGTCGCCCGGAGCCGCGCGATGGCCCCGCTCCTCTTCGTGCTTGCGGCGGGGAGCGGCCTCGCGTGGCCTCGGAACGAGGCGCTCCACGCGCTCCTCCTCGTCGCGCTCGGCGTCGCCGTGGCCGCGCTCGTGTCCGGCCTCGTGCGCCTCTGGCGCAGCGACCGCTCCGCGTGCGAGGGCGCCGCGGTCGCGTCCGCGGTGCTCCCCGCGGTTCTCCGGCAGCCGTTCTTCCTCAGGAATCCGGTCTACGGCGCCTTTTCCGCCCCGCTCGCGCTCGCGCTCGCCCTCGCCTGGGTCTCGCGCCGAGTCGTGGCGCGGCGGGCGTTCCTCGCGGCGGTCCTCGGCCTCTGTGCCGCGCAGGCCGCGCAGCGCGTCCAGGGCATCGGCCGCGCGCCGATGGTCTTCACGCGGCTGCCGGGCCTCTCGGCTTTCTTCCTGCCCGAGGAGTCCCGCTTCCTCTCGGAGGCTGCCGCGACGATCGAGAGGATCGTGCCGCCCGGAGGCGCGGTCGGCATCTTTCCGGAGCCGGGCACGCTGCTCTTCGTGACGAATCGGCGGAACCCCTTCGTCGACGAGCTGTTTTTGCCCGGCGTGCAGGATGCCGCGGCCGAGGACGAGATGATCCGGCGCCTGAAAGCCAACCCTCCCGCTGCGATTCTCGTCACGAACCGGCGTTTTCCGGAGTTCGGCGAGGCGGACTACGGGAAAGGTCTCCTCGACCGGTTCTTCGCGGAGGTTTCTGCGCGATACGTCGTCGCCGGGCGGATCGGCGGCGGGCCGGCGATGCTTCGCCACGCCTCCGAGGCCCTCGTCTTCGTCCCGCGCCCCCCGGCAATCCCCTCCCGTTGACGTCCGGCAGCCGCGCGATGTTCGGGGCCGTCAGCCTCGGCCGCCGGCGCGGCGCCACTCCCAGTCCGCGAGGCGCTCGCGGGCCCCGAGTC
>JBAUSZ010000114.1:0-11948 GCA_049581965.1 Thermoanaerobaculia bacterium | reverse complement strand
CCCGCGGTCAGGGTCGCGCCGCGCGCGCGGTCGGCCCCGCTGCATCTCCTCTACTCCGTCCTCCTCGTCTGATCCCTCGTCGAGCGTTTCTCCCGCCGCGTCCATCGCGGCTCCGTGAGGCGTTTCGCGCGAGGAGTGCCAGATGTTCGGAAGAGAAGAGAAGAGAGAAGAATTTCTTAGAGGTTCCCGAGCCACGGGCGCCGCGTTCGCGACGTGGTGGCTTTCGGCCGTATGTGCACCTTGTCCCGCGATCCTGCTGGTCGCCGCGTGCGCCGGCGCGATTCGAGCGGAGGCCGCGGTTGCCTCCTTCGAAGAAAACCCCCCGGCCCACGTCGTGATCTTCGCGTCGGCGGAGGCCGACGCGCTCGTCGCCGAGGCGCTCGCCAACAACCCGGAGCTGGCGGCGGCGAGGCAGGAGACGTCGGCCGCGCGCGCGCGCGTCGCGGCCGCCGGAACGCTGCCGGATCCGATGCTCTCGCTCGCGTACGTGAATGACGGTGCGTCGCCGTCGCTCGGGGCACAGCCGATGTCGCGTCTCGAGCTCGGCGCGCAGCAGGCGATCCCATTCCCGGGGAAGCTCGGGCTCCAGCAGCGTGTCGCGAAGGCGGACGCCGACCGCGCGGCGACCGTGCCCGAGCGCGTCGCGCTCGGCCTCGAGGCCGCCGTGAGGCGCACTTACGCGGCGCTTCTCGAGGCCCGGGA
Organism: Thermoanaerobaculia bacterium; assembly: GCA_049581965.1. Classification (GTDB taxonomy): domain Bacteria; phylum Acidobacteriota; class Thermoanaerobaculia; order UBA5066; family UBA5066; genus Fen-183. Next base: position 11,246 of record JBAUSZ010000114.1, on the reverse strand, counting down.
GAACCTCCGACTCGTGGGCGAACAGGTCGAGACGTGGAGTCAGATCGAGGAGGTCGTCCGCGCCCGGTACTCGGCCGGACTCGGGACGCAGCAGGACGTCCTGAGGGCCCAGAGCGAGCGAACCCGGCTCCTGCAGCAGCGACGGAGGGACGAGGCCGCGGAGCGGTCGTCGCTCGTCGAGATCCGGCAGCTCCTGTTCCGGCCGACGGACGCGCCGGTCCCGACGGGGCGCCGGCTCGTCCCCGGCGAGGTCGCCGTTCCCGCTGCCGGGGAGGTCCTGAGCCGAGCGGAGGAGGACACGCCGGAGGTGAAGGAGGCCGCACTCGCGAAGGAGCGAGCGCAGTTCGCTGGCGAGCTTGCCCGGCGCAACCTCCGGCCCGACTTCGTGGCATCCGTCGGTTATGCGAATCGTGGCGGACTGCCCCTCATGTGGTCCGCGGGCGTGGGGATCTCCGTCCCGCTCTGGGCCGCGAAAAAGCAGCGACCCTTGATCGCCGAAGCCGAGAGCCAGCTCGAGTCGGCGTCCGCGACGGAAGTGTCCCTCAGGCGCCGGGCGCGGGCGCGAACGGAGGAGAGACTGATCAGGATCCGCCAGCTCGAAGAGGAGTCCCGCCTCGACGCCGGCGCTCTCCTCATCCAGGACCGCCTTGCCGTGGAGGCCGCGCTCGCGAGCTACCGGACCGGGTCGGTCCCCTTCGTGACCGTTCTCGAAGCCCTGAGCACCAACTTCAGCGACCGCCGCGCCGCCATCGCGCGCCTTGCGGACCTCTTGCGCGCCGACGCGGACCTCCGCGAGTTTTCACTCGAGCGGACGGCGGCGGTGGCGTCAGCCGTGGACGCGCGCGCGTCGAGCAAGGGCGGAATGTAGGGAGAAGAAGATGAATTCTCTTAGAAGGGTCCCACCCCACGCCGACGCCCTTTCCCGCACGACGAGCCGGTTGGACGCGAGCCGCGACGTCCATCACCTTCGAAGAAATCTTCACTCCCTTTCGGCCTTGGCCGCCGTCGCCTTGCTGTTTAGCCTCGCGACCGCCTGCGGAAGCAAGCCATCCGTGCCCTCCACTCGCGCTTCCGGCGCCGCGCCCGCCCCGAAGGCCGCGAGGTGGCAGTGCCCCATGCATCCCCAGATCGTCCGGGACGCTCCCGGCGACTGCCCGATCTGCGGGATGAAGCTCGTCCCGATCGAGGAGCAGGCGCACGCCGCTCCTGCCGGCGCGACGGCCCCGGCTGCGGACGGCGTGGCCGGCCTCGCAGGCGTGACGATCGACGCGGCGAAGAGGCAGCTTCTCGGACTCAAGACCGTCGCCGTGCGGCGCGGCCCGTTCGAGACGTCGATCCGGACGACGGGGCGCGTCGCCGCGGACGAGCGACGCATCCACCACGTCCACACGCGTTACGACGCGTTCGTCGAGCACGTGACCGCGGACTTCACCGGGAAGTTCGTCCACAAGGGCGAGGCGCTCGCGCACCTCTACAGCCCCGAGCTCTACGCGACCGAGCAGGAGTACCTTCTCGCGCTCGAGGCGTCGAAATCGCTCGAGACGTCGGGAGTCTCCTCGGCCGTGCAGGGCGCCCGAGAGCTGCTGTCGGCGGCGCGCGAGCGCCTCCTCCTCTGGGAAATCACGCCCGCCGACATCGAGCGGATCGAGAAAGCCGGCAAGCCGATTCGCGACCTGCCGGTCTACGCCCCGATCTCGGGCTACGTGACGGCCCGGACGGCGTACCACGGCATGAAAGTGACGTCGTCCGACACGCTGTTCGATATCCTCGACCTCACGCACGTCTGGGTTCTCGCGGACGTCTACGAGTACGAACTGCCGCGCGTCGCCGTCGGGCAGCGCGCCACGGTGACGCTCTCGTACTGGCCCGGGCGCGTCTGGAACGGGACGGTGACGTACGTCTACCCGGCGGTCGACGAGAAGACGCGGACCGTGAAGGTGCGCGTCGAGCTCGACAACCCGAACGGCGAGCTGAAGCCGGAGATGTTCGCGGACGTCGTCCTCCACGGGCGGCCGCGCACCGTGCTCCAGGTGCCGGACGACGCAGTTCTCGAGAGCGGCACGCGGAACATCGTCTTCGTGGACGAGGGCGAAGGCCGACTCGTGCCTCGCGAGGTGGCGGTGGGCGATCACGGCGACGGCGTCGTCGAGCTACGGGGCGGCCTGAAGGAGAGCGAGGTCGTCGTGAGGGGCGCGAACTTCCTCGTCGACTCCGAGTCTCGCCTGAAAGCCGCTCTCGCGGCGATGGGGACCTCGAAATGATCCGCCGGATCATCCGGTTCTCGGCCGAGAACAAGTATCTCGTCGTCGCGCTCTACGCGATCGTCATCGTTCTCGCCGTCGGTGTCATCCGGAGGACGCCGCTCGACGCGATCCCGGACCTCTCGGACACGCAAGTGATCGTCTACTCGCGCTGGGACCGCAGCCCCGACATTCTCGAGGATCAGGTCACGTATCCGATCGTGACGGCGCTCCTCGGCGCGCCGAAGGTCAAGACGATCCGGGGCTTCTCGGACTTCGGGTTCTCGTACGTCTACGTCATCTTCGAGGACGCGACCGACATCTACTGGGCGCGATCGCGCGTCCTCGAGTACCTCTCGAAGATCGAGTCCCGCCTCCCGGCCGGCGTGACGACCGAGCTCGGGCCGGACGCCACGAGCGTCGGCTGGATCTACCAGTACGCGCTCGTGGACACGAGCGGAAAGAACGCGACGGACGAGATCCGCTCCTATCAGGACTGGTTCCTGAGGTACGCCCTGCAGTCCGTGCCGGGCGTCGCGGAGGTCGCCAGCGTGGGCGGCTCCCAGAAGCAGTACCAGGTCACGCTGGATCCGAACACGCTCTCGGCGTACGGCCTCCCGCTCGAGTCCGTCGTCGAGGCGATCCGCAGGAGCAACAACGAGATCGGCGGGCGGCTCATCGAGTTCTCGGGCCGTGAGTACATGGTCCGCGGCCGCGGATACCTCAAGTCGATCGAGGACATCGGGAAGATCGTCGTGAAGACGAACGAGAAGGGCACGCCGCTGACCGTCGGCGACATCGGGCGCGTGTCGCTCGGCCCCGAAATCCGGAGGGGCATCTCCGATCTGGACGGCAAGGGCGACGCCGTGGGCGGCATCGTCGTGATGCGCAGCGGGGAGAACGCCCTCGACGTGATCGGGCGCGTCAAGGCGAGATTGAAGGAGATCGAGCCCTCCCTCCCGGCAGGGCTGAGGATCGTCACGACGTACGACCGGTCGGACCTGATCAAGCGTTCCGTCGACACGCTCCGATCCAAGCTGATCGAGGAGATCGTCGTCGTCTCGCTCGTCATCCTCTTGTTCCTGTGGCACGTGCCGAGCGCGATCGTCCCCATCGTGACGATCCCGATCTCCGTCGTCCTCGCGTTCATCCCGTTCAACGCGATGGGCCTGAGCATCAACATCATGTCGCTCGGGGGGATCGCGATCTCGATCGGGATCCTCGTGGACGGCGCGATCGTGGAGGTCGAGAACGCCTACAAGAAGCTGCAGGAGTGGAACGACGGAGGACGGCCGGGCGATTTCCACGCGGTTCGGCTCGCGGCCCTCATGGAGGTCGGTCCTTCGGTCTTCTTCTCGCTCCTCGTGATCGCCGTCGCGTTCCTCCCGGTCTTCACGCTCGTGGACCAGGAAGGGCGGCTCTTCAAGCCCCTCGCGTACTCGAAGAACCTCGCGATGGCGATCGCCGCCTTCCTGGCCATCACGCTCGATCCGGCGATCCGGATGATGTTCGCGCGGATGGATTTCTTCTCCTTCCGTCCGAAGTGGCTCGCGTGGATCGTGAACCAGGTCGCCGTCGGGAGGTATTACGCCGAGGAGAAGCATCCGATCAGCGTCGTCCTGCACCGCCTGTACGAGAGACCCTGTCGGGCCGTGCTCCGGCGCCCGAGAACGACGATCGCGATCGCCCTCCTCGCGATGCTCTCGACGGTTCCCGTTTTCCTGAAGCTCGGGTCCGAGTTCATGCCGCCTCTCGACGAGGGCTCGATCCTGTACATGCCGACGACGCTGCCGGGCATCTCCGTGACGGAGGCGGAACGCCTTCTCCAGACGCAGGACCGCATCCTGAAGTCGTTTCCCGAGGTCGAGCGAGTCTTCGGCAAGGCGGGCCGGGCGGACACGTCCACGGACCCCGCGCCGTTCTCGATGATGGAGACGACCGTGATCCTCAAGCCGGAGTCCGAGTGGCGGGCGAAAGAGCGCTGGTATTCGTCGTGGGCGCCGGACTGGTTGGCCGGCATGTTCCGCCACGTGTGGAGCGATCACATCTCCCACGACGAGCTCGTGGACGGGATGGACCGGGCGCTGAAGATCCCCGGAACCACGAACGCGTGGACAATGCCGATCAAGGCGCGTCTCGACATGCTCTCGACAGGCATCCGGACGCCCGTCGGCATCAAGGTCTTCGGCTCGAGCCTCGGGGAGATCGAGCGGATCGGCGCGGAGGTCGAGGCGGCCGTGAAGGACGTGCCGGGGACGCGGTCCGCCTTCGCCGAGCGCGTGGCCGGAGGCTACTTCGTCGACTTTGACCTCGACCGCGACGCGCTCGCCCGGTACGGCCTCACCGTGGACGACGCGAACGCCGTCATCATGACCGCGCTCGGGGGCGAGACGGTCACGACGATCATCAAAGGCCAGGAGCGCTACTCGGTCAACGTGCGCTACTCGCGCGAGCTCCGCGAGGACCTCGACCGCCTCTCCCGCGTCCTCGTCCCGACCATGTCCGGAGCGCAGGTGCCGATCGGCCAGCTCGCCTCGATCCGCCAGGTGCGCGGGCCCGCGATGATCCGCAACGAAAACGGCCTCCTCTCCGGCTATGTGTACGTGGACTTCGACACGTCGAAGGAGGACGTCGGCCGGTACGTCGAAAAGGCGAAGAAGGCCGTCGCCGACCACGTCACGTTGCCGCCCGGGTACACGCTGCTCTGGAGCGGCCAGTACGAGAACATGCTGCGCGTCGAGGAGCGCCTCAAGGTCGTCGTCCCCGTCACGCTCGTTCTCATCTGGCTCCTCATGTACGCGAACACGAAGTCCGCGGTCAAGACGATGATCGTCCTCCTCGCCGTGCCGTTCTCGATCATCGGTGCCGTGTGGTTCCTCTACCTCCTCGGCTACAACATGTCGATCGCGGTCTGGGTCGGGATGATCGCCCTCATGGGGCTCGACGCCGAGACGGGGATCTTCATGCTCCTCTTCCTCGACCTCGCGCACGCCGAGGCGAAGGCGAAGGGGCTGCTCCGGAATCGCACCGAGCTCGTCGAGGCCATCATTCACGGAGCGGTCAAGAGGGTCCGCCCGAAGGCGATGACCGTCTGCGCGGCGTTCTTCGGCCTGATCCCGATCATGTGGTCGACGGGCGCCGGCGCGGACATGATGAAGCGCATCGCGGCGCCGATGGTCGGCGGCCTCGTGACATCCTTCGCGCTGGAGCTCCTCGTCTACCCGGCCGTCTACGTGCTCTGGAAGGAGAGGGACCTGCCGGCCCCGGCCTAGCGATCAGTTCCGGACGACGAACCCGGCCCGCCGAAACGCGGTGGCCGCCTCCGGGCCCGCGAGGTGCTCGAGGAACGCGCGCGCCGCGGCGGGAGACGGCGCGTCCCTCAGGAGCGCGAGAGGATATGAGATCGCCGGCGCCTCGCCGGGCGGCGCCGTGAAGGCGACGCGGACGACCCTCGACGCGCGGGCGTCCGTCGCGTAGACGACACCCGCGTCTGCGTTCCCGGACTCGACGGCCGCGAGGGCCGCTCGCACGTTCTCGGCGGGAAGGACCTTCGGCGCGATCGACGCCCAGACACCGGCCTTCTCGAGCCACGCCTTCGCGTAGACGCCGGCGGGGACGGCCCGCGGGTCGGCGAGGGCGAGGCGCGTCACGTCGGGGACGGCAAGGTCGTGCGCCGACGTGAAGCGAAACGGGGCGTCCGCGCGCACGACGACGGCGAGCGTGTTCGACAGGACGCTCCGGCGCGTGCCGGGGACGACGAGGCCGTCCTTCTCGAGCGTGTCCATCTGCGCCTCGTCCGCCGAGAGGAAGAGGTCCGCGGGAGCGCCCGCGCGGATCTGACGCACGAGGGTGTTCGAGCCCCCGAAATTGAAGACGACGCGGTGCCCGGTCGCCTTCTCCCACGGAGGCGCGATCTCGCGGAGTGCGTTCGTGAGGCTCGCGGCCGCGAAGACGCCGACGTCGGCGGCGTTCAACGGTTCCCCGAGGACGACGCAGCTCAGCGCGAGCAGCGCCGTCGCACGGGCGCCTTCAAAGAGGGTCCCTGGTTTTTTTCGAGTCAGGGGGAGAACCGAGGGCCGCACGCGAGAGTGATTCTACGAGCGCGATGGGGAGACGGCCCGACCGTTTAGAATCCGCCGCGGAAGCGCAAGGGGCCCGGTGGCCCTCCTGGTCTTCAAAACCAGCGTGCTCGCTCCGGAAGGGGCGGCGGGTGGGTTCGACCCCCACACGCTTCCGCCAGCTTCCGCGCCTCGCCTCCCCGCACGAGAGGCGTGTGGTCGTCGATCCCGCCGGGGCTCAGTCCGCCAGCGTCGAGAGGTCGCCCGGGTCCTCGCCCATCTCCTTGGCCTTGAGGTAGCGCCTGACGATCTTTCCGGAGCGCGTCTTCGGGAGCGAGGCGACGAGGTCGATGTCGTGGGGCACCGCGATGGGGCCGAGGTCCTGCCGGACGTGATCCTTGAGGCTCCCGATGAGGCCCGCGCCCGTCTGCGCGCCGGCCTTGAGGACGACGAAGGCCTTGATCCGCTCGCCCTTGAGCGGGTCGGGAAGACCGACGACGGCGCTCTCGGCGACGGCCGGATGGCGCAGGAGCGAGCCCTCGACGTCTGCGGTGCCGATCCGGTGGCCCGCGACGTTCATGACGTCGTCCGACCTTCCGAGGACCGCGAAGTAGCCGTCGTGGTCGCGGACCGCGATGTCGCCGCACGTGTAGCAGCCGGGAATCGTTTCCCAGTACTTCTCGTATCGCGCCGCGTCGCCCCAGACCGTCCGGAGCATGTAGGGCACCGGCCGGCGCAGGACGAGGAGGCCGCCCTGGCCGTCCGGCAGCGACTTGCCGTCCTTGTCGACGATGTCGGCGGCGACGCCCGGAAGGGGCTTGCCGACCTTTCCGGGCCGCGCCTCGAAAGTCGGGAGCGTCCCGAGGACTGGCGCCGCGATTTCCGTCTGCCAGAAGTTGTCGACGACCATGCCGCCCGACTGTCCGACGAGGTGCTTCTGCGCCCAGAGGTGCGCCTCGGGGTTCAGGGGCTCTCCGGCGCAGGCGATGAGGCGCAGGCGCGAGAGGTCGTAACGCGCGGGCGCCTCGGCGCCGTGGCTCATGAACATGCGCATCGCGGTCGGCGCCGTGAAGAGGAGGTTCACGCCGAAGCGCTCGCAGAGCTCCCACGTGACGTCGGGCGACGGGTAGTCCGGAACGCCCTCCCGCGTGAAGACGGTCGCGCCGACCGAGAGCGGCCCGTAGACGATGAACGAGTGGCCGACGATCCACCCGATGTCGGACGTCGACCAGTAGATGTCGCGGTCGCCGATCTGATAGTAGGCACGCGCGAGGTACGTCACGCCCACCATGTAGCCGCCCGTCGTGTGGACGACGCCCTTGGGCTTCCCGGTCGTCCCCGAGGTGTAGAGGATGAAGAGCGGGTCCTCCGCGTCCATCGGCTCGGGCGGGCAGTGGATCTCGCGGGCGTGCTGGATATCGTAGAAGTCGCACTCGCGCTCGCTCTCGAACGTGACGGGCTCGTCGCCCGGGCGGGATCCGCGGCGGTGGATCACGACCTTCTCGACGAAGGAGAGGTCGCGCACGGCCTCGTCGATCGTCGCCATGAGCGGGATCTTCTTGCCGCGGCGGAACGTGAAGTCCGAGCAGACGACGACCTTCGCGCGGCAGTCCTCGATGCGCGACTTGAGGGCCTGCGTGCCCATTCCGGCGAAGACGACCGAGTGGATCGCGCCGATACGCGCGCACGCGAGCATCGTGATGATCCCCTCGGGCGTGAGCGGCATGTAGATGATGACGCGGTCGCCCTTCTTCACTCCGAGGCGCTTCAAGGCATTCGCGAAGCGGTTCACCTCGCGGTAGAGGCGGCTGTAGGTGTACGCGTGCTCCTCGCCGTCCTCGCCGACCCAGATGAGGGCGGCTTTGTTGCGCTTCTCGCCGTAGACGTGGCGGTCGATGCACGAGACGGTCGCGTTCAGCTTGCCGCCCATGAACCACTGGTGGTTCGGCGGCTGGAAGCGACAGACCTCCTTCCACGGCTCCATCCACTCGATGCCGGTCGCCTTCTCGGCCCAGAAGTCGTCCGGGGAGAGGAAGGCGTGCTCGCGCTCGACGACGTCGTTGCGGATCACGGCGTCGCGGGCCATCCAGATGGGCGGGTGAATGACGTTCTCGTCCTTGGCGAGCTTTTCGATGGCTGCCTGCTGGGACTGCGAGAGGTCCAGGCCGGGCTTCGTCGAGGATTCCGCCGTCATGTGAGGCTCCTTCTCCGGGGCTGTGATCCGATCTTATTACCAGGCGTGGCGGAAGCGGAGGCCGGGAGCTAGGCTGGAGTCATGCGTGCCCTGCGTCTTCACCGTCAGGCCCCGGCCACGACGCATCCGCTGGCCCTCGAGGAGGTGCCCGATCCCGTGCCGGGTCCGGGCGAAGTGCTCCTGCGCATTTCGTGCTGCGGGGTCTGCCGGACGGATCTGCACGTCGTCGAGGGCGACCTCCCGCTCCGCAAGATGCCTGTCGTGCCGGGCCACCAGATCGTCGGGACGGTGACGCGGGCCGGGGAGGGCGCCGAGGCGCTCGCGGGCCGGCGCGTCGGCGTCGCCTGGCTCCACGGGACGTGCGGCGCGTGCCGGTTCTGTCTCTCCGGCCGCGAGAACCTGTGCCTCGCGCCCGACTTCACGGGCTGGACCGTGGACGGCGGCTTTGCCGACTTCGCGATCGCGCGCGCGGACTTCGTCTACGCGCTTCCGGAGGGCTTTTCCGACCTCGCCGCGGCGCCGCTTCTCTGTGCGGGGATCATCGGGTATCGCGCGCTGCGCCTCACGGGCCTCGGGGAGAGGGGCGGGTTCGCCGGTGCGCGTCTCGGGATCTACGGCTTCGGCGCGGCGGGCCACGTTGCGATCCAGGTTGCGCGGGGCCGCGGTGCCGAGGTGTACGTCATGACCCGGGACCGCGACCGGCATCAGGCGCTCGCTGCGGAGCTCGGAGCGGCGTGGGTCGGGGACGCGACCGGCCGGCCGCCCGTCGCCCTCGACGCCGCGATCGTCTTCGCCCCCGCGGGAGAGCTAGTTCCCGGCGGCCTCGCCGCGCTCGACCCCGGCGGCGTCCTCGTCCTGGGCGGGATCTCGATGAGCGACACGCCGCCTCTGCCGTACGACCTCCTCTGGCACGAACGCGTCGTGCGAAGCGTCGCGAACGCGACGCGCCAGGACGGGCACGAGTTCCTCGCCGAGGCCGCGCGCCTCCCCGTGAAGACGCACGTCGAGGTCTTCCCGCTCGAGAAGGCGGGCGACGCGCTGATCGCGCTGAAGACGGATGCGATCCGCGGGGCGGCAGTCCTCGTCGCCTAGGCCGCGGGCGGCTCGCCCGTCAGGCCCGGCGCCGTGACTTCGGCGCGCGGGGCAAGTGCGCGAGCCGCGCGAGGCGCCTCGTCGTGACGGCCGGCTTCGTGCGGCGCGCCGGCGACTTCGGAGCGAGCTGCTCGAGGAGGTCGAGCGTCGTCACGATGCCGATGATGTGGCCCTTGCGGGTGACGAGAAGCCGGTGGATGCGTCCCGCGACCATCGTCCGGGCGATCTCGGACAGCGGTGTGTCGTCCGGGACGGTGAAGAACGTGGGCGTCATGATGTCGCGCACGAGCCGGTCGCCATCCTCGATCGAGAGGCCGCGGAGGTCCTCCGGGTTGTAGGGTCCTCTCCATCGCCGCGGCCTTTCAGACGGCTCACGTTCGCGGGTGACCTGGTCCACGATGTCGCTCAGGCTCACGACCCCCGTGAGGCGTCGCCGGCGGTCGAGGACGGGAGCGCCGGAGATCGACTTCTCCACGAAGAAAGACGCGAGCTCGCGCACGGTCCAGTCGTCCCGCACGGCGAGGACCGGATGGGTCATGATGTCCCGGGCAGTCTTCATTCGTGGTCGCTTCCCGGGATCAGCTTCGCCCCCGGCCCCGGCGGGCTCCATAGCGCAGCTGAATCATCCGGCCCGGGCGCGTACCATGAATGCGTGACGCTGCCCGAGGCGCCCGCGCTGGTGGAGCGCTTCCGCGCGTTCTTCGCGGGGGACGTGCGCGGCGCACTGAGAGACTGGATCGTCCTGCAGGAGCACCTGCGCGACGAGGGGGGAGACGAGGCCGCGGAGAAGTCCCGTGCGCTCGCGACCGACGTTCTCGACATCCGCGAAACGCTTGTTTTTTCCTCGAAGGAGGAAAAGGCGACGCTCCTGCACAACCTCGCCGTCTTCTTTGGCTCGCGCGGTCCCGCCGAGAGCCTCTCCTCATCCCTCTTGCTCTTCGAAGAATCTTCCAGCGCCGGGTATGGGAGCCGGGACCCGGAGGCGAGGGCGAGGCTCGACCACAACAGGGGCAACGCCCTCCAGAACCTCGCGCGCTCGCGGGAAGACCTTCTGGAGGCGCTCGCGTGCTACGAGCGGGCGCTGACGGTGCGCGACGCGACCCGGCCGATCGCCAGGGGAGTGACGCTGCATGCTCTGGGGCTTGCGCTGGGCAAGCTGGCCGAAGCGGAGCCCGCAGCGAGAGAAGCGCGCCTGCGATCGGCCATTTCTTCACTCGAGGAATCTCTCTTTCTTCGTTCCTCCGAGGGTCTCCTTCGGGGCGCCGAGGAGACGTCCCGCGCCCTCGCCGAGGCGCGCAGCGCCCTCGCGGAGGACTGCTAGGATCGCCCGATGGCGCGCCGCATCCTCGTCTGTGACGACGAAGCCGACATTCGCGAGTCACTCCGTACGCTCCTGACGGAGGAAGGCTACGAGGTCACGGCCGTCGCGTCGGGGCTCAACGCCGTCTCCGAGGCGCCGGATCACGACGCGATCCTGCTCGACATCAAGATGCCGGGTCAGGACGGCCTCGACACGCTCGCGAAGCTGCGGGCGCGCGGCCTCGCGACGCCGGTCGTCATGATCTCGGGCCACGGCGACGTCAAGACGGCGATGGAGGCCGTGCGCGCCGGGGCGGACGACTTCCTCGAGAAGCCGCTCTCCTCCGAGCACGTCCTGAACGC
>JBAUSZ010000113.1:0-7501 GCA_049581965.1 Thermoanaerobaculia bacterium | reverse complement strand
GCCGGGCCCGGCGCCCGAGCCCGGCGCGTGGGCCGTGCAGGCGGGCGCGTTTGCCTCGCAGGAGAACGCCACCCGGCTCCGCGACCGCCTTGCGGCGCGCTACCCGTCGCCCTGGGTCGAGGATTTCCAGGGCCTCAGGCGCGTGAAGTTCGGCCCGTACGCCTCACGCGCCGAGGCGGAGGCCGCGCGTGACTCTCTCGGCGAGATCGGCCTCGCCGGGATCCTCGTCGTGGCGCGCTGAGTCACCGCCCGCGAAGGGGACGCCGGAAGGCGCTCGTCACGAGACGGTCGAGGAGCGGCGCGAGCGGGAGGCCCGTCGCCTCCCACATCTTCGGAAACATCGAGATCGGCGTGAATCCGGGGAGCGAGTTGATCTCGTTGACGAGAACCCTGCTTGTTCTCCGCTCGAGGAAAAAATCCACGCGCGCGAAGCCCTCGCCTCCGAGGACGTCGAACGCGCGCACCGCGAGCCTCCGCACCTCCTCGCGAACGCTCTCCGGCAGGTCGGCCGGGATGATGGATCTCGAGCCGGTGTCGATGTACTTGTCTTCGTAGTCGTAGAACTCGTGGCCGGGCACGATCTCGCCCGGGAGCGAGGCCTCCGTCGGACCGCCGTTCTCGCCCTGAAGGACCGAGCACTCGATTTCCCGCGCGTCGGCCGCCTGCTCGGCGAGGACCCGGGAGTCCACGCGGAGGGCCGCCTCGACCGCCTCGGCGAGCTGCGCCTGCTCTTTCACCTTCGTGATGCCCACGGAGGAACCCGCGCACGAGGGCTTCACGAAGACCGGGGCGCCGAGGTCGCCGATTCGCGCGAGAAGGACCGCCCGCGAGGCGGGCGACATCCATTCCGCCCGTGAGAATCCGACGTACCTCGCCTGCGGGAGCCCCGCGGCCGCGAACGCCGCCTTCATGAGGATCTTGTCCATCCCGACCGCGGAAGCCATGACGCCGAACCCCACGTAGGGGATGCCGAGGGACTCGAAAAGACCCTGCACGACGCCATCCTCGCCGAAGGTGCCGTGCACGATCGGGAAGAGGACGTCGGCGCCGGCCTCGTGCCATGCGGAGAAGAACGAGCCGACGACCTCCGGCGTCTCGGCCGGCCGGCTGCCCGGCCTCACGCCGTCGAGAAGGAGGTCCTTCGCCGGCCGGGCGAGCTGGCGCTCCATCTCGGCCTTCGAGTCCTGCGGAGAGTGCCAGATGCCGTCCTTCCCCACGAACACGGGGACCGCGTCGTATTTCTCCTGCGGGAGGTTCTCGAGGAGACACCGGGCCGAGAGAAACGACACGCCGTGCTCGCGCGACGGCCCGCCGAAAACGACGCCGACGCCTGTCTTCGCCCTCACGCGCGGCGCGCTCACGAGATCACCCGAACGTCACGAGGCGGGCCGACTCGACTCCCTCGAGCCCCGACAGCGCTCTCACGAGATCGGGCCCGATGCCGCCTGCCGGCGGGTCCACCCGCACGACCGCGGCCGCCCGGCCGTCGCTCCCCCGCGCGAGCGCGAAGTCGACGATGTTCACCCCTCTCTGGCCGAGGAACGTGCCGATGCGCCCGATGACGCCCGGGACGTCCCGATTCGCGAGAACGAGCATCGTCCCTTCGGGCTTGAATTCGAGCGAGAGGCCGTCGAGCGACACGATGCGCCCGTGCCGGTCGCCGAAGAGCGTCGCCGACACGCTGCGCGTCCCCTTCGGGCTTTCGACCGCGACGGTCAGGAGGTTCGCGTAGCCCGCACCGTCCTCGCGCACCGAGTCCGCGAGGGCGATTCCGCGCGCCTTCGCGACGGCGGAGGCGTTCACGAGGTTGACTTCCTCGATCCCCGAAAGGACGCCTTTCACCGCGGCGACGACCGCGGCTTTGCGCGCGCTCTCCGGAACGCAGGCGAGCGTGACCGTGATGCGCGTCGGCGCGGCTTCCACGGCCTGGCCGAGAAACGCGCCCGCGAGCTCCGCGAGCCGCATCCACGGGAGCGCGACGTGCGCGTCGCCGCCCGCCGGGAACGGCAGGTTCACGGCCGCGACGAACGGCGAGCCCTTGAGGGCCTCCGAAAGCATCTCGACGGTCTCCACGGCGACGCGGTCCTGCGCCTCGACCGTCGAGGCGCCGAGGTGCGGCGTACAGAGCACCTTCGGGTGCTTCATGAGCGTGAAGTCCTTCGGGGGCTCGACCGAGAAGACGTCCAGCGCGGCGCCGCCGAGCTTCCCGGAGTCCAGCGCCTCGACCAGCGCCGCCTCGTCCACCAGCGCCCCACGTGCGCAGTTCACGAGGAGGGCGCCCTTCTTCATCTTCTCGAACTGCGCCCTTCCGATGAGGTGCTTCGTCTCGGCGCCGCCGGGCGCGTGCAGGGATACGATGTCCGAGCCCGCGAGAAGCTCCTCCAACGAGACCGGTCTGACGCCCAGCTCCGCCGCCCGCTCCGGCGTCACGAACGGGTCGAACGCGAGGAGCGTCAGGTTCCACGGCTTCAGGCGCGCCGCGACCCGCGACCCCACCTGGCCGAGGCCGACGAGTCCCACCGTTTTCCCCTGGAGCTCGGTCCCGACGAACTTCGTCCTCTTCCATTCCCCGGCTTTCAGCGAAGCCTGTGCCTCGGGGATCCGGCGCAGGAGCGCGAGGAGGAGCGCGATCGCGTGCTCCGCGGCGGAGACGACGTTCCCAGACGGAGCGTTCACGACGAGGACCCCGCGCTCCGTGGCCGCCTTCACGTCGACGTTGTCGAGGCCGACGCCCGCGCGGCCGACGACGCGGAGCTTCTTCCCCGCCGTCAGGAGCTCCCGGTCCACCTGCGTCGCCGAGCGGACGACGAGCGCGTCGTAGTCGGCGACCGCCGCGAGGAGGGCCTCGCGCGAGAGGTCGGTCTTCACGTCGGCGGCGAGCCCCGCCGTCTTCAGGACGGCGAGGCCCGTTTCCGAGAGCGGTTCGGCGACGAGGACGCGGGCCGTCACGCGGGGACCGGCGCCTTGGCGCGCAGGGCCGCGACGACCTCCTCGTGGGCCTTCAGGTAGTTCTTCACGGAGAGAACGTCGACGTCGCCCATGTGGCCGATGCGCACGTTCGTGGCCTTGAGCTTCCCGTAGCCAGAGCCCGTGGTCCACTTGGCCGCCTTGAGAGCCTTGTTCAGCTCTTCGGCGTTGACCCCGGCGGGCGGAATCATCGAGGTGACGGTCGGGGATGCGGCCCCCTTCTCCGCGAAGATCCTGAATCCTTGCTTTCCGGCCCACTCGGCGACCGTGGCGCGCATCGCCTCGTGGCGGGCCCAGCGGTTCTCGATTCCCTCGGCGAGGATGTGGTCGAGCTGGAGATCGAGCGCGTAGAGGAGCGGAAGGCACGGTGTCGTCGGTGTCTGCTTCTTCTGGGCGTACGCGTCGATGTCGACGAGGTCGAGATAGAGGCCGCGGAACTTCTTCTTCTTCGCGGCAGCCAGCGTGCGCTCGGACATCGCGAAGAGCGCCAGGCCCGGCGGAAGCGCGAAGGCCTTCTGCGAGCCCGTGAGAACGACGTCGAGACCCCAGGCGTCCGTCTCGACCTTCGTCCCGGCGACCGCGGTCACGCAGTCGGCGAAGACGAGCGCGTCGGAGTTCTCCCGGACGACCTTCGCGATCGCGGCGAGGTCGTTCAGGACGCCCGTCGACGTTTCGCTGTGGACGACCGTGACGGCGGCGTACTTCTTTCCCGCGAGCTTCTTCTTCACGTCGTCCGGCGGGATCGGCTTGCCCCACTCGACGTTCAGGACGTCGGTCTCGAGGCCGAGGCGCTGGGACATCTCGCCCCATTTCTCGGAAAACGAGCCGTTGCCGAGGGACAGGACCGGGCCCTGGACGCACGAGACGAGGGCGGCCTCCCACACGCCCGTCGCAGACGTCGCGAGGGTGTGCGCACGGCCGGGAGTGGTCCGGAAGACCTTCGGGAGCTTGTCGAGGATGCGCCCGTAGAGGTCCATGAACGCCTGTGAGCGGTGGGAGAGCATGGGGCCGGTGAGCGCCTGCAGCACCTGCGGCCGGACCCACACGGGGCCCGGGTTGAAGAAGCGCACCTGGCCGGCAGAGCCGGTGGTCGAGTCGAAGTTGTTCATGGCGGGATTCTATTAAAGCAGGACCACCGGAAGCTCGTTGAGATCCCTTATCAAGAGATCGGGCGAAACGGCCCGCAATTCCTCCTCCGTCGCGCTTCCGCTCGGGATCGCGATAACGGGCATCCCCGCGGCGCGGGCCGTCGCGACGTCCACCGGCATGTCCCCGACGTACACGCTCTCCGCGCCCTTGACGCCCAGCGTCGCGAGGGCCATGAAGACCATGTGCGGGGCCGGCTTGGGCGGAAAGCCGTCGTCCGGGCCCGCGACGAACGCGAACCTCGAGAGCAGCCCGAGCGCTTCGAGGATCTGGCGGGAGAAGCGCGCGGGCTTGTTGGACGCGATCGCGAGCGGGATCCCGGCTTCCCGGAGGCGGCGGGTCACGGCGTCGGCGCCCGGGAGAAGGCTGGAGGACGACGGCCCGATTTCCTCGTAGCGGGCCCGGAAGATCTTCACCCCCTCCGTGACGTTCTCCGCGCCCACGGCCCGCGAGACGAGGGCCTCGAGGCCGTGGCCCACCATCCGGCGCGTCTCGTCGGGCGTGACGGCCGCGCGTCCGAACGCCGCGATGACGAGGGAGAGGCACTCGTGGATCGCCGCGTAGGAATCGAGGAGGGTGCCGTCGAGGTCGAAGACGACCGCGCGTGGAGGGGCCGGGACGGGCGGCACGTCAGTCCACGAGGAGGACGATCTTGCCGACGTTCTCGTTGGCGCCCATGCGCCGGTGAGCTTCGGCCGCGTTTCGGAGCGGGTAGGCGCAATCGATGACGGGCGCGAGGCTCCCGTCCACGAAGGCCGGGAGGACGTCGCGCACGAAGGCCTGGGTCAGGGCAATCTTCTCCTCGCGGGGCCTCGAGCGCAGGGTGGACCCGATGATCCTGAGGCGTTTCGTCAGGACGGCACGCAGGTCGATCTCCGCCCCCGGCCCCGCCATGCTCGCGATCAGGACGATCCGGCCGCCGCGGCGCAGCGTCCGGATGTTCGGAGAGAAGAGCGGACCACCGACGGAGTCGAGGACGAGGTCCACGGACTCCTTTCCGAACTTCGCCTCGATCTTGCTCACGAATTCCTGCCGCGACGTGTCGACGACGAGGTCGGCACCGAGCGCGGACAGTGCCTGGCACTTCTTCTCCGAGCGGGCCGTCGCGACGACCGAGCAGCCGGCCCGCTTCGCGAGCTGGATCGCGGCCGTCCCGACGCCCGACGCGGCCGCGTGAACGAGGAGGCGCTCGCCCGGCTTGAGCGAGCCCTCGAAGAACAGGTTCAGGTACGCGGTGAACCAGGCCTCCGGGACCGCCGCGGCTTCCGCGAGGCTCAGGCGCGCCGGCACCGGCATGAGCATTCCGCGCGGGACGGCGACCTTCTCCGCGTAGCCGCCGCCGGGTAGGAGGAAAAAAACCTTCTCGCCGGTTCCCTCGACCTCCCCCGCCGCCTCGAGCCCGAGGATCTCGGACGCGCCGGGGGGCGGCGGGTACTTGCCCGCGGCCTGCAGGAGGTCCGCGCGGTTCACAGCCGTCGCCCGAACGCGTACCAGCACCTCCCCTGGTTCCGGCACCGGCTCGGGGGCCTCGCCCCAGACGAGCGCTTCGGGTCCGCCGGGCTTCGGCACGAGGATGGCTTTCATGAGTCTTCGCCGGGGAAGAGAGACGAGAAGGCGGGAGATTTTCTTAGAAAGAGAAGAAGGGAACCGGGGATTTCTGAGAATGAAAATCGCGGGACGGAAGAGGCGTGCCGAGTGTCGCGGTCCGTCACGACGGCCACGACGTTCGGGTCGTTCTCGCAGAGCGACGCGCGGCCCGTCGCCGCGCGGCAGACTTCGATCTTGGGGCACGCCTCGCTCCGGTACCCCTCGACGATCACGACGTCGCACGATCCGAGCCCATATTCCCCTTCCAAGAAAACGGATAGGGCTGGCCGTAAGTCTGCTTCGCCCGCGGGGGTGAGAGGGTCCGAAGAAGAAGGTCCCCATCGGCGATGCACCGCGCTCCGGCGTCCGGCGACGAGCACCGCAGGCTCCGCCCCCACCGCCTTGTGGCGCTGCGAGTCCTTGCCTTCGACGTCCGTTTCGTACTCGTGGTCCGTGTGCTTGAGGGAGCCGACCCTGAGCCCCTCCTTCACGAGCGCCTCGATGAGCTTCACGGCGACCGTAGTCTTCCCCGACTCGTGTGCGCCGGTCACGAGGAGGACGACCGGAGATGAAGATTTCTTCGAAGGGTAGAGAAGGCTGCGGTCGCGCGAGGGGGCGAAGCGCGCGACGTCCGCCGGAAAAGTGGAAATCCAATCGTCGAGCGGTGCCCCGGCCGCGACCAGCCGCCGGTACGTCGCGGTCCCGGTGAGAAGGTCGATCGCCGGGACGTCGTCGCGGTACTCGTACCTCTCGGTCCGCCAGCGGAACCTTTCCGGGTTCATGTCGAAAAGCGCCTTGAGGACGCGCAGGTACGTCTCGTACGGCCGGAACGCCTCCGCGTCCGTCACGTGCGCTTGCACGCCGCCACAGGTCTCTCCGGCGTGCTTTTGGAACGTCGGCTTGAAGACGTGCGGACGAAAGACGACGCCGGGCATCCCGAGCGCGTTCGCGCGCTCCGCGGCGACGTCCGCGTCCAGCCACGGCGCGCCGAGGAGCTCGAAGGGCCTCGTCGTGCCGCGGCCTTCCGAGAGGTTCGTGCCCTCGACGAGGCACCCGCCGGGGTAGACGAGCGCCGTCTTGCGCGTCGGCATGTTCGGCGACGGCATGACCCACGCGGGCGTCTCGGCGATCTCGCGCCGCGTCGGTGCGCGCCCGGCCTTCCTCATCGGAACGACCGTGAGATCGCAGCCGAGGTCGTGCTCCGCGTTCACCCAGCGTGCCATCTCGCCCGGCGTCATTCCGTGGCGCACGGGCACCGGGTGGAGGCCGACGAAGGAGAGAAACCTGTCTTCGGGGAGGTTTCCCTCGACGGCCTCGCCGCCGAGCGGGTTTGGCCGGTCGAGGACCCAGACCGGGATCTTCTTCCTCCCGCACGCCTTCATGACGAGCGCGATCGTCCAGACGAACGTGTAATACCGGCTCCCGACGTCGGGCAGGTCGCACACGACGGCATCGAGACCCTCGAGGTGCTCGTCCCTCGGCGAGAGATCGTCGAATGAGTCCCCGTAGAGGGAGACGACAGGCAGGCGCGACCGCTCGCCGCTCGCGACGGCTTCCATGTCCTGCGCCGCTCCCGTCAGCCCGTGCTCGGGCCCGAAGAGGACGCGCACGTCGAAGCCCGCGGCACGCAATGCCTGCGGCGCCGGAACGAAATCGAGCGTGACGGAAGCCGGATTGCAGAGAAGGCCGAGGCGCCCACGCGGGTTCCGGGCGACTCCGGCCAGGAGGATGTCGAGTCCGGCTTCCAGGCGCGGGGCCGTCACGGCCTCGAGTCTAGCCGGACGAGACCCGGGAAAAGAGA
>JBAUSZ010000112.1:0-5861 GCA_049581965.1 Thermoanaerobaculia bacterium | reverse complement strand
GCCCATGGCGACGCCGCCGAGGACGGCGAGCGCAAGGCGCCCCGCCGTCGTCGCGCGAGGTCCCTTGTCGACGCCGACCTTCAGGCGGCCGGCCGAGTAGGCGCCGAGAACGCCGCCGAGGAAGACGCCCAGGACCTCGAACACGAGCCAGTCCTCGAGGACATGCTTCCCGGGGCCGAAGTACTGCGAGAAATACGCGTTCGTCTCGACGGCCTTCGGAGCGACGAGGTGGGCGGCGAAGACCGCGGCGCGCGTCACGCCGCCCGAGGAGCCGAGACCGAAGCCCATGACGAGAAACGAGCCGAGGAGGACGAGGCCGAGAACGACCCCCGCGACGTAGGGATTCCAGAACGGCCGCTCGGCGGGGGGATGGAGGGACATCGTGCTCGCTCCTTCAGGGAAGAAGCCGGAAGGCGGAGGCCTGCCCGGCCGCGAGGAGGATCCAGCGCAGCGCGAGACCGCCCGCGAGGATCAGGACGGGGACGACGACGACAAACCGGAGATGCCGGCGGGACTCGAGGAACTCCATGGCGAGCGGGACGAGGAGGCCCATGACGACGACGAGCGACCAGAAGGGGGCCGTGTACGGCCCGCCGAGGAAGCTCCGGGCCGCGAGGCGGCCGGCTTCGCCCGATGTCGCCCAGCCGAGGAAGAGAAGCACGATCAGGACGAGCTCGGCGCCGATCGCGATCGCGTCCCAGCACACGAGCGTCTTGCGCTCGGCATCGTCGAGCCGGAGAAGGAGGAGCGTCGCGGCGCCCGTCGAGAGGCCCGAGGCGAGGAAGAGCGGACCGAGAACCGCGCTGTTCCACGCGAGGCGCGAGGGCATCGTGCCGAGGAGGAGGCCGGTGTAGAGGCCGAGGCCCACGCCCATGACCACCCCGGTGACGAGAACAGCGCGGCGGTGCGCGTCCGCGAGGGCCGTGAGCCGCACGAGAAGTCCCCGGAGGAAGCTCGGCGTCCTCCCGCGCAGCCATGCGCGCTGCGCCCCGTCCAGCGAGCCGAGACCGAAGAGGAGGCCGGCCGGGTAGATGAGAACGAGGATCCACGCGCCCCAGGACATCGGTGAGGTCGGACGGAAGACCGCGTAAAAGCGCCACGCCCAGAGCCGGTGCGCGAGGTCCAGCCAGAGGGCGAGCATTCCCACGGACAGGAGCGCGAGCGCGAGGAACGGCATCGGGCGCAGGGCGCGCGCGATCGGCCGCGCGCCGTGAAGGAGCTCCAGCGCGGCCGTGAGGACAAAGATACCCGCGACGATTCCCCCGAGGAAGAGGTAAAGGGTGATCTCGAATCCCCAGACGTGAAGCGACGGGTCGATCTGGGGATTCGCGCGGGTCGTGACGGTCTCGAGGACGGACGGCGTCATGTACGGTCCTTCAGAGAAGGAAGTAGAGGTTCGGTTGCGCCCCGCTTTCGGGGTGGTTGACTTTCCAGCGGCGGGTCGCGAGGTTCTTTGCGACGGGCGAGTCAGGGTCGTTCAGGTCGCCGAAGGCGAGCGTCCCGGTCGGGCAGATGGAGACGCACGCCGGAAGGACGCCAACCTGCACGCGGTGCAGGCAGAACGTGCACTTGTCGATGTAGCCCTTCGGGCTCACGTAGCGTGCGTCGTACGGGCAGGCCGCGATGCAGGCCTTGCAGCCCGAGCACTTGCGGTGCGTCACGAGGACGGCGCCGCCCTCGCTCACGTGGCTCGCGCCCGTCGGACAGTTCTTTACGCAGGGGGCGGCCGAGCAGTGGTTGCAGCGCTCGGACCGGATCTCCGCGGCGAGAACCGGGAACTCCCCACGGACCTCCTCGACGATCCAATCGCGGCAGAAGCCGTCGGGGACGTCGTTCTCCGCCTTGCAGGCGAGGACGCAGGCCTTGCAGCCGACGCACAGGCGCGTGTCGACGGTCATCGCGTAGCGTTTCCTCGCGGTGCTCATCTCAGGCCTCCGCCGGGGCTGCGGCGACGCGCTCGACGGTGACGAAGTTCACGCTCATTCCCGTGCTCCCCGCGACGGGATCGACGGCGATCTTCGTCACGAGCTCCGAGTCGTCGAGTCCGCGGCCCCTGGCGAACTTCAGGCCCGGGCTCGTGTGGCCGTAGCCGTGGACGACGAACACGCAGTCGGGGCGGATGCGCTGCGTCGCCTTGAGCTTCGCGGGTGCGGACCGCACGCCGTCCTGGTTTACGAGGACGACCTTCTCGCCGTCCGCGAAGCCGCGTTCCTTCGCGATCTTCGCGTTCAGCCAGACCTCGTTGTCCTTCGTGACTTCGGACAGGAACCGGTTGTTCGTCGTGCGCCCGAACGTGTGGACGGGAGTCCGCCCGAACAGGAGCCGGAACTGGCCGCGCGCGGGCTGCTCGTGTCGCGTGTAGGGCGGAAGGGGCGGAAGGCCGGCCGCCGCCATCTGCTTCGAGTAGAGCTCGATCTTCTTGGAGGGCGTCGCGAAGGAAAGGGCGAGGCCGTCCTCGGTCGTCACGGGCACGGGCTTGCCGCGCATGACGCCCTTCGCCTTGATCTCCGCGACGTCGTAGCCGCCGGCGGCGAGGCGAGCCTCGACCATCGCGCCCGCGTCGTCCCACGGGAAGTACGCGCCGAGGTTCATGCGGTTTGCGAGCTGCTTGGCGATCCACCAGCCCGGCTTGCTCTCGTAGAGCGGCGGCACGACGGGCTGGCGCACCGCGAGGAACGGCTCTCTCCACGGAACCGGCGCGACGTCATCCCAGCGCTCGAGGTACGTGCATTCCGGAAGGACGACGTCCGCGTACCCCACGATCTCGGCCGGCAGGACGTCGATCGCGACGAGGAGGTCGAGCTTCTGGATCGCTTCGAGCACGCTCTCGCGCTGCGGAAGCGACTGGAGGAGGTTCGTGCCGTACACGATCCAGCCCTTGATCGGGCAGCCGGCGCCGCCGATCCGGCCGGGAATCGTCGCGTCGCAGACGCCGTGCGAGAGGACTTCGTCGGCGAACGGGTAGACGACGCCGTTCGGGTGGTCCTGCGCCGACTTCGGCTCGTGCGCGTAGGCGGGGACGGGCGTCTTCGGGACGGACATCGACGCGGGGACGAAGAACCCGCCGCGGCGCCCCCAGCTTCCGAGCAGCGCGTTGAGGATTGCGATCGCGCGGGTACGCTGCGTGTCGTCGCCGTACCACGTCGTGTGGCGGCCGGGATGGACGAGCGACGCGGGCCGCGCCCCCGCGATCACACGCGCCGTCTCGACGATGACCTCGGGGCGGATCGACGTCTCCGTGAAAGCCCACTCGGGGGTCTTGTCGGCGACGTGCGCCCGGAGCTCCTCGATCCCCGTCGTGTACTTTTCGACGTAGTCGCGGTCGTAGAGGCCTTCGTTCAGGATCACGTGCGTCCACGCGAGGAGGAGCGCGAGGTCGGTCCCCGGCTTGATCGGGAGCCAGTACTTCGCCTTGCCCGCGGCGGTCGAGAATCGCGGGTCGACCGCGATGACCGTCGCGCCCTTCGCGATCGCCGCCGCGAAGTCCTGCACCTGGGTGTTGTGCATGTTCTCGCCGAGGTGCGAGCCCATCAGCGTGATGACGCGGGCGTTCGCGATGTCGAGCGTCTCCGGGGAGCCGACGGGCGAACCGAACGTGAGCTGGAACCCGACCTCGCGCGGGCCGCGGCACTGGCCGTAGGACGGCGCGGTGACGTTCGCCGACCCGTAGGCGAAGAGGAGGTGCTTGAAGAACGAGCCGCCGAACCCGTGCGAGAAGAGCGCGACCTTTTCGGGCCCGCAGTCCTTCTGGATCTTCAGGAGCTTCTCGGCCGTGAAGTCGAGGGCCGTCTCCCACGAGACTTCCTCGAACGTCTGGTCCCCGCGCTTTCCGTGGCGGCGCAGGAGCGGCTTTTTCAGGCGGTCCGGATCGTAGAGGAGGCCGACGCCGCCGGTCCCGCGCGGGCAAAGGTGGCCGCGAGAGAGCGGGTGCTCCGGGTTGCCCTGGATCTTCGTGACGCGCCCGTTCTTCACGTGCGCGAGGACGCCGCACTTCCAGAAGCAGAGCTCGCAGAACGTGGGGACGACGCGGTCGCCGTCCGTGCCCGGATCGTCGACGAGGTCGGGATCGAGCCCCCACCACTTCGTGGCGAGGCCGCTTCCGGCCGCCACGGCCGCGACGCCCGCTCCCCCGATCTTGATGAACTCGCGCCGGCTCTGGGCCATCTCGTTCTCCGGACGAGCGGGTGCTCGTTCGTGACCGCTCGTTACAAGAAACGGGCCAAGAGAAGAACTTCTTAGAAGGTAAGAAAATGCGGGCGGCGCACGACAAATCGTTTCAGCAAAGGACGGAACGTTTCACGGACTCGTGAAACGCGGCGTTGCACCGCATTCAGCGGCGGTCGAGTCTTGCTTCCGCCACGCGCCTCCGCTCGTCCGCGTTCAGCCCCCGGAAGCCCGTCCGCGTGCCGGCTTCGAAGTCCGGCTGGGGCGGCGCGCGGTGGCAGCTCTCACACGTGCGGGCTTTCTTTCCGGTGGTGTGCGGCTCGACGGGCGCGAGGAGCTGCCGCGACGCCTTCCCCGCGCCCGCGCGCGTCGCCTCGACGTCGAGGATCATCCCGGGCGCCGCCGGGACGATGCTGCCGTCGGGCCGGACGCCGAGGAGCGGCGGAGCGGACGAGAAGCCCTCGTCCTTCTCGACCCACTCGCCGGGCGTCTCCTTTCCCGCCGCGAAGTCCCACTGCTTCCCGGAAGGAGAAAAAGACGTGTGGCACGAATCGCAGGTCGGCACCCACGCCGCGTGGCACGCGCTGCACGTCAGGCGCTCGTGCCCATGCAGCGTGTGATTCGCGTCGCGCGGCGTCTGCTTGACGAGCAGCTCGACTCCGTCGAGCTTTCGGACGAGGATCCAGGAAGAGGAAGAGGAAGAGGAAGAGGAAGAGGAAGAGGAAGATTTTCTTAGAAGGTTGAGAACGGGGGTGCCGCGGCTCCCGAGGCGCGTCGGGGCGTCGGGCGGG
The DNA here is from genome assembly GCA_049581965.1 of Thermoanaerobaculia bacterium. Taxonomy (GTDB): domain Bacteria; phylum Acidobacteriota; class Thermoanaerobaculia; order UBA5066; family UBA5066; genus Fen-183. The sequence goes on along the minus strand of JBAUSZ010000112.1, from coordinate 906 downwards.
CTGCCATCTCCCCTCTTACCCTTTCTAAGCAAATCTTCTATTCCCTCTTCTCTTCTCTTCTCTCTAGCCAGAATCTCTTTACTGATGTCGTCTTTGACGGCGTGCCACGCCACCTCGCCCCCCGCCCGCACCGGGCCGTGGCACGCCTCGCACGTGATCTCGACCTGATCTTCCTTGTGGGTGCGGGCGATGCCGTCACTCATGAGGTCCGTGTGGAGGTGGCAGTCGATGCAGGCCATGCCCGCCGCCTGATGGACGTCCGGCGTCGCGTGCGCGTAGGGCTTGCCCTTCTCGATCTCGACGAGCCCCTGGTACGAGAGCGCGATCCGGCCGCTGCCGCTGTGGCAGCCGAGGCAGCTGTCGTCCGTGACCTTCGAGTCGACGGCAGGGTGGAGCCTCGGCTTGTCGTCGAGCCTTTGCGCAACGTGGCACGCCGAGCAGCCCGAGCCGTTGCCGTGGATCAGGTCATCCCGGTTCGCGCGCCGCGTTCCGAGGTGGCAGCCTGCGCAGAGCTTCCGGAGGTGGCTCTCCGCGGGCGTCGGATGCGTTGCCGCGAGGACTTCCTCGATCGTGCGCGTCCCGTCGGGCCCCGCGATTTCCCCGAACGCGAAGCGGTCGACGGCGACCATTCCGGCGTTGCGCGTCATCGGCGATGTGGCAACCCGCGCCGCCTCGCGCGCGTGACAGCCCTTGCGACCGCAGGTGTCCTTCACGGTCGCGAGCGCGCCGGGCTCTCTTTCGAGACCCTCGTGCGCGCGCTCTTTCGAAAACGCGAGAGGGTTTCCGAGGTGGCAGGACGCGCAACCGAGCGCGGCCCGGGCGTGCGCGCCGCCCGGGTCCTCCGATTCCTTCTCGTGGCACGTGACGCAGCGCTCGACGCGGCCGCCCGCGCGCTCGCCCCCGCGG
>JBAUSZ010000111.1:0-8748 GCA_049581965.1 Thermoanaerobaculia bacterium | reverse complement strand
CGCGACGGCCGGCGGCTTTGGGGACAGCGCTACGACCGCGCGGCCCAGGATCTTCCAAATGTGTCTTCCGAGATTGCAGCCGGTATCGCGGCAAAGCTCGGGCTTCGCCTCTCGGGCGGGGAACGGGCCCGGCTGCTCCGCAGGGACACGGAGAGCCGCGAGGCGTACGAGCTGTGGCTGAAAGGCCGCCAGCACTGGGCGCACCGCAGCGATGCCGACCTGGAGAAAGCCCTGGCGTATTTCCAGAAATCACTCGAAGCCGATCCGCAGTACGCGCGGGCCTGGTGCGGAATCGCCGAAGTCTGGGATGTCTTCGGATACACCGACCGGCGCCCCGTGCCCGACGCCTATGAGAAGGCGAAGACGGCGGCGCGCAGGGCCCTCGAGCTGGATCCCGACCTCGCCGACGCCCTCGCGGTCCTGTCTCACGCGACCATGCTCACCGGCGACGCGCGCGCGGCGGAGCAGGGTTTCCGGCGCGCTCTCGAGCTGGACGGGAACTCCCTGAACGCTCTCCATTGGTACTCGCACCTGCTCATGCAGGAGAAGCGCTGGGACGAGTCGCTCGCGCTGTGCAGGCGCCTCCTCGACCTCGACCCTCTGGGTTTCTGGAACGTCCATCTCGGCGAGCACTACCTCGCGGCCGGCGACCGGACCAGAGCACTGGAGCAATTCCGGCGCGCCGCCGAGCTCGATGCCAATTCCGGGCCGGCGCGCGGAGCCCTGGGGCGCATGCTCCTCGTAGACGGCCGCCTCGACGAGGCGATACCCGAACTCGAAACCGCGCACCGGCTGGACCCCGAGGACGGAGGATTCCGCCGGTGGCTTGCCGAGGCCTACGAGAAGGCCGGCCGCGCGGCGGACGCGGCGCGCCTCCGAGCCAAGGCCGCCGGGCGAATTCCCTAGGGGATGGGCTTCGGCTCGAACGTCGCGTCGGGAAGACTCGCCTTTTCGTAGTCGAGATACTCGACCACGGTCCTTCCTGGTCGGAGCTCGTCCACGATCGTCATCTTCGCGAGCGACAGGGCGCCCCGGACGACGCGATACTCGTCGAACATCGTCTCCTTCGCGGTCTTGCCGGACGCGACGAGGAAGACGGCCTTGCGGTAGAGACCTTCCTTCCCGTCGATCCAGACGCGCGCGACCGGGTATGTCGGAGTCCGGCCCTTCTTTGCCATGAGGCGCAGGACCGAGCAGTCGCGGCCGTCGAGAACGTCGGCCCGCTCGAGGACGGCGTCGTAGTCGTCCGCGAAGCGCGTCTTGGACATGTCGGCGGCCGAGAAGCCGCCCGCGAGGCGCTGGCTCCTCGGGATTCGAATGGGGTTGCGCGTCTTCGGAAGGATCAGCCAGGAGTCGTCGCCCCGCGAGACGACGGCCTTCCCGGCGTCGGCGGGATTCTCGAACGTCACCCGCGAGTCGCGGCCCTTCGCCTGCACCTTGAAAAGCCCCGTCGACGGCGACGCTCCCGGCTTCAAAGTCGTCACCCGCAGCGTGATCACGACCTCGGGCCACGCGTCCTTGACGCGATCCGCACGGCGCAGCAGCGCCGGCGGATCGGGCTCCGCTGCGCAAACGCCGACACTCACCACGAGAAGTCCGGAGAGAACCGAAAATCTTCTTAGAAGGTGAAGAGGGGAACGGCGCGCCGCGGCGGCCGCCCGCTGGCCGCTGCCGCCCGCCGCGCCGAAAGGCCCATTAACCATTCTAAGAAAACCGCCTTCTCCCCCTTCGCATCGCTCGCTCGAAGCGCACGGGAGCAGAAAGTCTCTCTTTCCTTGCTCACACATGCCCGAGCGCCTCCACCGGGTTGAGCCGCGCCGCGCGGCGCGCGGGCCACCAGGCGGCGACGAGAAGGGTGAGGGACATGGCGGCGAAGGCGATCCCGTACGCGAGGGGGATGAAGTCGACGTGGAGGACGCCCCCGTGCGTCGCGCCCGGCGGAGGCGGCAGCATGATTCCCGACGCGTTCAGGACCGCGCGCAGGACGAGCGAGAGGACGGCCCCGATCCCCGAGCCGATGAGCCCGAGGAGGGCGCCTTCGAGGAGAAAGAGCGTGCGGATCGAAGAGCGCTCCATCCCGATCGCGAGGAGCGTTCCGATCTCGCGCGTTCGTTCGAAGACGGACATCGTCATCGTGTTCGCCGTCGCGAGGATCACGACGACCGAAAGGACGAGCCCCATGAAGAAGAAGATCGCGATGTAGAGGAGCTTCACCTGCTTGTAGAAGGCCGCCGTGTCGAGCCACGTTCTCACGACGACCGGCCGGCCCGCGGCGGCCAAAGTCTTCGGGAGCTCCCGGGCCAGCGGCTCGGCGTCGCCGTCGTCCTTCAGGAGTACGACGACGCAGTTCGCCTTTCCCTCCGACTTCAGCAGGCGCGCCGCCGGCGCGTAGGGCATGAACAGGATACGGTCGTCCAGTTCCTTGATCGGGTAGCCGAGGACGGCCGCGACCGTCGCGTCCACGGCGTTGATGCCGCCCTCGGGAGTCGTCGTCATGACGGTCACGAGGTCGCCCACCTGCGCCCCGATCGCCCGCGCGAGCCCCGTTCCGATCATGACCTCGTCGGCCTCGGGGTCGCCGAAGAACTTTCCCGCCTGAACGGTGTCGGCCGCGAGCGACGCCTGCTTCTCGAGCGCCGGGATGGTTCCCGTGCCGAGGTAGGCCGCGCTCTTGTCGCCCTTCACGACGAGGCCGAAAAAAGACAGCCTCGGCATCGCCTGCACGACACGGGCGTCCCGCGCCAGGAGACCGGCGAGGCCCGGCCAGTCGTCGAGCAGGATCGACGCGGCCTCGTCGTCCGTCTTGCCGGCCGCGCGCGGATCCAGGAGCCGCAGGTGCCCGCCCACGCTCCGGATCGTCGCGTTCTTCAGCGACGTGAATGTCTGCGAGACGAAGCCCGCCGTCATCGTGATCGCGACGAAGCCGACGACGACGATCGAGCCCGTCAGGAACGTGCGCCGCCCGTGGCGCAGGAGGTTTCGCGCCGCGAGGACGGCCCAGCGGCTCACGCGGGCACCCCCGCGGCCGTGTGCTCGTCGGCCGCGATGCGCCCGTCGGAGAGCCGGATGCGCCGGTCCGCACGCTCGACGATGCGCGGGTCGTGACTCGAGAAGAGGAACGCGACGCCCCGGTCTTCGTGCAGGCGCGCAAAGAGGTCCAGGAGCCTTCCGGCCGTCTCCGAGTCGAGGGAGGCGGTCGGCTCGTCCGCGAGGACGAGGATCGGCTCGCCCACGATCGCGCGCGCGACGGCGACGCGCTGTCGCTGACCGCCCGAGAGCGAATCCGGGCGGCGCGCCTCGAGACCCGCGAGACCGACGGCGGCGAGCGCGGCCCGCGCCCGGGTACGGCACTCGCCGGCCGGGAGCTTCCGGATCCAGAGGGCGAGAGCGACGTTCTCCTCGGCCGAGAGGACCGGGACGAGCTGGTGCGCCTGGAAGACGAAACCGAGCCTCTCGCGCCTGACGCGCGCGCGGGCGCGCTCGTCGAGTCCCGCGACGTCGTTCCCCTCGAAAAAGAGGGTCCCGGCGTCCGGCCTGTCGAGGAGCCCGAGGAGGTTCAGGAGGGTCGTCTTGCCGCTGCCCGACGGGCCGGCGAGAACGGCGAAGGCGCCCTTCTCGAGCGTGAGCGATGCGTCCACGACGCCGACGACCCGCTCCTCGCCGAGACGGTACGTCTTCGTGAGGGAGCGGGCCTCGAGAATCGGCACGCGCGGAGTATAGGGAACGGCCGCGTCAGCGCGCTGCGACGCTCGCGTCCGCCGCGAGCTTCTCCACGTCGATCCCGGCGCCGTAATACCGGGCGACGATCGCCCCCTGACGGTCGATCACCGCCGTCTGGAAGCCGTGGAAGATGTCGCCCTTCTCGTCGCGGCCCACGTTCACTTCCCAGGCCCGCACCGCCTTCTCGACGGCGCCCTTGCCGCCCGTGAGAAAGACGATCTCGGATCGTTTCAGCTTGTTCTCCCGCATGTGCTCGCGGAGACGTTTCGGCGTGTCCACGTCCGGGTCGAACGACAGGGCGACGACGAACGGCCGGTCCTTCGCGGGCCGGCCCCTTCCGGCCCTTCGCGCGGCCTCGAGGCACTCCTCGACGACGAGCGGGCAGGCCCCGGGGCAGCTCGTGAAGATGAACGTGAGGAGGAGCGGCCGCCCACGGCCGTCCCTCGACAGCGTGAAAACCCTCTCGTCCTGCGTGACGAGCGTGAAGTCGGGAGCCATCCCGCCCCTTCCATCCGTCCGCGTCGCGGGGGTCACCGATTGCGCCGAGGCGCCGCCGGCGAGGGCGAGCGCCATGGCCAGTGCGAGGCGTCCCGGCCTCACGGAGAGGCGACCTTCGGCGCCTCGCCCGAGGCCGCCTTGCGCAGGTCCTCGACGAGGGCGGGCGGCTCCCAGTCGTTCCCGCGCCGAATCGAAAATACCTTTCCCTCGGGCGTGACGACGGCCGTCGCAAGGCTGTGGACGAACTGCTCGCCGGACTTGAGGTACGTGAGGCCAAAGAACGTCGCGAACTCCTTGATGTTCGCCGGCGTCCCCGTCGCGAACTTCCAGTGCGCCGGCACGACGCCCTTGACACCCTGAAGGAAGCGCTCGCGGTACTCCCTGAGGACTTGAGGGGTGTCGTGCTCGGGGTCGAAGCTCACGGTGAGGAGCTGCGTCTTCGCGTAGAGCGCGGGCTCCTTCGCGAGGGCCGACTCCGTCTCCGCGAACTGCGCGTTCATGCGCGGGCAGAACTCCGGGAGCGGGCACCGCGTGAAGATGAACGTGAGGGCGACGGCCTTGCCCCTGAAGTTCGCGAGCGAGAGCGGCTTGCCGTCCTGCCCGACCAGGACCGTCACGGGAGCGACGTCGCCCGGCGCGCCGTACGGGCCCTGCTCGGGAATCGTCTGAACACTCGGCGCCGTACCGTGACGCGAGACGACGATCCCCTCGAGGCGCGAGGCCTTTTCGCCCACGACGAGCTTCGCCTCGATCGTGTCGCCGGGCTTCAGTTCGTCGAGCATCTTCGTCTCGGCGACCTTGAACGGCATCGTCATCGCGTCCATGTAGCCCGGGATCTCCTCGTGCCGGACGATCACCTGGCTTGCCGCCGGGTCGACGGACACGACGACGCCCTTCAGCGGGTACGGCTTTTCCGCGGCACCGGGCGCCGCTGCTTTCGGCGCCTCCGGCCGGCCGCAGCCGAGCGCGGCCGCGAAACCAAGGGCGAGGGCGAGCCTCCTCACCATCCGAACACCCCCTACCATCCGAGAACGACCGCGAAGACGAGCGGGGCCACGATCGCGGCGTCCGACTCGATGATGAATTTCGGCGTGTCGCTCGCGAGCTTTCCCCACGTGATCTTCTCGTTCGGGACGGCGCCCGAGTAGCTCCCGTAGCTCGTCGTCGAGTCGCTGATCTGGCAGAAGTACGCCCAGAGGGGGATTCCCTCGCGCCTCAGATCCTGGTGGAGCATCGGGACGACGCAGATCGGAAAGTCGCCCGCGATGCCGCCGCCGATCTGGAAGAACCCGACGGGCGTCTTCGGGGCTGTCTTCGTGTACCACTCCGCCAGGGCCTGCATGTACTCGATGCCGGTCCGCACCGTGTGGACGCTCTTCAAGTCTCCTTCGATGCAGTGCGCGGCGAAGATGTTCCCGAGCGTCGAGTCCTCCCATCCGGGCACGAACATCGGGAGGTTCCTCTGCGCGGCCGCGAGGAGCCAGGAGTTCTTCGGGTCGATTTCGTAGGAGGCCTTCAGCTTGCCGGAGAGGAGGATCCTGTAGAGGAACTCGTGCGGGAAGCGGCGCTCCCCCGCGTTCTCGGCGGCCCGCCACGCCTCGAGGACGGCCTTTTCGATGCGGCGGATCGCCTCCTCCTCCGGGATGCAGGTGTCCGTCACGCGGTTGAGGTGCCGGGCGTGGAGTCCCTCCTCTTCGGCGGGGGTGAGCTGCCGATAGTGCGGGATGCGGACGTAATGATCATGGGCGACGAGATTGAAGACGTCCTCTTCGAGGTTCGCGCCCGTGCAGGCGATCGCGTGGACCTTGTCCTGCCGGATCATCTCGGCGAGGGAAAGGCCGATCTCGGCGGTGGACATCGCCCCCGCCATCGTCAGGAACATCCTCCCGCCGCCCGCGAGGAGGGCATTCCAGCCCTCGGCCGCATCCACGACCGTGGCCGCGTTGAAGTGGCGAAAGTGGTGCTTCACGAACGAGGTAATCGTCATGGTTCCCGAGCATAGGAAGAAGAGATCAAGATGCCAAGCGTGATCCTTTAGGATCGGGGGGTGACGGAAGGTACGCTGCTCGTGACGGGGGCCGCCGGTTTCATCGGGGCCCGCTTCATCGAGTCCTGCAACGCGCGCGGCAATCCCGTCCTGAGCGTCGACCAAAGGGACGCCTTCCCGTCGCGTCCCGAGCACCGCAGCCTCGACTTCGGAACGATTCTCGACATCGAGGAGCTGCCGGGCTGGCTCGCTGGGCGCCGGGCCGACATCGCCGGCATCGTCCACATGGGCGCGATCTCGTCCACCACGGAGCTCGACGAGGGGCTCCTCGAGCGCCTGAACGTCGATTACTCGAAGAATCTCTGGAACGAGGCGCGGCGCCTCGGCATCCCGTTCGTCTACGCGTCGAGCGCGGCCGTGTACGGCGACGGCGCCCTCGGCTTCGACGACGCCGACGCGCTCGTCCCGCGCCTGAGACCGCTCAACCCGTACGGCGAATCCAAGCGCCGCTTCGACCTCTGGGCTCTCGAAGAGGCCGCGGCGGGGCGCACGCCGCCCGCGTGGGCCGGCTTTCGCTTCTTCAACGTCTACGGCTTCGGCGAGCGGCACAAGGGGCCGCAGGCGAGCGTCGTCCTCCACGGCTACGATCAGGTGAAGGCGACGGGCGAGATCCGCCTCTTTCGGTCGCACCGCGAGGGCGTGGCCGACGGCAACCAGGCGCGCGACTTCGTGGACGTCGCCGACACGATCGAGGCGATGTGGTTCGCGCTCAAGCGGCCGCTCACGGGCGGGATCTACAACGTCGGGACCGGCAGGGCCCGGACCTTCCTCGACCTCGCGAGGGCCGTTTTCGCGTCGCTTCTCCTCGAGGAGCGGATCGTCTTCGTGGACACCCCCGCTAGCATCCGGGAGCGCTACCAGTACTTCACGGAGGCGAAGATGGACCGCCTGAGAAAGCAGGGCTTCGCGCGCAAGCCCATCGCCCTCGAGGACGGCGTCGACTGGTACGTGCGTCGACTGGAAAGCGAAAGGGGCTGATCCGTCTCCACGCGGGCGAGCCGGTGCCGGCCGGTTCAGGTGGCCGGCCCGGGACCCTCCTCCGCGCGCTCCCAGAGCGACACGTCGAGGACCTCCTCGATGGACGGATTTTCCGGGCCGCGGAGGAGCCCGAGCCGCGCCGCGGTGCAGCGCATGGCGTACACGGCTGCCCGCTCCACGCTGCCGCCGAACGGCCGGAGCTGTTCCGCCAGCCAATCCCGCGCCGCGTCGGTGTCGCGCTGGAACGTCTCCGGCTTGCCGAGGTCCACGATCGGCATCGAACTCTCTTTTTCGTACTTCCCGGCGGGCGTCCCCAACCCCAAGTCCCACAGGCACAGGTCGATGTGCGCGAGGAAAAGGTCGCTTTCCGGCCCCACCAGCGAGCGCCCGTGGTGGCACACGAACAGGCAGAACAGGGGGGCGTTCATGTCCCCGAAGATGATCGCGGCGGCCCGCCAGCCCTGGAGCCGCACGTCCGGCAGGCCGGACTCGATCGCCTTCGCATAGGCCTCGGCGAACCAGCTCCGCCAGCCCTCGTGCGGGCGGAACCACTCCAGGAAGCCGTGAAGCGACCAGCCGGGATCGACGTTCGTCACCGCGAGACCCTCCTCGCCGTCCGGCAGCGGCGCGCCGCCGGCGAGCTCCCCTGCCTCAGCCCCTCGGCAAATTCTTCGCCGCGAAGTCCCAGTTCAGGAGGTTCTCGACGACGGCCGAGATGTAGTCCTTCCGCCGGTTCTGGTAGTCGAGGTAGTAGGCGTGCTCCCAGACGTCGAGCGTCAGGAGCGGCGTCGCGGACGTCGTGAGGGGGTTCTCGGCGTTCGGCGTCTTGACGACCTTGAGCTTGCCGCCCTCGGCGACGAGCCACGCCCAGCCGCTCCCGAACTGCCCCATCGCGGCGGCGGAGAACTGCTTGACGAACTCCTCGTGGCTCCCGAACGACACGCCGACGAGGTCGGCGATCTCCTTCGGGACCTTGGCATCGCCCTTCGGCCGGAGGCTGTTCCAGTGGAACGAATGGTTCCAGATCTGGGCCGCGTTGTTGAAGACGGCCGCCTGGTCGGCCTTGCCCGACGCGCCCTTGATGATCGCCTCCAGGGAGAGGTCGGCCTCCGGCTTGCCGGCCACGAGGTTGTTGAGGTTGTCGACGTAGGCCTTGTGGTGCTTGCCGTAGTGGAACGAGATCGTGTTCTTGGAGATGAAGGGCTCGAGGGCGTTGTCAGCCCACGGCAGGGCGGGAAGGGCGATCGGGCTCGCACCCTTCGCGATCGAGGGCGCGGCGACGTCCTTGAGCGCCATGCCCGCGGCCGCGGCTGCGGCTCCCTTCACGAAGCTTCGGCGGTCGTTTCCTTCGTCGGTCATGGGTCCTCCGGACCGCCATTCTGCTCCTGCTACCCTCTCGCGGTGCGCGCTCGCAGCTCGATTTCCCCGGCGGATGCCAACCAAAGGGCGGACCTGCGCCGCGCGGGCCTGCGCGTCACGCCCGCCCGCCTCGCGGTCCTCGCCGC
>JBAUSZ010000110.1:0-2541 GCA_049581965.1 Thermoanaerobaculia bacterium | reverse complement strand
ACGGTGAAGCCTCCCCCGACGCCCGGGGCGTGGGCGCTCCAGTGGGACATGGTGAACGAGGGCGCGGCGTGGTTTTCCGACAAGGGAGTACCGATGAGCACGCCCAGGAACGTGAACGTGGTTCCGTAGAGCGACGGATCATGCCGCCTGAAGAAGCAAGAGAGAAGGCGTTCGATGACCAACGGCTTCCTTCGCGCACATTTCCTGCGTGGTCTCGTGGTCGGGGGCCTCGCCGCGGCCCCCGGCGTTGCCCTCGGCGTCTCGGGCCTCCTCGGGCTGGAAGACGTGACGTACGCGCCAGACTTCACGCTCACGTCGGTTGGGGCCGTCCGGACAGCCGGTGGCGTCGTTCGGTACACCCTTAGCGGGTTCCAGCCCGGCAACCCGAATCTGATCTTTCGCGCGAAGGCGGCGTGGGACCCGAACACGGGACGGGCGGCCGAGGAGATCAGCTTCGGCGACTCGACGATCCTCGCGGTCTCGTTCTGTCCGGCGGACCCCTGGATTCAGGACGTGCCATGCACGCGGCAGACGGTCTCGACCAGAAGCGACGACCAGCAACGGTTCATGGAACGGATCAAGTGGGGCTTTCCCGTGAGTGCGCGCGTGCTCCACGGCTCCCGCGCACAGGTCAAGGCCGCTCTCGATGCCGTGCCGCAGACACCGACGCCCACGCCGATCCGCCATGTGCGCGTGATCATTCAAACGCCGACGCCCACGCCGACACCCATTCATCACGCCCGCGCCGTCATCGGAACGGCGCCCGCCTACGGCGCGAGCTACACGCCCGATGCGCTCCCGAGCCTGAGGGTCGGACAGACCGTAACCGTCCGAGTGAGCCTCCGCAACCTGGGCTCCCGCACGTGGCTGCGAGCATCCGCAAACCCGGTTCACCTCTCCTACCATTGGGCGCAGAGCGGTTCGATCGTCGTCACGGACGGGGCCCGGACGTTCCTCTCCGCGGACGTGCCGCCCGCGGGCATCGCGACCCTGTCGGCGACCGTGACGGCTCCTCCGAGCCCCGGCGCCTGGACGCTGCAGTGGGACCTGGTGGAGGAGAACATCGCCTGGTTCTCCTGGAAGGGCGTGCCCACGAAGGACCAGAACGTCAACGTGACTCCTTAGGGAGCAATGCGATCCGTCCAGGCTTCGGCGCGGCGATACCATGCGCCGGTCTCTTGTTCTTTGTGGTGGAGATTCATTCTTCCCTCGGCGAAGAAGACCGATCTCGAGGAGGACCCCGTGACTCAAAGAGGATTCCTGGCCGTCGCTTCGGCCGTCGCGTTCCTGAGCTTTCTTCCCGGCTCCGCGCTGGCTGTGCATTCCTTCGGGGCGGAATCCACTCCTCCCGTGCCGGTCCTCGGGAGCGTCAAGGTCACGATTTCCACCACCGGTGCGACGGAGTACCTCATGGACGGGACCGCGAGCGGGCTCAGCTTCAAGAGCACGGCCGGCTGGGACCCGAAGACGCAGCAAACGAAGGAGACCCTCACGGACGGCAACGGCAACATCATCAAGTCTTCGGCGACCTGCATGGTGGATCCGTGGCTCACGGGAAACGGCTGCATCGACGGGCTGGTCAGCGCCCGAGGGTACGAGCCCGACGTCGTCGTCAGGCTCGCCGGGTTCCGGGCCCCCGTAAGCGCCTTCCTCTTGACGCCTTCCGATCGCGAGAGAATCAAGGCGGCCTACCAGCGGGTGATGGCTGCGCGGAAGATGCTCGGGAGCACGGTCAGAGCCTCGTCCTCGAACCTGAGGTTCGCCGCGCCGACGCCGACCCATTCCGCCCTCGCGTCCGCCGCCGGAATGAAGAGGTCGGGCGGCGTCGACGTCTCCTCGATTCCAGTCGCAACCCCGAAGCCCAAAAGGCCCGAGTACGGCGCCACCTATGCGCCGCGGACGCCGCCGCCCCTTCGCGTCGGGCAGACGATCATGCTTCCCGTGCTCGTCGGGAACACGAGCGTGCAAACGTGGCCCGCGGGCGGGCCCTTCCGCCTCTCGTACCACTGGGTCGCGAACGGCCAGGTCACGGACGGCGCGAAAACGCTCCTTTCGTCCGCCGTTGCCCCAGGCGGGAGTCTGAACGTGAGCGCGACGCTCCACGCGCCGTCCAAGAAAGGGACGTGGACGCTCCGCTGGGACATGTATCAGGAGGGCGTCGGGTGGTTCTCGGCCAAGGGGGTCCCTGTGAAAGAGGAGGCCGTCCAGATCTTGCCGTGACGCTCAGGGCCTCGTCAACACCGCCGCGAGGAAGTTGCCGCCGGCGCCGAAGGCGTTCACGAGGACGGCGCCGAGGGCGGGCGTCTCGCGCAGCGCGTCGGCCGCGAGGGCGAGCTGCACGGCCGCGATCGCCGGGTTCTCGCCGAGCGCGTCCTTGATCGCGGCCGTACGGGGTTCAGCGAGGCCGAAGACGTCGGCAATCGCGGCCTCCTCGGCAGCGTCCGTCGCGGGAACCCCGTTTCTCGAGAGGTGGACGAGGCCGACTCCGCCGGGCGGGACGCCCGCCTCTTCGAGCGCCGCGCGCATGACGCCCGCCAGCGT
>JBAUSZ010000109.1:0-5450 GCA_049581965.1 Thermoanaerobaculia bacterium | reverse complement strand
CCGCTGGCGGGGGCGGCGGCTCGGGTGCCGGGGGCGGCTCGGGGGGCGCGGACGCTTTCTCCTCGGCCGCGCGCCGCACGAGGTCACGCACGAGCGTCGCGAGACCTTGCGAGTCGAACGGCTTCGTCACGACCGCGTCGGCGCCGACCCGGTCGGAACGCGGCTTGTCGAACGGCTCGAAAGTTCCCGTCAGGAGAACGACCGGAACGAACCGGCCGCCGGGGCGGCGCTTCACGTCCTCGCACACCTCGTAACCCGTCTTCCCGGGCATGACGGCGTCGGCGAGGACGATGTCCGGCTCGAACGCGGCGAGGAGCGCCACGGCATCGTCCCCGTTGCCGACCGCCCGGAGCTCGAAATCGGTCCCCGAGAAGGTCAGCTCGACGACCTTGCGGATGGTCAGACTGTCGTCCGCCAGCAGGATGCGAGAGGACATGATTGGGAAGGAGTTTACACCGGACGCACGGCAGCCGCCGCTTCCAGGGCCTGGTAGACCCGTGAGGCGGGCGACCGCCCGATCGAGCGCGCCAGCGCGCGCGTCGCCTCGGCGACGCCCGCGAGATCGACACCGGTCTCGTACCCCATCCCGTGGAGAAGGTAGATGAGGTCCTCGGTCGCGACGTTGCCCGCGGCACCGGGCGCGTAGGGGCAGCCGCCGAGCCCGCCCGCCGAGGAATCGAAAATGCGAACGCCCTCGCGCAGCCCCTCGGCGACATTGGCGAGCGCCGTGCCGCGCGTGTCGTGAAAGTGGAGTGCGAGACGCCCCAGCGGGACGCCTGCCTCGACCGTCCGGCCGACGACCTCGGGTACCTGCGTGGGCACGCCGACGCCGATCGTATCCCCGATGGAGATTTCGTCGCAGCCGATCGAGGCGAGCCGCGCCGAGACGCGCGCCACCGCCTCCGGCGCGATCGGGCCCTCGTACGGGCACCCGAAGGCGCACGAGACGTAGCCGCGCACCCGCATCCCCGCTGCCTTCGCGCGGGCCAGGACCGGAGCAAAACGCCCGAAGGACTCCTCGATCGTGGCGTTGACGTTCCTGCGGTTGAACGTCTCCGAGGCAGCCGTGAAGACGGCGATCTCGCGCACGCCGGCCCCCTCCGCGCGGTCGAGGCCCCTCTCGTTCGGGACGAGGACCGGGTACCGAACGCCCGGCGTCTTCGCGATGCGCCTGAAGACCTCCTCCCCGTCCGCGAGCTGCGGGATCGCCTTCGGCGAGACGAAGGCCGTGACCTCGACGACGCCGAGTCCGGAAGCCGAGAGCGCGTCGATGAACGCGACCTTCGTGTCCGCCGGAACGATTGCCGCCTCGTTCTGCAGCCCGTCGCGGGGCCCGACCTCGACGAGGGTGACGCGGCCTCGGCTCATGTGACGTCGAGGAGAACGTCCCCGAGCCCCACCATCTTCCCGGCCTCGGCCGCGAGCCGCGAGACGGCACCCGCGCGGGGAGCCTTCACGGGGTGCTCCATCTTCATGGCCTCGAGGATCACGAGAACCTCGCCCTTCTGGACGACTTGCCCCTCGGTGACGAGGACGGCCGCGATGCGACCCGGCATCGGCGCCGTGAGCGCGTGTTCCTCCTCGATCGCGCGGGACGCGCGGGCACCGGCCTTCGTGAACCGCCACGTCTCGCCGCCGACCGCGACCCAGGCGACGTCGCCATCGCGCGCCCCGACCGTGCCGCGGGGCATCTCGCCCGGGGAGACGTCGCGCTCTTCGCCCGTCCGAAGGTCGCGCAGCTTCACGCGCCGGCCCCCATGCGGAAGCGGCCGTCGAAGGGATCGGCGGCCCGCGGACCGGAAGGGCTCGCGGGCGCCGCGCGCGCGAACACCGCCGCCGCCGCCGCGAACGCCTCGAGGGACGGAGGCGGCGCCGGAGGGACGTGCAGGACGTCGAGGACGCTCGTGTGGATCGCACCGGACGCGACCTCCGGCGTCCCGAGCAGGCGGCGAAGCCAGCCCAGGTTGGTCGAAACTCCGAGGATGACCGTCTCGGCGAGCGCGGCCGCGAGGCGAAGACGCGCCTCGTCGCGCGTCGCTCCCGAGGCGACGATCTTCGCGAGAAGCGGGTCGTAATGGACGCCCACGTCCTGCCCCTCGGCGAGGCCGGAATCCACGCGCACGCCCGGCCCCGCCGGTTCGCGGTAGGCCACGATGCGGCCCGTCTGCGGAAGGAAGTCCGCCTCGGGTTCCTCGGCGTAAACGCGCGCCTCCATCGCGTGACGAGCGGGGACCGAGGGCAGGGGCGGCAGTCTCTCCCCGGCCGCGACGGAAAGCTGGAGACGGACGAGATCCACTCCGAACGCTTCTTCCGTGACGGGGTGCTCCACCTGGAGACGCGTGTTCATTTCCAGGAAGAAGAACTCGCCGGACGGCGCGAGGAGGAACTCGACGGTTCCCGCGTTCACGTACCCGACGGCCCTCGCTGCATCCATGGCGGCCTTCGCGAGCCGCGACCGCAACTCCGGCGACACGGCGGGCGAAGGACACTCCTCGACGACCTTCTGGTACCTCCGCTGCAGGGAGCACTCGCGCTCGCCGATCGCGACGACGTTCCCGTGCCAGTCGCCGAAGACCTGCACCTCGACGTGACGCGGCTCGTCCAGGTACTTCTCGACGTAGACGGTCGCATCCCCGAACGCGGCGGCCGCTTCGCGGCGGCATGAGGCAATGGCCTCGGAGAGAGAAGAAGCATCGCGGACGATGCGCATTCCCTTGCCCCCGCCTCCGGCGGACGCCTTGACGACGACGGGAAGACCGAGCGAGAGACTCTCCGAGAGAGAAGAAGAGATCGATGCCCCCGGCACCACCGGAACTCCCGCGGCCCGCATTCTTTCTCTCGAGGCAATCTTCGACCCCATCGCCTCGATCGCCTCGGGAGGCGGGCCGATCCACACGAGGCCCGCGGCCTCGACGGCGCGCGCAAACTCCGCGTTCTCGGAGAGGAAGCCGTAGCCTGGATGGACGGCATCGCAGCCGGCGCTCTTCGCGGCCTCGAGCAGCCTCGGGATCGAGAGATACGAGTCCTTCGCGGGCGCCGGGCCGATCGCGACGGCGTCGTCCGCGAGCGCAACGTGCCGGGCCGCGCCGTCGGCGTCGGAGTAGGCGGCGACCGACTCGAGACCCGCGGCCCGGCAGCCGCGCACGACGCGCACGGCGATCTCCCCGCGGTTCGCGACGAGAACGCGCCGGAAGGGTCTCCCCCGCGTCACGAGCCCTTCGTCGTCCAGTGCGGGGCACGCTTCTCGAGGAAGGACTTCAGGCCCTCGAGTCCCTCGTGCGAGCCACGTCGCTCGGCCATCCTCTGGATGGCCCAGGCCGCAGCTTCGCGCGCCGGCAGCGTGTGGATCGCGCGCACGAGCCGCTTTGCATCGGCGACGGCGGCGGGGCCGCCGAGGAGAATCGCGTCGATCACGGCCGCCGTCGTCTTTTCGAGATCCTTCTCGGGAACGATGTGGTGCACGAGGCCGACGCGCCGCGCCTCCTCGGCGCCGACGCGCTCACCCGTGAGGAACCACGCGCGTGCGTGCGACTCCCCGATCTTGCGGATGACGTAGGGGGCGATCACGGCCGGAATGATGCCGAGTCGGACCTCCGTCGTCCCGAAGACCGCGCCCTCGGCCGCGACGACGACGTCGCACGCGGCGACGAGCCCCGTTCCGCCCCCGAGCGCGGCGCCCTGCACGCGTGCGACGACCGGCTTGTCGAGATCGTCGAGCGCCTTGAAGACCTGGGCGAGCTCGGCAGAGTCACGCCGGTTCTCTTCCATCGTGAACTTCGCGACGCGTTTCATCGCCTCGACGTCCGCGCCCGCGCAGAAGGCAGGCCCAGCTCCCGAAAGCTCCACGACGCGCACGCCGTCGTCGGACGCCACGTCGCGCAGGGCCCGCTGCAGGAGAATGACGACCTCGGCGTCCCACGCGTTACGGACGTCGGGCCGGTTCAGGATGAGCCGCGCGACGCGCGAGTCGGCAGGCGACTTCTCGAGCAGGACCTTCGCGCCGCTCATCGGGTCACCTGGATCATCCCCGGGAGGTTCAGAGGAACGGTCATGGTCTGGTCCTTTCCCACCTTCACCGAGATCGTCGCGACGAGCCGACCCTCGACGCGACCCCCGGCCGCGACGGCGCCCGCGAGCGCGGCGACGAGATCGGCGTTGCCGGCGGTGACCGGGAGCACGATCTCGTTCTCGCGGCCCGGGTAGATCCTCACGCCGTGGCGCTCACCCGCCGCGACGCGCCGCTCGCTCACACGGACCTCGTAGACGAGATCCCTGACGTCGAGCGCGAAGGAGAGCGGGTTGTACAGGACGACCGTCGCCTCGCCCCGCGTCTCGGTGAGCGAGAGACCGCTGAACCGTGCGCCCCCGAACCGCGCGAACTCCTGTCCGAGCGAGGTCGCCGAGCGGATCTCCTTCGTCCCGACCTTCAGGATGCCCGCGGCGCAAACCGGCACCGGCGGGGCGTCCGAAGAAGACCGGAGATTGCCCTCGAAGGTGAAATCCAGCGCCTCCGCGCGAAGGCGCGAGACGAGTTCGGCGGGCAGCGCTGCGAGATCGAGATCCGTGAGAAGGACCACGTCGTTGTGCCCCTCGGCGTGCTGAACGAGCGCCGTCACCCGCTTCCCCACCGGCAGCGCCGTGTTCGCGAGCTCGATCTTCCCTTCGAAGAAAGTCTTCGCGCCGGCGGGCGCGTCCGGCAGCCTCGTCCGCAGGAACGCCGTGACCTTCGTCCGCGTCAGGGACGTGACCTCGAGGGCCTCGACCGTGCCGCACGTCAGCCGCTGCTGGGCGGACGCGGGGAGGACGAGAACGAGCGCCGCGGCCCATGAGAGTCTTCGCATCGGCTACATCCGAAAGACGCCGAAGCGCGTTTCGCCGCCCGGCACACGCGCCGCGGTCGCGAGGGCGAGCGCGAGAACCCGCCGCGTGTCGAGCGGGTCGAGGATCCCGTCGTCCCAGAGACGGGCCGTCGCGTAGTACGGGTTGCCCTCGGCCTCGTACTTCTCGAGGGTGGGCCGCCGGAACGCCGCGCGCTCGGAGTCGGTCATCCGCGGCTGCCCCTCTCGGGCGCGTTGTTCGTCCTTCACGGTCGCCAGGACGTCGGCTGCCTGCTCGCCGCCCATCACACTGATGCGCGCGTTCGGCCATGTGAAGAGGAATCGCGGCTGGTAGGCCCGGCCGCACATTCCGTAGTTTCCGGCACCGAAGGACCCGCCCACGATGAGGGTGATCTTCGGGACCGACGCGTTCGCGACGGCGTGCACCATCTTGGCGCCGTCCTTCGCGATTCCGCCCTGCTCGGCCGCTTTTCCGACCATGAAGCCCGTGATGTTCTGGAGAAAGACGAGCGGGACGCCGCGCTGGCAGGCCATCTCCACGAGGTGCGTCGCCTTGAGCGCGGACTCCGAGAAGAGGACGCCGTTGTTCGCGAGGACGGCGACCGGGTATCC
>JBAUSZ010000108.1:0-4700 GCA_049581965.1 Thermoanaerobaculia bacterium | reverse complement strand
CGGCCGAGGCCGCGCACCTCGAGGTCGAAGCGCGCCGCGGACGCGCCTGCGGCACGCGCCGCGTCCGCCACCGCCTCCCACCCCGCCGACGGGAGGTCCGCGAAGAACCGGAGCGTCAGGTGAAGATGCTCGTCACGCACCCACCTGAGATCGCGCGCCCCCGAGAGCGCCGCGCGCGTCTTCCCGAGCGCCTCGCGCACGCGCGCGTCCTCGACGGGCACGGCGACGAATGCGCGGATCTAGTGGTCCCCCTTGTCCAGCTCGCCCCGGTCCTCTCCCCCGCCGGTGTCCTCCTCGTCGTCGGCGAAGAACCAGTTCTTCGCGCAGGACCTGCCGCAGAACGACTGCGACCCGGACCGGACGGCGCACGAGCGGCAGAACCGCTTCTCGCAGTACGGGCACTCCTGGACCTGGACGCGCTCGTACATCTGCTCGCAGATCTCGCAGAAGAGATAGGGAGAATCGTCTTCCTCGGGCTCCCGTCGCCGCACGCGCGAATCATACGGCCGTAAAGGAGGAGAAGTGGTGGCGGCGGGCGGAATCGAACCGCCGACAAAGGGCTTATGAGACCCCTGCTCTGGCCATCTGAGCTACGCCGCCCCGGTTCGCTCCCGGGCCCCCGGGCGACCGGCGGATGATAGCGCAGCGTGACCGAGAGCCTGCCCGACCGATTCGCCCGGCACCTCGGGGAGACCGGCCTCCTCGAAGGGGTGAGCCGGATCGTCGTCGCCTGCTCGGGCGGGGGGGATTCGACCGCCCTCCTGCTTCTCGTCCAAGGCTGGGCGGCGCCGCGTGGAATTCCCGTCACCGCGATTCATGTCGCCCACGGCCTGCGCGGGGAGGCGGGACTCGAGGACGCGCGCTTCTGCGCCGCCGTGACGGCCCGTCTCGGCGTCCCTTATGGGTTCCTTTCGGCGGACGTGCCGGGCGAACGCAGGAAAGGCGAGAGCGTCGAGGCCGCGGCGCGCCGGCTGCGTTACCGCGCGCTTCTCGCGCTGGCCGCGGACATGGGCGCCGTCGTCCTCACCGGCCACACGCGGGACGACCAGGCCGAGACCGTTCTTCTCCACCTCGAGAGAAGGCTCGGACGCGCGCGCGGCGGCATCCGGGCGAGGCGGACCGACGGCGTCGCCCGCCCGCTCCTCGCCTTCTCGCGCGCCGAGCTCCGCACATATCTCGAGACGGCGGGCGTCCCGTGGCGCGAGGACGAGACGAACGCGAACGAGGCCTTCGCACGAAACCGCGTCCGGCACCGCGTGTTGCCCGCGCTCGAGAAGGCGTCCCCGGGGGCGACGGAGCGGCTGGCCCGGGCGGGAGAGGCGTATTCGAGCCGCCTCGACGCTCTCGACGGGCGAATCGACTCTGCACTGTCCGAAGAGAAACTTTCTTTGAATGGAAACTGGCCCCGGAGCTTTTTCACGCGCCTCTCGAACGAGGAGGCGGCCCGGCTGTTGGTTCGGGCGGCAGGCGTCGCGCCCGGCACCTCCGGCGCCGGCCGACCCCCGGGCCGCAAGCAGGTTGAAAGGGTGCTCCTCCGCCTCCGCCGCGATCCCGTTTTCCACGAGTCGTTTGCGGGCCATCGCCTCACCGCGAGCCCGCGTGTCGTCCGTCTCTCTCCTTCCAAGAAGAATTCCACCGAAACGCCGTGAGTGCGCGCAACCCGGCGCGCGAGGGTCCCCCGGTCCCTACTTGATAGACTTCCCCCGGTGGCCCTCGCGTACGACGAACGGTACGGCCCTGCCGACATTGCGCGGCGGGTGGCGGACGTCGGGCGACGGATCGCTCACGACTACCCGGACGGCCCCATCGTCCTGATCGGAGTTCTCAAGGGGGCCGGGTTCTTCGTGGCGGACCTCGCCCGGGCCGTGCCGCGCCCCGTGCGCTGCGAGTACATCGACGTGCTCCGCGACGGCGAGGCGGAGAAAGTCGTCAACTACCATTTTCTCGCGCCCTTCGACGTGAAGGACGCACATCTCATCATCCTGAAGGACGTCATCCGGAGCGGGATCGTCGAGGGCTGGCTCCTGAGCCAGCTCCGGGAAGAAAACCCCCGATCCGTGCGTTTTGCCTGCGTGGTGGACCGGCCCCAGGAACGCAAGAGCTCGCTGCTCGTCGATTACGTGCTGTTCCCGTCCGAGGAAGGGGTTCTGGTCGGATACGGCATGGAGTACCAGCGCGAAGGGGGGAACTTCCCCTTCATCGCGCAGGTTCGGACCGAGGGGGAATCGCCGTTCGAGACGGCCGGCGACGCCGCCCAGGGCACGCCGCGCTGAACCGCGCGGGCCCCTCTGACGTAAAAAAGGAAGCCGAGGGCATTTCAAGGTGAACACAACCGTCAAGAACATCCTGCTCTGGATGGTCATCCTCGTGGTGATCCTCCTGCTCTTCCGCGTCGTCGACGTCGGCCGCACGAACACCGCGACCGTCTCCTTCACCGAGTTCATGGAGATGGTCAAGAAGGGCGACGTCGAGAAGGTCACGATCCGCGGCCAGGAAATCCGCGGGTTCAAGAAGGGCGCCGTCGAGGGCCGCGAGCCCGCCGTGCGCACGTACGCCCCCGTTTACAACGACCTCACGGCGGATCTCATGAAGGCGAACGTGAAGATCACGGCCGAGGAGCCGCGCGAAGGCTCGTTCCTCGTGATCCTCCTCCAGTGGGCGCCGATCCTGTTCCTGATCGGCCTCTGGATCTTCATCATGCGGCAGATGCAGACGGGCGGGAACCGCGCGATGGCCTTCGGGAAGTCGCGCGCGAAGATGCTCACGCCGAATCAGAAGAAGGTCACGTTCAAGGACGTCGCCGGCTGCGAAGAGGCCAAGGAAGAGCTCTCGGAAATCATCGACTTCCTGAAGGAGCCGGGGAAGTTCCAGAAGCTCGGCGGCAAGATCCCGAAGGGCGTCATCATGATGGGCCCGCCCGGCACCGGGAAGACCCTCCTCGCGCGCGCCGTCGCGGGCGAGGCGAACGTGCCGTTCTTCTCGATCTCCGGCTCGGACTTCGTCGAGATGTTCGTCGGGGTTGGCGCGAGCCGCGTCCGCGATCTCTTCGAGCAGGGCAAGAAGAACGCCCCCTGCATCATCTTCATCGACGAGATCGACGCGGTCGGTCGCCACCGCGGCGCCGGCCTCGGCGGCGGGCACGACGAGCGCGAGCAGACCCTCAACGCGCTCCTCGTCGAGATGGACGGATTCGAAGGCAACGACGGAGTCATCCTCGTGGCGGCCACGAACCGCCCCGACGTTCTCGACCCGGCCCTCCTGCGTCCCGGCCGCTTCGACCGCCGCGTCGTCGTGGATCGCCCCGACGTGAAGGGCCGCGAGGGCATCCTCAAGGTCCACACGCGCACGATCCCGATGTCCGACGACGTCGATCTCTCGGTCGTCGCCCGCGGGACGCCGGGCTTCGCGGGCGCCGACCTCGCGAATCTCGTGAACGAGGCCGCGCTCGCGGCCGCCCGCGTCGACAAGAAGAAAGTCGACATGGTCGATTTCAACTTCGCCAAGGACAAGGTCCTCATGGGCGCCGAGCGCAAGTCCATGGTCATGTCCGACGAGGAGAAGCGCGTCACCGCGTATCACGAGGGCGGCCACGCGCTGATCGCCTCCTTCGAGGAGCACACGGACCCGCTCCACAAGGTCACGATCATTCCGCGCGGCCGCGCCTTGGGCCTGACGCAGCAGCTCCCGCTCGAGGACAAGTACACGTACTCGAAGGAGTACATCGAGGCCGAGCTCGCCGTCATGATGGGCGGGCGCCTCGCCGAGGAAGTCTGCATCGGCAGGATCACGACCGGCGCCTCGAACGACTTCGAGAAGGCCACCGAGATGGCGCGGCGCATGGTGTGCGAGTGGGGCATGAGCGAGCTCGGACCGATGTCCTTCGGCCGGCCCGAGGGAGAGGTCTTCCTGGGCCGCGACTTCTCGCGGCAGCCCGACTACTCCGAGGACACGGCGCGGAAGATCGACGACGAGGTCAACCGCATCGTGACGACCTCGTACGCGCGCGGAAAGAAGATCATCATCGAGCACCGCGCCGCGCTCGAGGAGATCGCGAAGATCCTGCTCGAGAAGGAGTCCCTCGACGGCGAGGAGATCTACGCGATCATCAAGCGGGTCACCGGCCACGAGGTTGCCAAGAGGCCGCCCGTGAAGCCCGAGCCCCCGAAGCCCACCGCGCCCGCCACCGTCACGCAGAAGGACGAGGGCGCCGCGCCGGCAGGCGGACTCATCCCCGTTCCGGCCTGACCCGGGCCCACTCGGCCTTCGAGCGCAGGACGCAGTCCTCGATGGCGAGGCCGTCGAAGAAATTGCCGGTCACGGCCAGGCGCGAACCGGCGAGCGCGCGGTCGATCCTCGCAACGGCCTCCGCGTGGCCGAGGGCGGGCGCCGGGAGCACGACGGAGAACTCGGCGACATCCGCGAAGGCGTCGCGCCGGGCACCGAGTACCTCCTCGATCCGGCGAAGCCGGTCTTCGCGTGCGTGGCCCGGCTTGAAATGGAACGCGAAGCCGCGCAGGCGCGCATGGAAAACGGGGTCCCGCGTGACGGCAGAGTAGAAAAGGTCGTTCACTCCGACGAGGAACGCCATCTCGGGCTGGGACGTCTTCTCCCTCGGCAGCGCGACGGCCGTCGTTTCGACACGGGCCGAGCCGATCGCCTCGAGTGCCGCCGCGAGGGCCGGTTCGCTCCCGGCGACGAGC
>JBAUSZ010000107.1:0-15390 GCA_049581965.1 Thermoanaerobaculia bacterium | reverse complement strand
CCGTTCCCGCGGGGGCGCCCTTCACCGTTGCGATCCGCGCGCTCCCCGAGAACGCGATCGTGGCCGTCCACCCCTACGTGCGCGAGACCGCGACGCGCGGCACCTTCGAACAGACTCTCCACGGCCGGAGGCTCCTCGACAGCTACCAGACGTTCGCGCCGCCGATCCACCGATGGCTCTTCTCGAAGACCGCAGTCTCGCCGCTCGCCGAGAGCCTCGGGCTCTACCGCGAGCTGGGTGCCGCAGCCATCGACGTCGACGCGGATCGCCTCGACGAGTCCGGCCGCGCCGAACTTCGGGCGATTCTTCGCGACCCCGCAACCCACGGCGTCACGCGCGCCGTCGAGGCGGGCCCTCGCGTCCTCCTCGTCGTGCCCCCGCGGATGCCGGTCCTCGTCGATCCCATGGCCGCCGCTGGACTCGTTTTCCGCAACGGGTTCGCCACGGCCCCGGCACCGCCGGGCCGCCTCGCCTTCCGGCTTCGCCGGTCGGTCTGGCCCTCCAGGACGCGGTTCTCAGGCGCCGAGTCACCGGCCAGCCTGGTCTGGGATCTCGTCGGCGCGGGCGGGCTTCGGGTCCATCTCTCGCCGGCCTCGCCGCCGGGAGCAGAGGTGCGCGCCCCCGACGGCCGATTGATCGGCCGGACCGAGTGACCGCGCCGGGTGCCACAATCCCCCTGCTCTGGGGCATGAACACGACGGTTTCGCTTCCCCTGTGGGCGTTCGTCCTCCTCGCCTTCCTCGCGGGCTGGGCGATCCTCGACCGGCTCCTGCGTCCGGCCGCCCGGGCCGTGATGCGGCGGCGTGCGAACCGCGTCATCGACGAGCTCAACGCGCGCCTTCCCGTGCGCCTGCCGCCCTTCAAAATGACGAAGCGCGAGGTTCTCGTGGACCAGCTTCGCTTCGATCCGAGGGTGCTCGAGGCGGCCGAGGGCTACGCTCGCGAGACCGGCCAGCCGCGCGAGCTCGTGCAGAAACGTGTCGAGAGGGACGCGAGGGAGATCGTTCCCGCCTTCAACGCGTGGGTCTATTTCCGCGCCGGGTACGCGATCGCCCGCGCGGTCGCACGATCGCTCTACCGCGTGCGCCTCGGCACCGCGGACGATGCGGGCCTTCGCGCGATTCCCGACGGCTCGACGGTGGTCTTCGTCATGAACCACCGGAGCAACATGGACTACTTTCTCCTCTCGTACCTCGCGGCCGAAAAGACCGCGCTCAGCTACGCGGTCGGGGAGTGGGCCCGGATCTGGCCCATCCAGGGATTCCTGCGTGCGACCGGCGCGTACTTCGTGCGGCGCGACTCGAGAGACCCGCTCTACCGGCGCGTCCTCGAGCGCTGGGTGGCGATGGCGACCGCGAACGGCATCCCCCAGGCCGTGTACCCCGAGGGCGGTCTCTCGAAGGACGGCGCGCTCCGCCCACCCAAGCTCGGCCTGATCGACTACATGCTTCGGGGCTTCGACCCGAAGGGCCCGCGCGACCTCGTCTTCGTCCCGGTCGGCGTCAACTACGACCGCGTCCTCGAGGACCGCACGCTCCTCCTCGACCGGTCCCCCGCGCAGGGCAAGGCCTCCGCCGGAGAGACGCTCGGAGAGACGCTGCGGTTCCTGCGGCGCAACGCGCGCCTGATGATCGCGAACGAGTGGCACCGCTTCGGGTACGCGTGCGTGAGCTTTGGAGCGCCGGTCTCGACGCGCGCCTGGCTCGCCGGGAAGGGCCTCGACCTCCCGACGGCCTCGCGCGAGTCGCGCTTCGCCGCCGTCGCGGAGCTCGCCGGCGACCTCATGGCGCGCATCGCGCGCGTGATCCCGGTCCTTCCCGTCTCGCTCGTCGCGAGCGTCCTCGTGGACGCGCCGGCGCGCGCGTGGAGCGAGCTCGAGCTCAAATCCGACGTCCTCGCGCGCTGGCGGTCGCTCGAGGCGGGCGGCGCCTACGTGCACGTCCCGCGCGGCGACCAGGACTACGCGGTTTCCGTCGGACTGAGGATGCTCACGCTCCGGCGCCTCGTGACGGCCGAGGGCGGTCTCTACCGCCCGGTTCCCGAGGAGGTCCCACTCCTGACGTACTACGCGAACGCGATCAGCGGCGCCCCTTCGGCGTGACCCTCAACGCCGGCGCAGGCGCGCGCGCACGCCACGTGGGAGCGGAACGCCCGACGAGCCGACGAGGCCCGCGTCGAAGAGGCGGAGGTCCATCCAGCCCTGCCGCAGCGCCGGAGCCCCAGAAACGAGCGGCGAAAAGCGGCGCGTCGCGACCCAGGCGCTGACGTCCCACAGGTCCTCCTCCGCCGTCTCCCACCCGCGGGCGTCGAAGCGGGAGAGGTCGACGGGTCGCCCGAGGCCCCGGAGGCTCTTCTCGCCTTCGAGGTTGTAGTAGCAGTCGAAGTAGCTCATCGCGAGCTCGCGGAGAGTCCGGTAGACCGGCGAGCGGAAGCGCAGGCCCGAGTAGTTCGACTTCGCGACGGCGCCCCAGCAGCCTTCGAAAGGCCGCCTGCGGAAGAGCGCGAGGACGTGGTCGTCGTCGCGCACGGCGCGCATCTGGACGACGAGGGGCGGGTGCCCGAGGCGCCGGAGGGCCGCGGCCGCGAGGAGCGCGCCCTCGAAGCAGTGGGCCTCGCGCGTCTCGAGGACGCGGCGCGGCGAGCGCGCCGTCTCGCCGCCCTTCTCCTTGTTGTAGCGGAGGTCGTCCAGGAAGCGCTGGATCGCGTCGGGTGTCCGAAGACCCCCCGGGAGGTCGAGCGTCTGTTTCATCAGGATGGCAGGGATTCTAGAAGGGAACAAAGAAAGATCTTCTTAGAATGGACACGTGGACGGGCATCCGGCGATGCGCGCGACTTCGGGTGGCGCGGTTTCACGGTTGCCGCTGCCGGGCGCTCTGGGGTTCGCGGCGGGCTTCACGCGCGGCGCTCTGACGGCGCGCGCCCTCGACCCCGACCTTGCGGCCCGCGCCCTCGCCGAGGGCCTCGGCGCGCCGGATGCGACGGTGGTCCGCCTCTGCCAAGTTCACGGGGCCGTCACTCTCACCTTCGAAGAACTGCCGCGCAAGCGGCGGAATGTGCTCCTCGGAGATGGCGACGCCGCGATTACGTGCGAGCGAAACGTCCTCCTCGTCGTCGCCTCGGCCGATTGCGTTCCGATCGTCCTCGCGGATCCCGCCTCGGGTTGGATTGCGGCCATCCACGCGGGCTGGCGTGGGACCGCGGCCCGCGTCCTCGACACGGCGCTCGACGCCCTCGAGGCGCGTGGCGTCTCGCCGCGAAATCTCGCCGCCTCCTTCGGCCCGTCGATCGCGCGCGACCGGTACGAGGTCGGCCCCGAGGTCGTCGCGGCACTCGTCGACGCTCACGGCGCCGCGCCCGAACGCGCGATCGTCCCTGGTCCAGGCGGAAAATCCTTCCTCGACGTCGCCGCGTTCAACGAGGCGGCGCTCCGGCGACGCGGGCTCGACCCCGTGCGCATCCGTCGTTCCCGGACCTGCAACGCCACCGAGGGAGACTTGCCGTCCTGGAGGCGGGACGGCCCGGGGGCGGGGCGCATCCTGACGGGCATCGTTCGCGTCGCCTCCTGATACCCTCTCGGTCGCCACACAATCCGAATGACCGTGTCTCCTGCCCGTGCCACCTCCCTCGCGCTTTCGCGGTCCCGCGTGCTCCTTGCGGTCCTGTTCCTCTCTCTCGTCCTGTCCGTCGTCGTTTACGCACGGGTCGTCGCTCCGGCGGGGCCGCTGAACTGGGACGAGGGGTTTCATGCGCTCTACGGCCTGCGGGCTGCGACACAGATCCGGCGGGGTGATCTCGTCCGCCTCGCCTATGACGCCTACCGTTCGGTCTACTGGCCGCCGCTCCACACCTTCTGGAGCGGAGCGTTCTTCCTCCTGTTCGGCGCCACGACGGAGGTCGCCCGCGCGAGCAGCCTTCCCGCGTACACGGCGACGGCTCTCCTCCTGGCCCTGGCCGCACTCCGCGCCCGCGGGGCGGCCGCCGCGCTCATCGCGGCCCTCGGTTTTCTTCTCTCGCCCCTCACCGCGAGGCTCGCCGGCCAGGCCCTTCTCGAGCTCCCGGCGCTCGCCCTCTTCTCGCTCTCGTTCTACCTCTACGTCGACGCCCGGCGCCCGGCCCTCCTCGGCCTCGCCGTTTTCGCGACATACCTGACGCGCACGAATTACGGAGTTCTCCTCGTCCTCGGCCTCGCAGGAGCGTTCGCCGCCGACGGCGCACTCCACAGGAATCTCCCGCAAAACGACCCTCGCCGGGCCACCCGATCTGCTGCGCTCCGCGCCTTGGCCGCCCTCACCCTGCCTCTGATTCTCTGGTTCGCGTATCCACCAAAGATCGGTCACACTTTCGCGGCGCTCGTGAACCTCCCGACCGGGCCGGCGAGGTTCGCCGCGGAGGGGCTCCTCTATTACCCACGAGCGGCCGTCGGGCTCGCGGGAACGCTGCCGCTCCTCCTCGTCTGGGTGACGACCCTCGTTCTGTCCCTCGGGCGAAGGTCCCTCGGTGATCGGAACATCCGCCTTGCCGCCTTCCTTGCCCTCCTCCAGATCGTCTTCGCGGAGCTCTCCCACACGAAGCTGGACCGACACATCCTCCCGCTCGCCGTTCTCCTTCCGTTTCTCCTCGGAGTCCTCGCCGAAGGGCTCTGGGAGCGCTGGGGCGTTCTTGCGCGGCGCACATTGATGGCCTTCGCCGCCGTCCTTCTCGTGCTGCAGATCCCGGCCTTCGCGGCCTTCCTTACGCCGCAGACGGAACGAGACGAAAAGGGGGTTCCCCTCATGGTCGCCCGAGACATGGCGCGCGGGGGACGGACGGCGTTCGTCGCGTCCGAGAATGCTCTCGTGCCTCCGGCGACGTACGACTTCAACCTCATCGCGTCGCGAGCGATCACGCTCGACGGCGCAGCGGCCCTGCAGACGGCGAGCGAGCTCGGCCTGGCCCGCAGCGGCGCGAGCCTTCCGGCGCCGATCGGACGCTGGATTCGCGCCGAGGCGGGACGATGGCCCGGGACGGGTTCGTATTCCATCTACCTCGGCTTGCCGCGCGGGGACGAAACCCTGAGGTGGAGAGGCCCGGACTTTCCACTACGGCTGGCCGCTCTCGTCGTTAGGGCCCCCGTCGACCGAATCGTCGCCGTCCCGGACACTGCGGGAGGGGATTTTTCGGTGACGTCCGCCTTGCTCGAGCGGGCAATCGCGCCTCTCGGTTACGTTCCCGAAGCCCCGCTCCGTCCCTCGGCGAGGACGGTCCTTCTGCGCTTCAAGAAGGCGGTGCCGGGCGTTTCGGCGTCTCCCGCCCCTTGAGCTGACCACACGCCGCGTCGGCCTGCAGCCCTTTCGACCAGCGGACCGTCACGGACACGCCGCCCGCGGCGATGGCGCGCGCGAACGCGTTCACCACCGCGTCGGACGGGCGCTTGAGGCCCGGCAGCCACTCCTTCGACTCGTTGAGAGGGATGACGTTCACCTTCGACGGGAGCGGCTTGACGAGAGCGGCGAGCTTCTGAGCATCCACGATCCGGTCGTTCACGCCTTCGATGAGGACCCACTCGAACGTGATCTTGCGGCCCCTCTCGAGCGGCCACCGCTTCAGGGCGGTGAAGAGCGCGCCGAGCGGATACGTCAGGTTGATCGGCATGAGTCTCGAGCGCGTCTCGTCGTCCGCCCCCGAGAGCGAGACCGCGAGGTTCGGCCTCCGCGGCCGCGCCGCGAGGGCTTCGATGCCGGGCACGACGCCCGCCGTCGAGACGGTCGTCCGCCGCGGGGAGACCTCTCCCTCGAGGAGGTCGAGCGCACGCCGGACGCTCCCGACGTTCAGGAGCGGCTCGCCCATGCCCATGAAGACGACGTTCGCCTCGCGCGGTCCGAACTCCTTCGCCTTCGCGATCGCGAGGTACTGCCCGACGATCTCTCCGGCAGTCAGGTTGCGCCCGGCGCCCATGCGGCCCGTGACGCAGAACGCGCAATCCACCGCGCAGCCCGCCTGCGACGAAAGGCAGATCGTGAGGCGCGCGGCCTCCGGCGTTCCGGGGTCGGTGAAGGACGGCCTCTTTTTCGACTCGACGATGTGAACCGCCTCGATCCGCGAGCCGTCGACGAGCTCGAAGAGGAATTTCTCCGTTCCGTCGGGAGCGGCCGTCCGTCCGACGATCCTCGGGAGGCCGATCGTGAAGTTACGCGCGAGGGCCTCGCGCACCGCCTTCGGAAGGTTCGTCATCTCCGCGAAGTCCGCCGCGCGGCGCTCATAGATCCACCGGGCGATCTGCGCGGCACGGTATGGCTCCGGCGCGACCTCGCGCACGGCTCGCGCGAGGTCGAGAGGAGGGAGACCGAGGAGATCCTGCATCGAAAGGAGATTACGCGGCGCGCACCTGCCGCGGCCACCGCATTCCGCGGGCGGCGCGACCCGCGCGCGCTCTCCACGAAATCGAGAAACCCGAAGAAGAACCGGAACGGACCGGCTCAGCCGCGTTTCGCGACCGTGGACCGGATCGTGACGGCAGCCTGAGGGCGCCGGCGGGCGCGAATCGGGCGCGTCGGGTCGATGCCGACCGAGCGCAGGAACCCGAGGTCCTTCACGTTGATCTGGAACACCGCCGTGTCGAGCCCTTGGTCCTCGCGGTCTTCCTTCGACGCGTTGAGGGCACCCCGGCGGATCGACGGGAGTGCCGCCGACGATCGGCGCCCGCGCTTGTCGAGCGCGACCGTCGCGTCGAGGCAGAGGTAGGCGCCGTAGCCCTCGGCCTTCACCTTCGCGAGGATCTCGTGCACCTTTTCGGACGAGGACACGGCCTCGTTCAGCGCGGCGCCGAGCTCGCGGAGATACGCGCGGACTTTCTCGTCGAGTGCCATTCCGTCGGCAATCTAGGCCGAGGTCCGGGGCGAGTCAATCGCGTAAACGGCCCGTTCTTTTTTCGCAAGACGCCCCTTCCCCTTCGCGTCCGCGAGGAGCAAAATCGTCGGCCGTGTTCTTCGCCCCGCAGAAGATCCGAATGCCCACGCCGGCCGAAGCGCTCCCCGGGCGCGCGGAACGATTGCCCGTGCCCGCGACGCACTTCGTGAACGGCCACCCGCTCGCTCCGCCCTTTCCAGAAGGCATGAAGACCGCGCTCTTCGGACTCGGATGCTTCTGGGGCGCAGAACGCAAGTTCTGGGAGACGCCCGGCGTCTTTACGACGGCGGTCGGCTACGCGGCGGGCTTCACGCCGAACCCGACGTACCGCGAGGTCTGCACGGGGCTCACGGGGCACAACGAGGTCGTCCTCGTCGTCTTTGATCCCGCGAAGGTCTCGTACGAGCAGCTGCTGAAGGTCTTCTGGGAAAGCCACGACCCGACGCAGGGGATGCGGCAGGGCAACGACGCGGGCACGCAGTACCGCTCGGGCATCTACGTCGAGAGCGAGGAGCAGCGGAAGGCCGCCGAGGCATCGAAGGGCGCCTTCCAGAGGGAGCTCTCCGGGGCCGGCTACGGCGGGATCACGACGGAGATCCTCGACGCACCGCCCTTCTACTACGCCGAGGACTACCACCAGCAGTACCTCGCGAAGAACCCGGACGGCTACTGCGGCCTCGGCGGCACGGGAGTCTCCTGCCCCGTCGGCCTCGTGAAGACCGCCTGACGAGACGAAGTCTCAACGATCCGCTAGACTGGGCCGTTCGGAGAAACCCCGTGCGTTACGCGTCCGTCCGCCCCCGCTTCGAGCCGTTCCTCCTCGCCGTCGAGCGCCCCGGGCGCTACCTCGGCCTGGAGCGGAACGTCGTGCGCAAGGACCTCGGGGCGATGGACGTCACGGTGTGTCTCGGCTTTCCCGACACGTACGAGATCGGGATGAGCCACACGGGAACGAAGATCCTCTACGAGATCGTCAATCGCCGGCCCGAGTGGGCGTGCGAGCGGACCTACGCTCCGTGGACCGACTTCGAGGAGGTCCTCCGGCGCGAGAAGGTCCCGCTCTTCTCCGTGGAGTCCTTCTCGCCGGTGGGGGACTTCGACGTCCTCGGCCTCTCGCTCCAGAGCGAGATGAACTACACGAACGTCCCGAACATGCTCGACCTCTCCGGGATCCCCGTCCTCGCCGCCGAGCGCGGAGACGCGGACCCGATCGTGATCGGGGGCGGGCCTTGCGTCGCGAATCCCGAGCCTTTGGCGGACTTCTTCGACGTCTTCCTGATTGGCGACGCGGAAGACGCATTCCCGGCCTTCCTCGAGAGCGTCGCCGCGACGAAGAACCTCACGCGCCGCGAGCGCCTCCTCGCTTTTTCGGCCTGCCCGGGCATCTACGTTCCGTCCCTCTACGACGTGACCTACGACGCCACGACCGGCGGCGGCGACCGCATCGCGTCGTACGCACCGAACGCGCCCGGAATCGCCGGGCAGGTGAAAAGGGTCTGGGTCGAGAAGCTCTCGGCCGACGTTTATCCCGCGCGGCCGATGGTGCCGTCGGTCGACATCGTCCAGGACCGCCTCGGCCTCGAGATCATGCGCGGCTGCACGCAGGGCTGCCGCTTCTGCCAGGCCGGCTACTGGTACAGGCCCGTCCGCGAGCTGGACCCTCTCGACGTCGCAAAGGCGACGAAGGCCTTCATCGACGAGGCGGGCTGGAGCGAAGTCGGACTCCTCTCACTGTCGTCGGCCGACTACTCGCAGATCGAGCCGCTCGTCGCGTGTCTCGCTCCCGAGCTCGCGAAGACGAAGGTCTCGATCTCGCTCCCGTCGCTCCGCGCCGAGGCCTTCTCCGTCGCCCTCGCGGATGCCGTCTCCGAGGTGCGCAAGTCCGGCTTCACGTTCGCACCCGAGACGGGCTCGGATCGGCTGCGACGGGTCATCAACAAGACGTTCACGAACGCGGACATGGTCCAGGCCGCGGACGTCGCGTTCGCGCGCGGCTGGGACATGATCAAGGTCTACACGATGATCGGTCTCCCGACGGAGACGGAGCCGGACCTCGACGAGCTCGTGACGCTCGTGAAGGACATCCTCGCGCAGGGCCGAAAGCACGGCATCCGCCCGAGCGTGAACGTCTCGGTCGGCTGCTTCGTCCCGAAGAGCTTCACGCCTTTTCAGTGGTTCGGCTTCGACGGCGTCGAACGCCTCCAGCAGAAGCTCGCGTACCTCAGGGAACGGTTTCGCTCCGTCCGGGGAGCGAAGATGACGTGGCACGAGCCGAAGGAGGCCGAGATCGAAGCGATGCTCTCGCTGGGTGACCGCCGGATGGGCCGGGCGATCCGAGAGGTGTGGTCACGCGGCGGCCGCTTCGACGCGTGGAGCGAGCATTTCTCCTGGGAACGCTGGACGGAGGCGCTCGACGCCGCCGGCGTGCCGAAGAACCGACACTTGCGAGACAAGGATCTCACGGAGATCCTCCCCTGGGACGTCGTCGATGCGGCCATCCGCAAGCCCTTCCTCGTCGTCGAGTGGAAAAAAGCGCTGAAGGAAATGCACACGGACGACTGCAAGTGGGGCCACTGCTATGCCTGCGGCGTCCCGGGCAACGGGGAGGACATCGTCCTCGCGAACCCGCTGCCCGCGGGCTTCGGTTTTGAGGGGGAGAAGAGCGGCGCGCCGGGCGCGCCACCCGGGGATTTGGATTTCTTAGAAGGCAATCGGGGCGACTGCAGCGGCGCAGCGCTGTCCGTCGCGCCAGCGCCGGGCGCGGGCGCATCGAACACACAACCATTCGGAGAAACTCTTTTTCCCTCTTCTTCTTTTCCCCTCCCTTCCGCCTACACCGAGAAAGCCAAGGGCGCGGCGTACCGCATGAAGGCGACGCCCGACCTGCTGCCACTCAGGCAGCGCCGCTCGCCTGCGAGCGGGATCGCGGCGCCCGTGCCTCTCTCGGCCCGGACGTACCGCCTCTCGTTCGAGAAGCTTGGCGACGCCCGGTACCTCTCGCACCGCAACACGATGGACGCCCTCGAGCGCGCTCTGCGCGCCTCGGGCGCGCCCGTGCGCTACACGGAGGGCTACAACCCCCACCCGAGAATGTCGATGGGACCGGCGCTCCCTCTCGGCCACGAGTCCCGGCACGAACTCTTCGACGTGGACACGCTCGAGGCGCTCACAGAGGCGCACGTCGCCGCCGTGAACGACCGCCTCCCGCCGGGCCTCCGGATCACGGGTTCGACGGCGCTTCCGAAGGGCGCCACGTCCCTCGGCCGCGCCGCGACGGAGGCCCTCTATCGCTTCGCGCTCCCGAACGGCGAGACACGCGAGGAACGCCTCGCGCTCATGGGAACGGCAGCGACGACGCCCAAGAAATTCCTCGAGAAAGAATACGGCCTCCCGCCCGACGGCCAGCACGCCGTGCGTGTCACCCGCCTCGAGACCCTCCTTCAGTCGTAGACTGCCGGCGATGCGCTGGACCGTCCGCTGCCAGGCGACTTTCGAGGCCGCGCATCACCTCGTGGAGTACGCCGGCGGTCCCGAGCCCGTGCACGGCCATTCCTGGAAGATCGAGGTCTCCCTCGGCGTCGAGCGCCTCGGCCCATACGACCTCTCCGTCGACTTCGTCCCCGCGGAAGCTCTCGTGAAGGAGCTCGCGGCGCGCCTCCACAACCGCGATCTCAACACGGTGCCGCCCTTCGACCGGAAGAACGCGAGCGCCGAGAACGTCGCGCTCTGGGTCGCGGACGAGATCGCGAAGGCCGGCCTCCTGACGGGTGGCGCCCGGCTCGAGGAGGTCACCGTGTGGGAAGGAGCCAGGAATTCGGTCGCCTACCGGCCGTAGTACCTTCCGGGGCGAGCGCGCTCTGCTCAGCGCCGCCGCCGCACTGGCGGCGTTCTCGGCCGCATTCCTCCTCCAAGTCGTCGCGTGGCCCGAGATCGTCGCTTCGGCCTGGCACGTCGCCCGCGGATTTCGGCTCTACGACAACGTCATCGAGCCCTACACGCCGGTTCTGATCCTCCTCGCGGCTTGGCTCGGCCGCCTCGTCGGATTCGGCCCAACCGTATTCCGAACGCTCGCGGGACTGCCACTCGCGGCCTGCGCCCTGCTCGCCGTGTCCGCGGCGCGGGGACGCCGGGCGCGGTGGACGGCCGCGCTGCTCGGCCCGCCTCTCCTCGTCCTCTGGTGCGTCTACTTCGAGGGTCCGGCTCTCTGGCCCGACCCCTTCGTCGCCCCCCTCCTCCTGGCCGCCGGGTTGCAGCTTCTGCGGTTCGAGCGCACGGGAAACGGCCGCGCGGCCGACCTGGCGGGACTCCTGCTCGGCCTCGCCATCCTCGTCAAGCAGACCTCCGCTTGGGCACTCCTCATGGGCGCCCTCTGGTGCCTGATCTCCTCGCGCCGTGCGCCGCCGAGCCGGGCCGCCCGCCTATTCTTGGTGGGCTGCGTTCCCTACATGGTCTTCGCCGCGGCCTGGGCCATCGTGGGGAGAACCACGGCGCACGTGCGGTGGACACTACTCGTTCCGCTCCTGGGCCACGCGGCCGAAATCGGCCTACGGCCCGATGGTCAGGACCTGCTCGAGACGATCGGGCCAGCCCTCGCGATCCCCGCCGTCTGGCTGCTCGTCCGCGGCCTCACGCGGCACCGCCTCCGCACGAGTCCGCTCGCATGGCTTGCGGCGGGAGCGGCCCTCATGACGATCCCGCGGTGGGGACTCCTCCACCTCTCGGGAGCCACGGGCCTCGTCGTCGTGCTCTCGCTCGACGGACTGAGAGCCGTCCGCCCCCTCGTTTCCCCGAGGTTCCGGCGCGCGACGCGGGGGTCGCTGGTCTACGCGGCGTGCGGGGTGGCCCTCCTCGCCACCCATCTCGGTGTGGCCGCATTCGGTGCCGGGCCGCTCGTTGGCGCCGCCTGGGGCCGGGGCGCCCGGTTCTGGGACGACACGTCTCTGCAGTCGACGGCGCGTGTGGTGGCCGAGAGGGTCCCCCCGGGCGGGACGTTTCTCAACTATTTCGCAACGTCCGACAACGTCTACCCGCTCACCGGGACGTTTGCGCCGGGCGGACTCTACGTCAACGCGAGCTTCTGGTTCTTCCTGAACAAGGACGACCTCGATGCCCGTCTCGTCGCGGCTGTCGAGAGCCGCCCGGACACGCTCGTCTTGTTTCGCGAGCCGGAGGGCGGGTGGACCACTCCGGCCCGCGAGACGCGGCTCTACCGTTTCCTCGCCGCCCAGACGGTCCCCGTGGGACGCGTCGACGCCGAGACGAGCTGGCGCGCAATGCGAGAGGCTCCCCGCTAACATCCCGCCGATGCGCCTCGTCGCCCTGCACGGTTATCCGCTCGACCATCGCCTCTGGGACCCTCTCGCCGAGCGCGCCGCGCGGGGCGACATGGGCGCCATCGAGTCGATTCTCGCCCCGGACCTGCGCGGGCGCGGCCGCTCGCCTCACCCGGTGGCCGCGACGCACGCGATGTCCCTGCTGGCGGACGACGTCGCAAAGGTCGTCGAAACCACCCTCGGGCCGAACGATCCGTTCCTTCTCGCCGGCCTCTCGATGGGCGGCTACGTCTGTTTCGAGTTCCTCAAACGGCACGGCCGGCGCTTCCGGGGCCGGCTGCTCGGCCTCGCGCTGTTCGACACGAAGGCTTCGGCGGACGACGACGCTCTTCGCACGGCACGCAAGGCCGCGATCGAGGCGATCCGAAGGGACGGCATCGAGGCGGCGCTCACGGCGATGCTCCCGAAGCTCCTCGCGCGCGGCTCGAAGGGAAGTCGCGCCGAGGATCTCGCGCGCCGGATGATTCTCGCGACTCCGCCCGAAACGGCCATGGCCGACCTCGCCGGGCTCGCCGTACGCGACGAAGGCTTCGAGGTCCTCTCCGCGTGGGAGGGACCTCTCCTCGTCGCCGTGGGGGACGAGGACGCGATCGCGCCGCCGTCCGACGCCGAGGCGATGACGGCCGTCGCGACTCGCGCGTCCTGGGTGAAGCTCCAGACGGTCCCCGGCGCCGGCCACCTCCTGCCGCTCGAGCAGCCGGACGAGGCCGCCTCGGGCCTCGTCGCGCTCGCCGAGGCGAGTCTGAGCGCAGCCTGAGCGCGGGCGCTACTTCCCGGACGCGGTCCCGAAGCTCGGCAGCATCGGCGTGATCGGCAACTCCGCCGTCCGTGCGGCAGCGGGCTCGAAGACGGGCAGGGTCGACGGTCGCGGCGAGGGGTTGAAGGCCGGGAGCGGAACGCGCTTGCCGTGCGCGTACACGGGGTGGCGGCCCTTGTCCTTGTACCACTCGGCGAGCGTCGCGCTCTGGTACATCTCCTCGACGATCTTCCTCCAGCCCGCACCCGTGTTGTAGGCGCAGAAGGAGATCTCGCCGAGCTGCGTCCCGTAGGGGATGATGCACATCTCCGTGCGCCGGAAATCGTAGTTGAAGAGGTCCTGGAACCACATTCCGGCCACGAGGAGGACCCGCCACGGGTAGCGGCCCTGCTTGGCGATCCCCATGCCGCGGCCCGTGTGGCCGTCCATCACCTTGAGCGTCTCCCAGACGCCGAGGTTCTTCGGGACGCCTTCGGGGCGGATGTTCCGGGCGAGCGCGAGGGCCGTCTGGAGGATGGTCAGGAAGCGGCCGCGTGCGGCGTCCGTGATGACGATCAGGTCCCTCAGGAGGCGATCCGCGTCGACGATCTGGGTGAGGGGCACGGCCTGGCCCGTGTCGGGCCTCACGAGCATCATCGTGGCGATTCCGCAGTTCGGGTGGCAGCCGCACTTGAGCGAGCCCCACTGCGCGTCGAGGCCGCCGAGAAGGTCGCGAAGATCGGAGAAGGGTCCCGACGCCGAGAGCGGGAACCAGTCGCGCATCGGCTCGCCGACACCCGCCTGTGCCTTCACGTCGTGGGCGAGGTGGGAGAGCGTGTAACGCTGCTTTTTCCGCGTCTCGTCGTCGATCTCCTCGTCCCGGCCCGTGAAGGAGACGGGCTGGAACGAGAGCGCGTTGATCTTGTCGATGTTCTCGACCGCGAACCTGAGGATCGCGCCGACCTGGTCGTTGTTGACGCCGTTCACGATCGTCGTGACGAGGGTGACGTCGATCCCGGCCCGGTGAAGGTTGTCGAGCGCCCGGAGCTTGACGTCGTAGAGGTTCCCGACGCCGCGGTGCATGTTCGGCTCGTTCCCGACGCCGTCGAACTGGAGGTAGGCGAGGCGGAGGCCCGCCTCGTAGGCCGCCTTTGCGAACTCGGGCTCCTGCGCGAAGCGGATGCCGTTCGTCGCGCACTGAACCGAAAAGTACCCGATCTCGCGGGCGTAGCGCGTCGCCTCGAGAAAGTGAGGCGAGATCGTGGGCTCGCCGCCGGAGAACTGAACGGACATCTGCCGCCGCGGCTTGATCGACGCCGCGTTGTCGAGGATCTCCCGGACGTCCTCCCAGCCGAGCTCGTGGACGTACCCGACCTGGTTCGCATCCATGAAGCACGGGTTGCACATCATGTTGCAGCGGTTCGTGAGGTCCACCGTGAGGACGGCGCCGCGCCCGTAGCGCATCGACGCCGAGCCGTGGTCGTGCAGGGCGTCCTTCGCGATCTTCACGTCGCGACCGAAGAAGTTCTCCTCGAGCCGCGCGAAGAAGCCCGCGTCGCTCGCCATGAGGTCTTCGAACGTGCCGTGCTTCGGGCACGTCTTGACCATCCAGATCTCGTTCCCGCGGCGGACGATGTCGGCGGGGATCTCGCCGGGCCTCCCGTCGACGAGCTCGCGGAGCTCGCGCGTTCCGCCCACGATCGCGTCGCGCACTTCGCGCGTGCAGGTGGGACACAGGGAGTCCGTCCGCCGAGGGAAGCCGAGAGGGGGTTTCGACCGCTCGGCGCTCTTCGGAAGCGGCTCGGGAGACCAGGAGGGCTGAAAGGCACGCGCGGGCACGCGGCGGTTCAGGGCCTGGAACGCGCCCCAGGCGACGTCGGCAGTCTCCCGGATGGCCCTGTAGAAGCCCTCGCGCATGTCGTCCCTCCGAATCCCGAACGCGCCGCCTCGGCGAGAATCGATCTCATCGACCGGTGAAGCCGGGAATTTAACATGCGGCGCTCACGTCACCCTTCCGGAAACGTCGAGCACGGCACCCCTGCCGGGGATCTCGGGGGGGCCGTACAGGCGTTCGATCCGTCTCAGAGCCGCCCGTCCGACCGCCCTCACGGCGGCGTAGTTGAGACTCGCGCCCGCGATCGCGCCCAGGACGGGCACGATGTGCGCGATCTCCCGTCCCGCCAGACGGACGACGAGGCGCGCCGCGACCTCCTCGGCCGCCCGCGTCGTCAGGCGCCTTCCGACGTTGATCCCCGCGCCCGCGGCGAGCCCGGCCAGGACCTCGAGCGCGCGCTCGTCGGCCGACATCGGTCCTCCGTAGAGCACGTGCAGGGACACGATGAGACGGCTCTGGAGGACGAGAAGGGCCGAAAACTCGGGGGCGACGGTCGCAAGCGCGAGCCAGCCGGGCGGCAGGCTCGCCGCGGCTCCCAGCGC
>JBAUSZ010000106.1:0-5481 GCA_049581965.1 Thermoanaerobaculia bacterium | reverse complement strand
GGCCCGCGGAGATGCGGTGGGCGCGGCCGACGCGTGGAGGCGCGCCGGCCAGCCGCTCCGTGCGGCGGGCTTCTACGAGAAGGCGGGCGACTTCGTGAGGGCCGGCGACGCATGGAGGGATGCGGGGCGCCCGGAGCGAGCGGCCATCCTCTATCAGAGGGGCGGCTCGAGGGAGGCGGCCGCCGAGGCCTTCGAGGCGAGCGCGCAGTACGAGAAGGCGGCAGCGCTCTTCATGGAGCTCAAGCAGTACGACAGGGCCGCGGCGCTCTTCCGTGCGGCGGGCCGCCTCCCGATGGCCGCCGCCGCGCTCCAGGCCGGGCGGCACTACGACGAGGCCGCTCAGCTGTTCAACCGCGTCGGGCGGAGTCTCGAGGCGGCGCGCTGCGCGCTCCTCGGAGGTCACCGCGAGAAGGCCTGGGAGTTCCTCACGAGCGTGCCACGCAACGAGCCCGACCTCGGCGACCTCTTCCTCGGCCTCGCCCGCGCGCATCTCGCCGCGGGGGAGCCGAAGGATGCCGTCCACGTCCTGAGGGAATTTCTCCCGCGGGGGCCCGTCGAGGAGGACAACCTGCCGCTTCACATGACGCTCCTCGAGGCGCTGCGGGCCGCGGGCGACTCGAGCGAGGGTGTCGAGCTCGGCCGCATCGCGGCGTTCGATCCGTCGGTTCTGACCGACGGGAGCGCGGCAAGCCCGATCGCGTTCGGCGACGTCGATCCCGCCACGGCGATGCCGCCGGCGCTCATCCGCACGCCGGCCGTCCACAAGTCCGGTCCCTACGCCGCCTTCACCCGCTCTCCGGTCACGCAGCCCGTGCAGCCGCCACGACTGCAGATTCCCTCGCCGTCGTCGACGCCGCCGGCGGGATCCGTGCCGGCCCTGCGGACGGGCTCCGGCCTCCCCGAGACGCCGGAGGAGCGCTACGAGATCCTCGCCGAGCTCGGCCGGGGCGGAATGGGCGTGGTCCACAAGGCGCTCGACCGAAAGCTCGACCGGTTCGTCGCCGTCAAGATCCTCCCATGGCAGCTGCGCGGCGACGAGACGGCGATGCGGTACTTCAAGCGCGAGGCCAAGGCGATCGCGGCACTCAAGCACCCCAACGTCGTCGCGCTCTACGACTACGGCGACGGCTTCGGCTCGCTCTACCTCGCCATGGAGTATCTCGAGGGGCCCAATCTCCAGAAACTCATCAAGAAGGACCCGGAGAGAGTCCGCAAGAACTGGCGCAACTGGTTCGTGCAGGCGACGCGCGGGATCGCGGCCGCGCACGCGAAGGGAATCCTCCACCGCGACCTCAAGCCGGCAAACCTCATCCTCGACGAGCACGAGACCCTGCGAATCCTCGACTTCGGGCTCGCGCTGCCGCAGGCCGACGCGGGCGGCACCTCGAAGCTCATCGGGAGCCCCGCCTTCTTCCCGCCGGAGGTCCTGCGCGGCGAGATGCCGAGCCCGGCGTCGGACGTCTATTCGCTCGGCGCCGCGTTCTACACGCTCGCGACGGGGCGATGGCCCTACGTGGGCGACGACGTTCTCGTCGCGCGCCTCGAGCGCGATCCCGACGACCCTCGTCCGTACGCGCCGTTCCTGAAAGAGGAGGAAGTCCACGTCCTCATGAAGACGCTCGCCCGGCACCGGCCGGACCGCTACCCGGACGGTGGCGAGCTGCTCGCCGCGCTCCTGTCGCTGGAAGCGTGAGGGGCCCCTTCGGTTCGCTCTAGAGGACCCGGACCCGCACTTCGCGGACGGGCTCCGGTTCGGCGGTTTCGACCTTCTCTTCGACGGCGGCGCGCTGGATGAGCCCGCGCTCGCCCTCGACGATGAGCGTCATGCCCGGCTCGATCTCCTCGAAGGTGGCCTCGGTGACCGACTCGTCCGGATTCTTGACGATCACGGATTCCACGACGGCGGGCTCGCGCCCCACGACGACGAGGCGGAATGTGGACGTTTCCTTGGCGTGCTTGTTCTTTTCCTTGCGCGCGAGCTCGCGCGCCCTCTTCTGCGCTCTCTTTTGTCTGATTTCCCAGGCCCTCATGCCGCTCCTTCCGGGCGCGCGAGGCGCCATCCATCGGCATGATACCCGTCGGGGCTGTAACCTCCGCCCCGGAGGCACCCATGAAGGCCCTCTTCTTCGCGGCGCACGGTGGCCTCGACGCGCTCCAGTACGGTGACCGGCCCGATCCGTCGCCCGGCGCGGGCGAGATCCTCGTCCGGGTCGAAGCCGCGGCGCTGAACCGCCTCGACCTCTTCGTCCTTGCCGGGATCCCCGGCGTCCCAATCGTCCTTCCGCACGTCCCCGGTGCGGACGGGACGGGAATCGTCGAGGCGCTCGGTGCCGGCGTGAAGGGTCCTCCGCCCGGCGCGCGCGTCGTCCTCCAGCCCGGTCTCTCGTGCGGCGCCTGCGAGTTCTGCCGCGCGGGCGAGCAGAGCCTCTGCGTCTCCTTCCGGATCCTCGGCGAGCACGTGCCGGGCACGTTCGCCGAGAGGATCGCCGTCCCGGCCTCGAACGTCTATCCGGCGCCGCCGGGTCTCTCCGCCGAGCAGGCCGCCGCGTTCCCTCTCGCCGCGCTCACGGCGTGGCGGTTGCTCGTGACGCGCGCCGCCCTCCGGCCCGGCGAGACCGTCCTCATCCACGGCATCGGCGGGGGCGTCTCGACCTTCGCGCTTCAGATCGCGAAGCTCTGCGGCGCCTCGCGGGTGATCGTCACGTCGTCGTCGGCCGCGAAGCTCGCGCGCGCGAAGGAGCTGGGCGCCGACGACGTCCTCGACTCGAAGGAGGACGTCGGCAGGCGCGTCCGGGAACTGACCGGAAAGCGCGGCGTGGACGTCGTCGTCGACTCCGTGGGAGCCGCCACGTGGAAGCACTCGCTCGTCGCCGCCGCCAAGGGAGGCCGGATCGTGACGCCGGGCGCGACGTCGGGCCCGAACCCCGAGGAGGAGATCCGGCACATCTTCTGGAAGCAGCTC
The DNA here is from genome assembly GCA_049581965.1 of Thermoanaerobaculia bacterium. Classification (GTDB taxonomy): domain Bacteria; phylum Acidobacteriota; class Thermoanaerobaculia; order UBA5066; family UBA5066; genus Fen-183. The sequence continues at coordinate 2,519 of JBAUSZ010000106.1, read as the reverse complement.
TCGATCCTGGGTTCGACGATGGGCACGGACCGCGAGTTCGCGGCGCTCCTCGCCGCGATCTCGGCGGGCCGTATCGTCCCCGTCGTGGACTCCGTCATCCCGCTCGGCGAGGGGCGGAAGGCCTACGAGCGGATGCAGAAGTCCGAGGGACTCGGCAAGATCGTCCTGAAGGTGGGCGCGTGAGCCTGCCGGACACCGATCTTCCGATGCTGCGCCACGCGGTCGCGACCCTCGCCTACCGCGCGGGCAAGGCCGTGCGCGGGGCGCCCGATGGCTTCGGCAACTTCCGAGCGGGCGAGGGCGGGCGCACGGCGGTCGAGATCCTCGCCCACATGGGTGACCTCTTCGACTGGGCGCTCACGATGGCGGACGGGGAGGCCGTCTGGAAGGACGCGCCGCCGCTCCCGTGGGGGGAGGAGGTCGCCCGGTTCTTCGCGCGGCTCGAGCGCTTCGACGCGCGCCTCTCGACGGGCCGGCCACTCGCGCAGAGCGCGACGAAGATCTTCCAGGGGCCCGTTGCGGACGCCCTGACGCACACGGGTCAGATTGCGATGCTGCGCCGCCTGGCGGGCGCGAAGATCCGAGGCGAGAACTACTTCAAGGCCGACATCGCGGCCGGACGCGTCGGCGCGACGCAGGCGCCTCCGAAGCGGGAGTTCGACTGAGCTACGCCGGAATCCAGAGCGTGAACGTCGAACCCGGACCGTCGTTGTTCGCGACGTCCAGCCGGCCGCGGTGGGCCTGCAGGACTTTCTGCACGACCGTGAGGCCGAGGCCCGTCCCGGGCACGGTCTCGGAGCCCTGGAACCTCAGATAGGGGGTCGCAATCCGCGACCTTTCCGCGGGCGGGAAGCCCGGCCCCTCGTCGGCCACGTCGAGGCGCAGGAAGGCGCGGCCCTCCTCCTCCACGATGCGCGCCGCGATGCGCACGACGCCGCCCTTCGGGCTGAACTTCACCGCGTTGCCGAAGAGATTCGCGGCCGCACGCCGGAACATCTTCGTGTCGAGCCGCACGGGCGGGAGGCGGGGAGGCACGTCCACGGTGATCGAGACTCCGCGGGGGACGGCCATCCAGCGCGCCTCCTCGAGCGGCAGGGCGAGCGCCTCGGCGACGGACGTGGGCCGCCGCTCGGTCTCGGGCGCGTCCTCGGAGCGGTAGACGAGGAGCGCGTCCTCAATGAGACCCTGCAGGCCGCGCGCCGACGCGAGCGATCCGTCGAGCAGCTTCGCGAGGCGTTCGTCGCCCGCCTTTCTCTCCTTGTCGCGCGTGAGCTCGAGTGCGGCCGAGAGCGCCGAGAGGGGGTTCTTCATGTCGTGGACGAGCATGGCCGTCAGGCGCGAGCGGTCGCGGTCGGCGCGCTCGCGGCGGCGTTGCTCGAGGGCGAGTGCCTGGACCTGGCTCTGGAGGTTGCCGTAGAGGCGTGCGGCGCGGATCGCGAGAGCGAGCTGATCGGCGACCCTCTCGAAGAAAACGAGCTCGTCCGGCGGGAATGCGCGTGGCTCGGCCCACGACATCCCGAGGACTCCGAGCGCCTCGCCCTCGCGGTGGATCGGGATCCCGAGAAAGCTCTGGGCGCCGAGCGACTCGAGCGCCGCCGCTGCGAGGGGATCGGGCGCCTGGAGTTCGCGCCGGTCGGCGACGACGTAGAGGTCGGTGGAGGTTACGAGGGCGCGGAAGGGGGCGCTCTCGGGCAGCGGTCGCTCGAAACCAACCAGGGAGGGGCCGGAGTCGCCCTCGCGCCAGTCCATGAAGACGGTGCAGGACGAGGCGTCCTCGCTGAGGAACCAGATTTCCACCGAGTTCGCCGCGAAGCGCGTCCCGAGAAGCTCGGTGGCCGCGCCGAGTACGGCCTCGAGGTCCAACGAGTCGCGCGCGGCCAGCGCGATCGACGCGAGGATCTCGTTGCGTTTCGACTCGACGCGGAGACGCTCGCGGAATGCGTTTTCCTCGCTCTGGGACCGCCGCCGGTGGAGGAGCAGGAGCCGCTCGAGGCGTCTCGCGAGGAGCGCACCCTCGTCACGCTCGCGCACGATCTCGAAGGACTCGAGCGGAATGCGGCGCACGAGCGGTTCCGTGATCTCGACGCCCGGCGGGACGACGACGAGGCAGGGGGGCGGACTCTTGGCGACGTCGAGGAGCGCGGGGCGCTCGTGCGCGAAGCCGCGCCCGAACGCGTCCGGTCTCGTCACCCAGATGACCGGCCACTGCTGGAAGAAGCGCGGATCGTGGACGTCCCTTTCGTCGTGGCGCTCGACGAGCAGGCCCGATCCCGACAGGGCGCCGGCGACCCAGGCCATGGCCTCGGGCTCCCCGACGAGACGCACCGTGCGGAGGACCCCGTCGCGCAGCGGGCGCGAAACGGCGTCGGCGATGGGGTTCACGCGTGCATTCTCGCCGCGAGCGCGGCCCCGCGTCCACCGAGTCCGCATGCGATGATCGCCCCGTGCCGGCCGGCCTCGTTCTCGCCGCCGCCCTTTTCTCCGGCGCCGCGCCCGCGGACGTCCCGGCCCGCCCCGTC
>JBAUSZ010000105.1:0-3690 GCA_049581965.1 Thermoanaerobaculia bacterium | reverse complement strand
ACGACGCGCTGGCGGGGCCGGCTCGAGAGAATCGAAGCGCCGGGCCGGCGGGCCCTTCTCGTGGACGGCGCGCACAATCCCGCGGGTGCGGCGGCTCTCGCCGCGCATCTCGACGCGGCGGGTCTCTCGGGAGAGGTCGATCTCCTCTTCGGGGGGATGCACGACAAGGATCTTCCGGCCGTCTTCGCGCCGCTCGCCGCCCGGGCGCGCCGGAGCGTCCTCGTCGCGCCCCGCTCGCCGCGTGCCGAGCAACCGGAACGCCTGGCCGAGCGTCTCGGTCGCCCCCAGCTCGAGACGGCGCCGTCCGTCGCGGAGGGTCTCACGCGCCTCGAGGCGGCGGGCGGCGCCGGACCGATCCTCGTCGCGGGCTCGCTCTACCTTGCGGGCGAGGTGCTCGCGCTGCGAGGCTAAGATCCCGGCGTGAGCGCGCCCGAAGGCCGAAACCTCGTCCCCGCGTACGACAAGAAGGCTCTGGAAGCACTCGAGGACGGACGGCTCGCCGTCTACGCGTCGCGCGCGGGACGCGCCGTTCGCCGCTACCCGGTCGCGGAGGAAGGCAAGACCTACGATTACCGGACGGAATACCAGCGCGACCGCGACCGCATCATTCACTCGCGTGCGTTCCGCCGCCTCAAGCACAAGACCCAGGTCTTCATCCCGTTCGAGGGGGACCACTACCGGACGCGTCTCACGCACACCCTCGAGGTCACGCAAATCGCACGGACGATCGCCCGTGCCCTCGGCCTCAACGAGGATCTCGCCGAGGCCTGCGCGCTCGGCCACGATCTCGGGCACACCCCGTTCGGTCATTCCGGCGAGAAGGTTCTCAACCGGATCCTGACGGGAGCCGACCCTTCGCTTCCCCTCGACGCGAAGCTCGCGGAAAAGATCGGTGCCTTCAAGCACAACTACCAGGCCGTGCGCGTCGTGGATGTCCTCGAGAAGCGGTACGAACACCCCGGGCTCAACCTCACGAACGACACGCGCGAGGGGATCCTCAAGCACACGACGTGGCGGCGGGACTTCCCGTTTCCCGACGTCGACGCCGAAGGCCTGAACCTCTCCTCCGGCGGCCACCTCGAAGGGCAAGCCGTCGCGTGGGCGGACGAGGTCGCCCAGCAGGCGCACGACCTCGAGGACGGCCTCAAGCTCGTGGACTTCGAGAAGGTCCTCGCGCTCCCCGTCTCGCAGGCGGTCGTCGAGGCGCTCGGCGCGGCCTGGAAAAGCGCGCGCGAGACGACCGTGCGCCAGGGGATGCTCATCCGCGGAATGATCCATCTCCTCGTCACGGATCTCATCACGTCCTCGCGCGCCTCGATCGGCAAATGGCTCGAGGCCAAGTCCGTGAAGACGACGGACGATTTCTACGCCCAGCGGAGGAAGCTCCCGGGCTCCCTCGTCGGGCCGTCGAAGGCGGGGCAGCGCTTCTACGAGGAGCTCAAGGAGTTCATCTACCAGCACATCATCCACAGCTACCGCGTCGCGCAGCACGACGGGCGCGCCCAGCTCGTCGTCACGACGCTCTTTTCGGCCTGGTACCGGAACCCGCGGCTCCTCCCGGACTACGTGCTCCTGCGCTACCGCGACCTCGCGGGCGTCGCCTACCTGCGCGACGTACCTCTCAAGCGCCTCGACGCGGAGATCGCGGCGAACTACGCGAAACGGCCGCTCTTCCTGCGTTCGATCGCGGACCACCTCGCCGGCATGACGGACAGCTACGCTCTTTCCGAGTACGACTCGATGGTCTCGGCGTATCCGCGAAAGAACCCCGGCGCGCCGTAAGATCACCGTTCCGGAGGACCCATGCCGACCGCCGTCCGTCCCGCCGCGCTCCTGAACCGCTCCCTCGCCGAGGTCGATCCCGAGATCGCGCGGATCGTTGCCGCCGAGACGGCGCGGCAGAACGAGGGGATCGAGCTCATCGCCTCGGAGAACTTCACGTCGCGCGCCGTCCTGGAAGCCGTCGGCTCCACGCTCACGAACAAGTACGCCGAGGGCTACCCGGGAAAGCGCTATTACGGCGGCTGCCTCCACGTGGACGAGGCCGAGTCGCTCGCGATCGCGCGCGCGAAAACCCTGTTTTCGCCGGGCAACCCGGATGCGATCCACGCGAACGTCCAGCCCCACGCGGGATCGCAGGCGAACACGGCCGTCTACCTCGCATGCCTCAAGCCGGGCGACACGATCCTCGGGATGTCACTCGCGCACGGCGGGCACCTCACGCACGGGCACCCGCTCTCGATCTCGGGAAAGCTCTACCGCGTCGTCTCCTACGGCGTCTCGAAGGAGACCGAGACGATCGACTGGGAGGCCCTGCAGGCGACGGCCGAGGCCGAGAAGCCGAAGCTCATCATCGCGGGAGCGTCGGCCTACCCGCGCACGCTCGATTTCCCGCGCTTTCGGAAGATCGCGGATTCCGTCGGGGCGCTCCTGATGGTCGACATGGCCCACATCGCGGGGCTCGTCGCCGCGGGGGTGCATCCCAGTCCCGTCGGCCACGCCCAGTTCATCACGACGACGACGCACAAGACCCTCCGCGGTCCGCGCGCCGGCCTCATTCTCTGTGCGCCGGAGTGGGCGAAGGAGGTGGACAGGGCCGTCTTCCCCGGCGTTCAGGGCGGACCGCTCGAGCACGTCATTGCCGGGAAGGCCGTCGCGCTCAAGGAGGCCGCGTCACCGGAGTTCGCGGCCTATCAGCGGCAGGTCGTCGTGAATGCGAAGGCGCTCGCCGAGACGGTCGCGTCATCCGGCTTGAGACTCGTCTCGGGCGGGACGGACAACCATCTCTTCCTCGTGGACGTCGGGAAGAAAAACCTGACCGGCAAGGTCGCCGAGAAGGCGCTCGACGCCGCCGGCATCACGGTGAACAAAAACGCGATTCCGTTCGACCCGAACCCGCCGATGGTCACGTCGGGCCTCAGGATCGGGACGCCGGCCGTCACGACCCGCGGCATGGGCGAGTCCGAGATGAAGACGATCGGCGGCCTCATCGCCGACGTCCTTGCCGCGCCGGAAGACGTCGCCATTCAGTCGCGCGTGAAGGCGCGCGTTCGCGAATTGACGTCGGCGTTTCCGCTCTATTGAGGCCGGGGCGCGTCACGCGCGCGTCGTGAACCGGATCTTCAGGACGTCCCAGTAGGCTTGTGCTCCGCGCAGGAGCGTCACGCGCGAGTCCGCCGAATTGAACCAGAGGACCGGGATCTCGACGATCGCGAGGCCGAGCTGACGCGCGAGGAGGAGCGCCTCGACGTCATAGGCGAACCGGTCCACCTTCGCTCGCGAGAAGATCTCGCGAGCCGCCTCGCGGGTGAAGAGCTTGAAGCCGCACTGCGTGTCTCGGATGCCGGGCACCGCGACGAGGCGGACGAGCCGGTTGAAGAGCTTGCCCATCGCCTGCCGGAAGAAGGGCTGTTTTTCCTTCACGAGTGCCTCGTCGAGGGCGCGTGAACCGATCGCGACGGGCGCTTCCGCGGCCGCGAGCTTTTCCCACTCGTAGATCGGCGTCGAGAAGTCGGCGTCCGACACGAGGACGAGAGCCCCCGCGGCCTCGAGGCAGCCAGCCCGCACGGCGGCGCCCTTGCCGCGATTCGCGGGCAGACGGAGGACCCGGAGCGCGAGAGAGTGGCGCCGCGCGGCCTCCTCGGCCCGCGGGCCCGTCGCGTCGGACGAGCCGTCGTCCACGACGAGGAC
>JBAUSZ010000104.1:0-5291 GCA_049581965.1 Thermoanaerobaculia bacterium | reverse complement strand
CCTCGAGGCGGCGTGGAACGCGAGCAGCGCGCGCCGCGTGGCGCCGTCGGCGGCGGAAGTGGGCGTCCTCCGCGCTCTCTACGCGGGGCGCTTCGCGGCCGAGGCCGGCTCGTTGCGCACGGAGGTCGAGCGCATCCTCTCGCACACGTTCGACTTCTTCGGCTCCGGGCCCGTCGCGCTCGGCCCGGAGATCGACTGGCACCGAGATTTCAAGACGGGATTCCGTTTCCCCGCGGACGCCCCCTCCCACGCGATCGACGTCGTACGCCTCGACGCGCCCTGCGACGTGAAGGTGCCGTGGGAGCTCGCCCGCGGCCAGCACCTCGTCCGGCTCGCACAGGCCTGGCTCCTCGAGGGCGATCCGCGCCTTCCGCGGGAGTTCGAGGCCCAGGTGCGCTCCTTCCTCCTTGCGAACCCACCGGGCCTCGGCGTGAACTGGGCCTGCACGATGGACGTGGCGCTGCGCGCCCTGAGCTGGATCTGGGCCCTCGCGCTCTTCGAGGGCGCCCCCTTCAGCAGCGGGTTTCGCGAGGAGATCCTCCTCGGCCTCTGGCGCCACGGGCGGTGGATTCCGGAGAACCTCGAGATGGGCGTGGTGAACGTGAACCACTTCCTTTCGGACGTGCTCGGGATGGTCGCTCTCGGCTCCGCCTTCGACGCGACGCCGGAGGGCCGCCGCTGGCTCGACGACGGGGCGCGGCTCCTCGCCCGCGAGGTTCTCGAGCAAAGCACGCCGGACGGCGCGGGGATCGAAGGCTCGGTCCCGTACCACCGACTCGTCCTCGAGCTTTTCCTCACGGGCCGCCGGTTCCTCGCTGCTGCGGGGACGCTTCCCGATGGCGCCTTCGACGACAGGCTCGCCGCGATGCTCCGCTTCGCCGCCGCATGCGTGACACCCGAGGGGCTGATGCCCCTGGTTGGAGACGGGGACGACGGCCACGCCCTCCTTCTCGGCGCCACGGACGTGCGCGATTTCCGCGGTCTCCTCTCGACCGGCGCGGTCCTTTTCGGGGACGGCCGGCTCAAGGCGGGCGCCGGCCGGCTCCGCGAGGAAACGGTCTGGCTCCTCGGCTCGGCGGCGGCGGCCGCCTTCGACGACCTCGCGCCCGTGCCGTCTGAGGAGACCGCGGTTTTCCCGGACGGCGGGTATTTCGTCTTTCGCGCCCCGGACCACTGGGCCTTCGTCGACGCGGGCCCGGTGGGGACCCGCGGGCGAGGCGGGCACGGGCACAACGACGTGCTCTCCTTCGAATGGCATGCGCACGGGCGGCCGGTCCTGACGGACTCGGGCACGTACGTCTACACGCCCTCGCCGGAGTGGCGCAACCGATTCCGGTCCACGGCCTTCCACAACGGGATCCGGGTCGACGGCGAGGAGATCAACCGCTTCCCGTCGCGGCAGGCTCTCTGGACGCTCCGGAACGACGCGGCTCCGCTCCGTGTCGCGTTCGCGCACGGCGCCGACGCGGACGCGCTCGAGGCCTCGCACACGGGCTATCGTCGCCTGCGAGATCCCGTGACGGTCTCGCGGAAGTTCCGCTTCGACCGGAGGCGGGCGCGGCTCTCCCTCGCGGACCGACTCGACGGGAGGGCCCCTCACCGCGTCGAGTTCTTCTTTCACGCGGCTCCCGGCTTCGCGGGACGACTCGAGGGAGATGCTCTCACCCTCCAGGCGCCGGACGGTTTTCGCGCACGTGTCGTACCGGCAAGCGGGTCCGCGCTTTCGTGGGAGCGCCGCGACGGATGGTTCTCTCCTTTCTACGGGGTTAAGATCGTGCGAGAAACGTGGGTGGCATCCGCCAGTGTTTCCCTCCCGTTTGAGGTCGACTGGGAAATGACCGCGGAGCCCGCCGTCCACGGTCGCTAACGACAGGAGGCTGGGCGTCCCCGTGCGGCAAGTCGCGGTTTCCGGTGGCGAGGTCAAGGTGCTCGACGTGCCCGCGCCGGTCGTCCGTCCCGGATGGGTCCTCGTTCGCACCCACGCGTCCGCGATCAGCGTGGGGACCGAGTCGGCGGCGTCCGGCGGCGGCGAGGGGCTCCTGCTGAAGGCGATCCGGAACCCCGCGCTCGTGCGAAAGGTCGTGGACCGGGTTTCGACGCACGGGCTCCAGAGCACCGTCGATGTCGTGAAGGCACGGCTCTTGAACGACCAGGCCGTCGGGTACTCGTGCGCGGGCGTGGTCCTCGAGAGCGGTGTCCCCGGGTTCGTCCCGGGGGACCGCGTGGCCTGCGCCGGGGCGGGCTGGGCGAATCACGCGGAGGCCGTCGTCGTACCGCAGAACCTCGTCGCGCGCGTCCCGGACGGGCTGGCCCTCGAGGACGCGGCGTTCGCGACGCTCGCGGCGATCGCGCTCCAGGGCGTGCGCCGCGCCGCGCCGACGCTCGGGGAGCGGGTCGCCGTCGTGGGTCTCGGCCTGCTCGGGCAGATGACGGCGCAGATCCTCCGCGCCGGCGGTGCCGTCGTGCTGGGCGTCGACGTGCGCCGAGACCGCGTCGAGCGCGCCCGGGCGCTCGGCATGAACGATGGCTTCGCGACGGAGGATCGCGACCTCGTGGCGGGCCTTCTCGAGCGTACGGGCGGAAACGGCGCCGATGCCGTGATCGTCACGGCAGCGGGCGGCGATGTGGCGCTCCTGAACCGCTCCTTCGAGGCCTGCCGCCGGAAGGGCCGCGTGGTGCTCGTCGGCGACGTCCCGATCCGCATCGCACGCGACCGGATCTACCGCAAGGAGATCGACTTTTTGATCTCGACGTCCTACGGCCCGGGGCGTTACGACGCGGAGTACGAGGAGAAGGGTTTGGACTATCCGCTCGCCTACGTGCGCTGGACCGAGGGCCGCAACCTGGAGGAGGCCCTCCGCCTCATGGCATCCGGGGCACTCCGGGTGAAACCGCTCGTCGACGCAACCCACCCGGTCGAGCGCGCGCCGGACGCCTACGCCTCCCTCGCGAAGGAGCCGCGGCCGCTCGGCGTCGTCCTGACGTATGGCGGCGCCGAGGAGCCGCTTCGCCGCCTGCACGTCCCGGCGCGCGCGGCAGCGCCCGTCGCGGGGAGGATCGGCATCGGCGTCGTCGGCTATGGGAATCACTTCCGAGGCGTGCTCCTGCCGCTCGTGAAGGCGCAACGCGACGTCTCGCTCGTCTCCGTTTGCTCGCGCAACCCTCTCGCCGTGCGTGCGGCAGCCGAGAAGGACGGATTTGCCCGCGGGACGACGGACTACCGCGAGCTGCTTCTCGACCCACAGGTGCGAGCCGTCTTCGTCGCGACGCGACATGACCAGCACGCCGCGATCGCACGCGCGGCCGTCGAGGCCGGCAAGGCCGTTTTCGTCGAGAAGCCGATGACGCTCGTGGCAGCGGACGGCCGCGCGCTCGCGGAACTCGTGGCCGCGCGAGGTGCGCTCCTCACGGTCGGATTCAATCGGCGCTTCTCGCCGCACGCCACGCGCCTCAGGGAAGCGCTGGCTCCGATCGGCGCGCCGAAGACGATGGTCTATCGCGTCGACGCGGGCGCCCTTCCGGACGGCCACTGGCAGCTCGACCCGGCCGAGGGCGGCGGGCGCATCCTCGGGGAGGGCGTTCACTTTTTCGACTTGATGCGGTTTCTGGCGGGCACCGAGGTCCGCGACGTCGTTGCCGCGCCTGGGGTGAGGCCGCGCGACGAGGGCGTCGTGACCCTCATTTTCGAGGACGGCTCGCGCGGAACGCTCATTTTCACGGGAACGGGCTCGACGGGCGCGGGCAAGGAACGGCTCGAGGTCTTTGCGGGCGGCGCGACGTTCGTGCTCGACGACTACCGCAGCCTCGAGGGCTCCGGAGCGAGGCGCTTGAGTTACCGGACGCGTACGACTGAAAAGGGACAACCCGGCCTGCTCGCGAACTTCTTCGGGTCCATTCGCGGCGAGGCCTCACTGGGTGTCACGGCCGAGGACGGCTGGCGCGCGACATGGTGCGCCGAGCGTGCCGTCGGGCCGCCGACGGCCGGCGCGACGGATCAGGTGCCGAACGCGTAGCGGGCGCCGATGACCGCGAGCGCCGTCCAGAGCTGGAACGCCGCAGCCACGAAGAGCGCCGCCCGGCCCCACCGTTCGCGTCCGCTGGCCTCCAGCATCGCGAAGAGGGGCAGTGCGGCGAGTGCGACGAGCGGGAGAACGAACCGCCCGTAAGGAGCGGTCGGGCCCAAGTAGCGCAGCGCGAAGGTGGCGGCGCCGCAGCCCAGAGCGCCTCCCGACGCCAGGAGGAGCGCGCGGGCGGCCGCGGGCCGTTTCGACAGGAACGGCGATGCGAGGACAGGGAATGAGACGAGAAAGGCGACGAAGCCCCACCGCGCGAGCGCATAGACGCCGTCCGGATAGAACGCGTCGTGCCAGCCGAAGGCGCCGAACCAGAACTTCCAGGACAGCCGGTCTTGGTCCCACGCGAAGGCATTCGAGACGAAGGCGCGGGCGTACCCGGCGACGAGGCGCGGGAACGGCACGTAGTCGGACCCATAGGGAACGGCCGTCCACGGCGTGAGGAGAAAAGCGCATGCGGCGAGGGAGGCGAGAGCGATCGAGAAGACGGCCAACGCATTCCGCCGGCTGGCGTCCGGGCGCGTTTCGAGGCGCCTGAGGGCCGCGCCTGCGGCCGCGGCGATCGCGAGCGGCGCGAGCGCGAGGAAGACCATGAAGAGGGCGGTCTTCGGTCCCAGAGCGCCGAGACCCCGAGGAACCGGCAGGATGAACGCACCGCGTGACGCCGCACGGAAGAGAGCGATACCCGCCAAGGCCCCGAGGAGGAGAATCGCGGCGCCCGCGACGACGCTCGCGATTCGTCGCGGAACCCCCGCGCGCTCGGCCCGTTGGATTCCCGCGAGGGATGCGAGAAACAACGTCCCGAGGAGCGCCGGAAAGACGAAGTCCGCCCAGAGAAGGACGCCGGCCCAGGAGGCGCCCACGAAACTGGCGGCAGCGAGGCGACGCGTCGACCGGTTCTCCGTGAGGATCGCCGCGCAGGCGGCCGCGGCCAGGAGCTGCCCAAGGCCGATCGCGGGCGCGTAGTTCGAGCAGGTGCCGGCCGTCGAGACGCTGTAGGGGAGGAGCGCGACGAACCCGTAGGACGACGCAACCAGCGCCGAGGCGCCGGCGCGGCGCAGAAGGAGAGCTCCTCCGGCGAAAAGAAGGAGGCCCCAGGCCGAGGCGATGAGCCGGTACGCGCTGACCCTGTCGAGAAACGGGAGCGCCCGGAGCGGCCGTGAGAGCGGGCCGAATGCGCGGAAGAAGAGGGCGGCCCGGCGGTCCGCGGCCTGGAGG
>JBAUSZ010000103.1:0-3897 GCA_049581965.1 Thermoanaerobaculia bacterium | reverse complement strand
GAGCGACTCCGGCTGGCGCGCTCCCGCGCCGCGGATGATCGAACGCTCGGGCGGGGGCCCGGCGTACCGCGGCGACGCCGGCCCGAGGCCCGAGATCGGCCGCGATTCTTCCCCGCGCGTGCGCGAGGCGCCCGTCCGCGAAGCGCCGGTCCACCCGGAACCGGCCCGCGAGGCGCGCGCGATGCGCGAGGCCCCGGCGTCCCATGCGCCCGCCCATGCGGCTCCGATCGCGCCCCGGCCCGCGCAGGCGCCGCCCCCGAGGCGGGACCGCTGACGCGGACGCCTCTACAATCCCCGGGTGGGTGTCACCGTCATCGGGTCCCGGCTCCTGAGGGCCCTGTTCATCCTTTACGTGCTCGAGGCCGGGGCGTTCTTGACGCTCGCCCCGTGGAGCCGCCTCTGGACCCTCCGCGTCGTCTCGCGCTCTCCGGCGTTCGCACGCGACCTTCTCGTCTCGCCCTACTTCCGGAGCTTCGTCGTCGGCGTCGGCCTTCTCCATCTCTTTGCCGCCGTCGTGGAGATCGAGACATGGAGGCGCGAGCCGCGCGCCGAAGCGTGAGGGACTCCGTGACGGATCGCGTCTCGCCGGCCGACGCTCTCCCTGCCGGCGCCGGCGTCCTCGGCGTCGGGATCGACGTGTGCGAAATTCCCCGCGTCGCGGCCGCGATCGGACGGCACGGATCACGGTTCACCGAGCGCCTCTTCCGCCCGGGCGAGCTCCGGCGCCCTCCGTCCTCGCCGGCCTACGCGGAACACGTCGCTGGCCTCTTCGCCGCGAAGGAGGCCGCCATGAAGGCGCTCGGGACGGGGATGCGCGGCGTCGCGTTCCGGGAGGTCGCCATCGTGCGCGCGCCGGGGGGGCCGCCGCGTCTCGCCCTCTTCGGACGGGCGGCGGCGCTGGGCTCGCGGCTCGGCGTCACGGGCGCGCACGTCACGATCACGCACGGGCGCGAGATCGCCGCGGCCGTCGTCCTCCTGACGGGCGGCCCCCTCTAGAAAACCGACCCGTCGCCCTCTTCCCGGCTCCTCAGCTGCCAACCTTCCGGTGGCCGCCGCCGTGGGAGCCGCCGCCCTTGGGGCCCGAGCCCTTCGGGCCCTTGATCTTCGCGGCCTTGGGCGTCTCCATGGGCTTGGCCTTCTTCTCGGCGTCGCCTTCGGCGCCCTCGGCCTTCTTCTCTTCCTTTTCGCCCTTCTCCTCGCCGCCCTTGCCGGCGACGAGCTTCTTGGCCTTCTCGAGGAGCGACGTCTTTTTCTCTTCCGCCGCCTTCGCCGCGACCTTCTTCTCGGCCTGGCGCTGCGCGAAGTCGAAGTCGATGAATTCGAGGATCGCCATTTCGGCTCCGTCGCCCTGGCGTCGCCCGAGCTTGAGAATCCGCGTGTAGCCGCCCGCGCGCTCCTTGAAGCGCGGGGCGATCTCCTCGAAGAGCTTCTTGACGGTCGCCGCCTCGGGCACGGTCTTCAGGGCGAGCCGCCGTGCGTGAAGCCCGCCCCTCTTGCCGAGCGTGATCATCTTCTCGATGAGCGGGCGCAGGTCCTTCGCCTTGGGGAGGGTCGTCGTGATGCGTTCGTGGGTGATGAGGGACGAGAGCTGATTCCTGAACAGCGCCTTGCGGTGCGCCGTCGTCCGGCCGAGCTTGCGGCCCGCGCGGTTGTGCTGCATCGAGCCCTCAGCGCCCCGCGCCGGTCGGGGTCTCGAGCTTCATGCCGAATCCGAGCCCCTTCTCGCGCAGGATGTCCTTGATCTCGTTCAGGCTCTTGCGCCCGAAGTTCTTCGTCTCGAGCATGTCCTTTTCGGTCTTCTGCACGAGCTCGCGGAGCGTCCGGATACCGGCGTTCTTCAGGCAGTTCGCGCTGCGCACGGACAGCTCGAGTTCTTCGACGTTCGTGTCGAGCAAGGCGTCGAGCTCGCTCTGCGGCATCTCGGCGCCCGCGGCCTGGGCCGCGTCGTCGGTTTCGACGTTCACGAAGATGGCGAGATGGTCCCGGAGGAGTACCGCCGCCACGCCCACGGCGTCGCGCGGAGAGATCGTGCCGTTCGTCCAGACCTCCAGGACGAGCTTGTCGTAGTCCGTCGCCTGGCCGACGCGCGCGGCCTCGACGTGGTAGTTCACCCGGCGGACCGGCGAGTGGGCCGAGTCCAGCGGGATCGTGCCGATGGGCGCTTCGGGGTCGAAGTTCCGGTCGGCCGGGACGTAGCCGCGACCCTTGGTGACGGTCGCCTCGAGGCGCAGCCGCCCGCCGTCGGCGAGCGACGCGACCGGTGCATCCGCGTTCAGGATCTCTAGTTGGGCGTCGTCTTCGAACGCGTCGGCCGTCACGAGGCCCTTCGTCTTGACGTCGAGGTTGAGCGTGCGCGGCCCGTCGTCGTGGAGGCGGATCGCGAGACTCTTGAGGTTCAGGATGATGTCGGTCACGTCCTCGACGACGCCCGGCACGGCCGTGAACTCGTGCTCGACGCCCTCGATCTTGACCGCGGTGATGGCCGCGCCCTCGATCGACGAGAGCAGGACGCGCCGGAGCGCGTTGCCGACGGTCGTGCCCCAGCCGCGCTCGAGCGGTTGTGCGGTGAACCGGCCGTAGTTGCCCTTCTCTTCTTCGACCTCGAGGCGGTTTGGACGCTGAAAGCCCTTCCACAGCATGGTGTCTTCTCCTGGCCCTGCGACTGATCCGCTGAGCGGCGCGCTCGGGCCCTGTTCGATGCGTTACTTCGAGTAGAGCTCGACGATGAGCTTCTCGCTGATCGGGATGGAAACGTCCTCGCGCTTCGGAAGCGCGACGACCTTGCCCTGGAACTGGGCCGCGTCGAGCTCGAGCCACGCGGGGATCCCGCGCCCCTTGGCGGTCTCGACCGCGGAGGCGATGAGCGGGTTCGTGCGGCTCTTGTCCTTGATCGAGACGACCGCGCCTTGAGGCACGATCATGCTCGGGACGTTCACCTTGCGGCCGTTGACGCGCACGTGACCGTGACGGACGAGCTGACGGGCCTGCGGGCGAGAGCCCGAGAAGCCGAGCCGGTGGACGACGTTGTCGAGACGCCTCTCGAGAAGCGAGAGCAGGTTCTCGCCCGTGACGCCCCGCATCCGCTCCGCCTGCTGGAACGTGAGGCGGAACTGGCCCTCGAGGACCCCGTAGAAGCGCTTGACCTTCTGCTTCTCGCGGAGCTGGATGCCGTAGCCGAGGATCTTGGAGCGGCGCTTGCCGTGCTGCCCCGGGGGGAAGTTGCGGCGCTCGACAGCGCACTTGTTGGTGAAGCAGCGGTCCCCCTTGAGGAACAGCTTCATCCCTTCGCGCCGGCACAGCCGGCAAACCGATTCACGATAACGAGCCACGGGAAATCAGGACCTCCGTCGATTCCGTCATTTGTCGTCTGTCCTTCTTCCCGGCCCGGAATCGGGAGCCGGTTTACGGACGTTACGGCCCTAGACCCGCCGGCGCTTGCGCGGGCGGCAGCCGTTGTGGGGGATGGGAGTCGTGTCCTTGATGGACCGGATGTCGATGCCCGCGGCGGCGAGGGCGCGAATCGCGCTCTCGCGGCCGGCGCCGGGACCCGTCACCTTGACGTCCAGGGAGCGCACGCCGTGCTCCTGGGCGATCTGGGCGGCGTTCCCTGCCGCGAGCTGCGCAGCGAAGGGCGTGCCCTTGCGCGAGCCCTTGAAACCGATGCGGCCCGCCGACGACCAGGCCAGGACGTTGCCCTGCTGATCCGTGATCGAGACGATCGTGTTGTTGAAGGACGCCTGCACGGTCGCGAGAGCGTGCGGGATGTTCCTCTTTTCCTTCTTCGGGCCTTTCTTCTTGCCCTTGGCGGCGGAAGCCTTCGCGGCGGCGGTCGTTTCGGTGGGTGTTGCCATCTTTTTCCTCTAGGGGTTCTGGGAAGCGGGGGAACCCGCCCAGCGG
>JBAUSZ010000102.1:0-3625 GCA_049581965.1 Thermoanaerobaculia bacterium | reverse complement strand
GCGCTGGGCGGTCCGGGAGCTGGGCGTCGACGCGGTCCTCCTCGCGGGCGGCGCTCACGGCGTCGCGGGCCTGGTCTCGGTCGCGAGGGTCGCGAAGATCGTCGGGCCAGGCAACCGCTTCGTCGCGGCCGCGAAGCACCTCGTCTCGGGCCTCGTCGCCGTGGACCTCCCGGCCGGGCCGTCCGAGGTCGCGATCCTCGCCTCGGCGGACGCGGACCCGGCTCTGGTCGCCGCCGACCTTCTCGCGCAAGCCGAACACGATCCGGACGCGAAGTGCCTGCTGTTCACGAACTCGAAGAGGCTGGCGGCGGCCGTGCGGGAAGAAATCCTCTCTCAGCTCGCGGCGTTCGAGGAGCACGGTTCTTCGAAGGTGATGCGTGCGGCCCTGCGCCGCGGCGCCGCCCTCTTTACCTTCAAGGAAATCTCCCGCGCCGCGTCGGCCTGCAGCGCCGTGGCAGCGGAACACGTGCAGATCATGGGCGAGGGAGCGGAACGGTTCGTGTCCTCTCTTCTTCCTACGGCCGGCGCTCTCTTCGTCGGCTCTTCCACCCCGACCGCCCTCGGCGATTACGTCGCCGGCCCGAACCACGTCCTCCCGACGGGGGGCGCCGCGCGGGGCTATTCGGGTCTGTCGACGCGCGACTTCTTCCGCTGGGCGAGGTCCGTCGAAGCGCCCGCGCGCGCGGCACGTTTGCTCGCCCGGCCCGCGTGCGTCCTCGCGCGATTCGAGGGCCTCGTCGCGCATGCCGCAGCTCTGGAGCGGAGGACGCGATGACACCGAAGACGATCCCTGTGCGCGCCGAGATTCGCGCCCTCCGCGCGTATCGCCTCGAGGACGAGGAGTCCCGTCCGGTGCGGGCGAAGCTCGACTTCAACGAGGCGCCGGACGACGTGCCGGAGGAGATCCGAACCGAGGTCCTCGCGCGTCTGAAGTCCCGGCGTTGGGGGCGCTACCCCGAGTTCGGCGCTCCACGCCTCAAGAAGGCGATCGCGGGGTCGATTGGCCGGAGCCCGGACGAGATCGTCGTCGGGAACGGTTCGGGAGAGGCGATCCTCGCGGCCGTCTCGGTCTTCGCGGGCGGCGGGACGCTCGTCCTCGCGCCTCCCACGTTCTCTCTCTACGGGCAGATCGCCGCGATCGCGGGCGCCCGTGTCGTTTCCCTGCGCCGCACGGGGGCCGACTTCGCGATCGACGAGCCCGCATTCCTGGCTCGGGCCGCCCGCGGCGTGCCGCTCGTGTGCTCGCCGAACAACCCGACCGGCGGAGTCGCGGGCCGGGCGTTCGTCGAAAGGCTCCTCGACGAGGCGCCCGTCGTTCTCCTCGACCAGGCGTACGTCGAGTTTGCCGCCGTCGACGACGACCTCACGGGCCTCGTCGCGTCGCGGCCCAACCTCGTCGTCTTCCGGACCCTTTCGAAGGCCTACGCGGCCGCGGGCTTCCGGATCGGCTACGCCGTCGCGCCGCCCGATCTCGCCCGGGAGATCGAAAAAGCGATCCTCCCGTTCAACGTGGACCTCGCGGCCGAGGAGCTGGCCCTCGCGCTTCTCGCCCGCCCCGAGGATGCCCGGGCGCGGGTCGCGAGGGTCGTCGAGGAAAGGGAGAGGGTCGCGCGGGCGCTGCGGACGGCGGGACATGCCGTCGCTCCCTCCTCCGCGAACTTCCTTCTCCTGGGCCCGCGCGGGGGCGACGCCGCCCGCGTGCGCCGCGCGCTTCTCGAGAGGGGTGTCCTCGTCCGCGATGTGACGGCCGCGGCGGCGGGGCGACTGCGCGTCACGATCGGATCGCCCGCGGAGAACGATCTCTTTCTCGGTGCTCTTCAGGAGGTCTCATGAGCCGGCGAGGATTGGTGGAAAGAAAGACCAGGGAGACATCGGTCTTCCTCGCGCTGGACCTCGACGGCGGGGGTCGGGCGGACGTTGCGACGCCCGTGGGCTTCCTGTCGCACATGCTCGAGACCGTTGCCCGCCACGCCGGCTTCGATCTCTCCGTCCGGGCCGAGGGGGACGTCCACATCGACGCCCACCACACCGTGGAAGACGTCGGGCTCGCCTTCGGCGAGGCGCTCGACTCGGCGCTCGGCACGCGGGCGGGGCTCGAGCGGTTCGGGGACTCGATCGTTCCGCTCGACGAGGCGCTCGCCCGCTCCGTCGTGGACCTCTCGGGCCGGCCCTACATCGTCTTCGAGTCGCCCGTCGACAAGGAGCTCCTCCTCGTGACGAAGGATTTCCCGTTCGCGCTCGTCGAGGAGTTCTGGAAATCGGCCGCGTTCCGCGGCAAATTCAACCTTCACGTGGACGTCCTGAGGGCAAGGAACGGGCATCATGCCGCCGAGGCCGTCTTCAAGTCGGCGGCGCGCGCGCTGCGGGGGGCCTGCCGCGTGACGGGGACGGACGTGCTCTCGACGAAAGGGACCCTCACGGCATGAAAGCTCCCCGCGTCACCCTCGTCGACTACGGAGTCGGGAACACGGCGTCGGTGACGCGCGCCTTCCTGCGGCTCGGAGCCGACGTGGACTTCACGGCGGACCTCGACCGCGTCGCCGATTCGACGCGGCTCGTCCTCCCCGGCGTCGCGGCCTTCGCGCCCGCAATGGGGCGCCTCCTCGAGACCGGCCTGGAGGCCGCGATCCGGGCGGCCGTCGATCGCGGCGCGCGCCTCCTCGGGCTCTGCCTCGGTTTCCAGCTCCTCTTCGAGGAGAGCCTCGAGCACGGCCGCCACAAGGGGCTCGGCTTCGTCGGGGGGCGCGTTGCGCCGTTCTCGGTCGGGACGCGGAGCCCGCACGTCGGCTGGAACGAGCTCCGCCCGACGCGCGAGGACGGCCTCGTGAAAGGCCTCCAGGACGGAAGCTACGTCTACTTCGTCCACTCCTTCCGGCCCGAGGGCGTCGCCCCCGCGGACGTCGGGGCGACGTGCGACTACGACGGCGGCTTCCCGGCGATCGTGCAGAAGGCCAACGTGTGGGGCTGCCAGTTCCACCCGGAAAAATCTTCCGAGACGGGGCGGCTCATCCTGTCGAACTTCCTGCAGGGGGCGGCTTGAGCGCGGACCGGCTTCGGCTCTGGCCCTCGATCGACCTCAGGGGCGGGCGTGTCGTGCGGCTTCTGAGGGGCGAGTGGGACGCCGTGACGACCTACGACTCGGACCCCGTCGAGACGGCGAGGACGTTCGAGCGCGAGGGCGCCGACGGGATCCACATCGTCGACCTCGACGCGGCATTCGGGAAGGGGGACAACGGGAGAAAGATCGAGGAGATTCTTCGAGTCATTCAAATCCCCGTGCAAGTAGGCGGCGGCATGCGCACGGGCGCTGCTGTTGAAGATTTCCTGGAAAGGGTGAGTACCGCACGCGTAGTGGTCGGCACGCTGCCATTCCTCGATCGTCCCGCGTTCACGCACCTTCTAAGAAAATCTTCTTCCTCTTCCTCTTCCTCTTCCTCTCCCGCGCCCCGCATCGTCGTCGCCCTCGACTGCAGGGACGGGCGGCCGACCGTACGCGGCTGGACGGAGGACGCCGGAGCGGGCGACGCCGCATCGGTCGCGCGCGAGATGTGGCCGCTCGGTGTCCGGGCGCTTCTCGTGACGGACGTCGCGCGCGACGGCGCGATGCAGGGCCCCGATCTCGCGC
>JBAUSZ010000101.1:0-5933 GCA_049581965.1 Thermoanaerobaculia bacterium | reverse complement strand
GGGCGCCGGCGCGGCCGCCGTCGCCGTCGTGGGCTTCGTGCTCGCGGGGCGGGCCAGGGACGCCGCAAGAGTCGCGCCGGCAGCGGCTCCGATTCCGAAGTCTGCGCCTACGGCCGCTCCCTCGGCTGTCCCGACGCCGGTTCCGACGGCGGCTCCGACGGTGGCTCCGACGGCGGTCCCGTCCTCTCCCGCAATCCATGCGCCGCCGACACCTGCCGCACCCGCGCCACCGATCGCCGAGAAGCCTGGTCCCGCCGCGCCCGCGCTCGCCGCGGCGCACGAGAGGCTCGACGTCTCGAGGAGGCCGGGCCATCGCCTCGGGAGGGAAGACTTTCAGTTCGTGCAGGCCGAGGCGCGGCGCGTGCTTGCCGACCATCCGAAGAACCCGGACGCACGCTCCCTCGCGACGTTCGCGACGGGCGGCCTCGCGTACGTCTCCGGAAACGACGCCGTCGCGAGCGCGCTCGTCGTGGACGCCCTCGCGGGGCTCCGCCACGCACGCCGGAAGGAGCCGCGGATTCTGGCGCTCCTCGTGATGCGGCCCGACGGGACGATGGAACCGCCTCGCGGCTGGGAGCTCGCGCTCTGCTACGGCGACGCGCGCGGCGAGGCGCTCGATCTCCTCGACACGGCGATCCGGGAGAACCCGCGCGACGTGCGCGCGCGGCGGGCTCGCGCCCAGCTCCGGCGCGCGCGCGGGCTCGCCTCGCCTTGACAGGCGGGCGGGCGTCCCTTATGGTCCATGGTTCCTGAGCGGGACTAGCTCAGTGGTAGAGCGCTACCTTGCCAAGGTAGATGTCGCGAGTTCGACCCTCGTGTCCCGCTCCATTTTCACCCCTTCGCGGCGGGTGGGTTGCCTGAGAAGGCTGATCCGCCCGCCCTTTTTCTTTCGTAAGGGCCGCGGTCAGTTCGACCGGCATGACGGGATCACATTCCCTCATTCGGCGTCTGGCGCTTGTCATGTGGCGCTCGCCGCCAAGGGCGCCGTGAACGCTGCCGCCACCCGTGGGCGCGGCGAGGCGAAAGCGGCCGTTGCCGAGTGGTTCGAGCGAGACGGGATCGTCCAGATCCGAACCGTTGGGCGTCGGAATGACCAATTGCTCGTCGAGCACCACGATCTGTTGGTCTCCCCGGCGGCCCCGACAAAGGCCGGCGAAACGCTCCCACGCGGGATACTCCTGCGCGATGTCCGCCGAGGCATGCCTCATGCCGCTGTGTCCCGTGCTTGCTCCAGCCAGTGGGTTCAACGTGGCTGGCACGCCCGCCCCCTTACGCTAATCCAGTTGAGATCGTCTGCTCGCTCATTGAGGTCGAACCGGGTGATCCAAAGCTCAAGAGAGCCCTTGCCGAGAGCCGTGAAATCGTCGGCCGTAATCCCTGCGCTCGCGTCTCGTCCCGCTCTGTCTGCAAGAGCGATCGCGTGGTCGTATTCCGCGGCGGACGTGACGAAACGTAAGCGCCGGGGGGACAGCGCCACCGAATCCCGGGCCGTGAAGTCGTAGCCATTGCCGATTTGACGGTGTGGCGCCGTTTGAAACGGGGGCGATGCGATCCACAAATAGTCGGTTGTCGTGCCGACTGGCCCGACCTCTATCCCCCACGCAGCCCACGCAGCACCTTGCCGGCTGCGAAGGCGGACCTCCATGCCCCGGCCGATGGCCTGGGCGAACGAGTGCCCGGCCAATAGTCGGGTCGGCGTCTTGAATGTGACGCACTCGAGCGGCGGGCGACTGTCGGCGGTGCGTTCGCCGGATCTGGCTTGATGGACGTACGGCTCGAGCCACAGCGCCGCAAGAATCAGGAGCGTCGTGAGTTGAGGCATTTGCGCGGCTGGCTAACGCTATCAAGCTCAGCGGCGAGAAGGAAGGAGCGCAGCGACTGACGGCGAGTCCGCTGCAACGAGGGGTGAGGCTGCAGGAGCCGCCCGTCGTATTCGGAAGCCCGCCAAAGACCGTGGCAGCCAGGATCGTCAGCTGCGGAAGGCAGCGTTTCCGCTACTGCAGGCGAAAGGAGTGTGAGACGGTCACGAAACGCGGAACGGGCTTTCCGGAACAGGTGCCGGGCTTGTAGCGATATGTCTTGAAGACGGAGAGTGAGGCAGGAGCGAGGTCAGGCTGGTCGGCCTTGATGACGCGAGGATAGGCGACGGTTCCGTCGGCCAGAATGATGCCTTCGACGGCGACAAGCCCTTGGATGCGCTGCTTGCGCAGGGCACTCGGGTACTGAGGCTGCGGCGCGAAGACTGCGAGCGGAAGCGTTGCGTTCGGGCACTCCGCTGACGCAAGAGCGGCGTCGCGCAGGGCCATGTACGCAGGATCCGCAGGCGTGGGCTCCGGAAAGGACGCCGCTGTCACGCCGCAACCAAGACAAAGCGCGAAGAGAAAGAGCACGAACGTAGCGAAGCGACTGAAGAGAGAGTGGGGCATTGAAACCTCGATTCGTTCACAGTGGTTTCGGGAGGAGACGACGTATCCGCTCGCAAATGCGCTTCCGGAAACCACCGCTGCGGTCAAGGCGACGGAAAGAGCGACGAGAGACGATGCACCGGTGACGCGACCGCGACTAGTCATGAACTCTCCTCGGCTGCTGGGCCGGCGAGACGATATCAAGACTCAATTTCGGCGCAAAGTGACCCGCGCCGCGGGGGTGAACCGACCGAGACGGGGTCGGGCCGAGGAGCTACTTGCGGCGGGCGCGCTTGACGACCTTCCGGCGCGGCGGGGCGGCCTTTCTCGCGCGGACGGCCTTCACGGCGCGCTTTGCCAGGGCGGCCCGTCTTTCGACGCCCTCCGCCACGAGGCGGAGGAGGTCGGACACGGTGACGATTCCGACGAGCTGGCCGCCGTCCAGGACGGGCAGGCAGCCGATGTTCCAGCCTCTCATGACGTTCGCGGCCTGGCGGACGGGCATGTCCGGGACGGCCTTGACGGCGTATGCCGTCATCATCGCGGCGACGGGGCGCACCTTTCGCGCGTCCTCGCGGTCGCGGCCGCCGAGGTCGCGGGCCGAGACGACCCCGACGACCTGCCCGGGCCCGTCCGTGACGACGACGTGGTGGATGCGCTTCCACTTCATGAGGTTCCAGGCGCTCTCGGCCTTCTCGTTCATGTCGATCGTCTGGACCTTCGTGGACATGATGTCTCGGACTTTCATCGCAGCATTCTCCCCTTCAGAAAATCGGGGCCGCTCCGCGGCGCCGCCATGAGCCAATTGAATCACGGGGCCGCGGGGAGCGCCCCGGCCGGGCCCTCGCGCTCGCGAGCGAGCTCCCGCTGGCGGCTCCCGAGGGCGGCCGCGTTCCAGATCCAGGCCGCCGCGACGGGGAGGAAGGCGATGGCGAATCCGGCGGGGGAGAGCCCCGTAAGGGCGACGGCACGGTCCGCGAGGGCGCCGAGCGCGTCGCCGCTGCGGTAGACGAACGTGTCGATGAAGCTCTTCGCGGAGTACTTCTCCTCCCGCGAGACGACCGTGAAGAGGACCTCCCGGGCGGGCTTCACGAGCGCGAACTCGGCCGCCCGGCGGGCGACCTGCACGACGAACAGCGTGCGGGCCGTGGAGGACAGGCCGAGCGCGACGAATCCGCCGGCCGTGAGGACCGGGAGGACGGCGAGGGCGGGTCCGAGACCGACGACGGGAAGGAGGCGGCCCGTGAGGAAGAGCTGCGTGGCGGCCGTGATCACGTTCACGAGAAGGTCGGCCTTGGCGAAGAACGCCGTGCGCGCTCCCGCGTCGTGGAACTCGGCGCGCAGGATGCGGGCCTGCGCGAGGTAAAGGAAGGTCGAGCCGACCGTGAAGAGGAGGAGGAAGCCCGCGATCCCGAGGAGGTAACGCGACCGTCCGAAGAGCGCGATCCCATGCAAAGCGCCGTGCCCGGGCGGCGCGCCCTCGTCCTCGGCGCCCAGCGGCGCGGCCCCGGCCTCGTCGACGTGATGCCGTCGCGCGAGGATCCTCAGGCACACGACCGCGACCTCGAAGAGGCCCGCTGCGAGAAGGAGAAGCGGCACGGGCCCGACGCGGGGCGCGAGGAGCGCCGTGGCCCCGGCGCCCGCGATGCCGCCGAGCGTGCCTCCGAGGCCCACGAATCCGAACAGGCGCTTCGCGGCCCCGGACCGGTACAGGTCCGCGAGAAACCCCCAGAAGACGGAGACGATCAGGAGGTTGAAGACGCTCACGACGACGAAGAAGACACGGGCCGTCGCGACGCGCGACGCGCCGCTCTCGAACGTGAGGAGCGCCCAGAAGAGAACGAAGACCGCCGCGAAGACGTGGTAGACGACGGGCACGAAGACGCGCCGCGGGACGCGCGAGACGAGCGCGGCGAAGAGCGGGTTCACGACGAGCGTGCCGGCGAGGGTCGCGAGAAAGAGCCAGTTGAGCGCGAACCCGCCGCCCGCCGAGGCGCCCATCTCGTCCCTCAGCGGCCGGATGACGTAGTAGCCGCCGAGGAGGAAGAAGAAGGACAGCGACGCGAGGAGGAGGCTCGGGACCTCGTCCGGCTCGGCGCGAACGAGGCGCGAGAGGGCGTGCCGGAGGTCCACGGCTCAGCCGGCCTGCCGAGCCTTCTTCGCCTGCGCCTCGTGCCAGGCCGCGAGAAGAGAGGTCTCGCGGTCGGCCGTGAGCCCCGACTTGAGCTTCGCCTGCCGCTCGGCCGGCTGCGCCTTCCACCAGGCGAGCGTGTCCTTGCACGTGTCCTTCAGCGGCCGGAAGACGAGACCCCTCGCGACGGCGCGGGCGTTGCTGACTTGGTTCCCGCCGGCGTCCTCGCCCGTCGGCGGCAGCCAGCAGGGGAGGTCGCTCCACGCCGAGACTTTCCGGGCTTCGAGGAACGCCGCGTCCACCCACGTGAACCTCGCGTCGCTTCCGCTCGCGGTCCTGCAGGTGTCGAGAAGCGTGCCGACGGGCAGTGGGTTCCCGGTCGCGTTGAAGACGCCGACGGTACGCATGTCGAGGCATCTCACGATCCAGGCCGCGAGGTCACGAACGTCGATGAACTGGACCGGATCCTCGGGCCGGTTCGGCGCGAGGACTTCGCCGCCCCTGGCGACGCGCACGGGCCAGTAGGTGAAGCGGTCCGTGCCGTCGTTCGGCCCGACGATGAGGCCGGGACGCACGTTCGTGACGCGGCCCGGCATGGCGGCCTCGGCCGCCTTCTCGCAGAGAGCCTTGAGGCCGCCGTACGCGCCCGCGTCGATCTTTTCGACCGTCGGGTCCGCGAGGGTCGCGACACTCCCCGTCTCGTCCACGCCGGCCCTGGAGAGGTCGGCGAAGACGGAGATCGACGAGATGAAGACGTACTGCGCAATGCGCGGCGCCAGGAGCGTCGCCGAGTCCCTCACGAGGCGCGGCACGTAGCCCGACGTGTCGACGACCGCGTTCCACGAGCGGCCCTCGAGCGACTTCAGGTCGCCGTCCCGGTCCCCTCGGAGGTGTTCGAGCCCCGGGAAGAGTCCCGGGTTGGACTTGCCCCTGTTGAAGAGCGAGATCTTCCAGCCCGTCTTCTGCGCGGCCTCGACGAGGGCGGGGCCGAGAAAGCGCGTCCCCCCGAGGATGAGGAGCGTTTTCGGCTCCGCTCCCGCGAAGAGGCGGTTCGTCCCGAGGGCGGAGGCGGCCGCGGCAGCGGCGGCGGTCCGGAGGAGATCGCGCCGGGTGTTCGTCAAGGTCGTCCCTCCTCGAGCATTCGAAGGAGATACGCGCCGTATTCGTTCTTGTTCATCCGCAAGGCGAGTCGCGTGACGTCCTCCGACGAGATCCAACCGTGGTTCCAGGCGACCTCCTCGGGGCAAGCGACCTTGAGCCCCTGCCGGGCCTCGATGGCCTGGATGAAGTTCGAGGCCTGGAGGAGCGCCTCGTGGGTGCCCGTGTCGAGCCACGCCACGCCGCGCGGGAGCCGCTCGACGTGGAGCTGGCCGCGATCCATGTAGGCGCGGTTGACG
>JBAUSZ010000100.1:0-9710 GCA_049581965.1 Thermoanaerobaculia bacterium | reverse complement strand
GCCGCGCGGCGCGCGAGCTCGTCGGCGTCACGGGTCGGCCGCGCGGTGTCGCTGCGGGTCACGGTCGTGAAGTCCGCATAGCGCACCTTGAGGGTCACGGTCCGCGCGAAGAGGCGCCTCTCGGCGAGGAACGCGGCGTCGCTCCTCGCCATGGACTCGACGATCGCCCGCATTTCCCCGATGTCGGCGAGGTCCTCGCGAAACGTGTCCTCCGTGCTGCACGATTTCCGGGGACGGTCGGGCACGACGGGACGCGTGTCGTCGCCGTGCGCGAGGCGGACGAGGGACTCCGCCCAGCTCCCGACGACGCGTCTCAGTGCCGCGAGGTCGGCGGCGCGGACGTCGACGAGCTTCGCGCAGCCGAGTGCGCGCAGCTTCTCGGCCGTCTTCGGCCCCACGCCCCAGAGCGCGTCCACGGGGAGCTTCGCGAGGAAGACCTCCATGCGCTCCGGCGCGATCACCGTGAGGCCGTCGGGCTTCTTCCAGCCCGAGGCGATCTTCGCGAGGAACTTGTTCGGGGCGACGCCGGCCGAGACCGTCAGGCGCGTCGCCTCGAGGACCTGCGCCTTGAGGCGCCGCGCGACCTCCATCCCGAGGGGCTCCCCCCAGGCGTTCGCCGTGACGTCGAGATAGGCTTCGTCGAGCGAGAGGGGCTCGACGAGCGGCGTCACGGCGCGGTAGAGCGCGAAAATCTCCTTCGACACGGCCGCGTACTTGCGGAAGTCGGGCCTCACGATCACGAGCCGAGGGCACAGGCGCACGGCACGCGCCATCGGAAGCGCGGAGTGGACGCCGAACTTCCGCGCCTCGTAGCTCGCGGCCGCCACGACGCCACGGCCCTTCGGGTCGCCTCCCACCGCGACGGGCCTGCCGCGCAGGGAGGCGTCGTCGCGCTGTTCGATGGACGCGTAGAACGCATCCATGTCGAGGTGGAGGATGCGGCGGGGGGCGCCGGCGCTCACGCCGCGATTCCCGGTGCGGGGCGCGCGAGGCTGCGCTCGAGTGCCCACGTCACCACGAGGGCCGTCAGGAGCGCCGGCAGCGTGCCGCCGGTCGTGCCCGCAAGAAAGTACGCGGCCGCGCCCGCCGCCCAGCCGCACATTCCGGGGATCGCGAAGCCGGCGTGCCGGCTCGCGGGTCCGTCCTCGGCGTAGAGGTCCCGGACGGCGACGGGCCGGCGGAGAAGAAAGAAATGCGCGAGCAGGACGCCGCCGACGGGCACGAGGACTCCGCCGAGGAGGAGCATGAAGTCGGCGTAGCGCTCGAGCCAGCCGGAGAACAGGGAGAGGACCGCGCCGACGAGGCCGATCGTCCAGACCGACGCGCGGTCCTTCGCGGCCGGGACGAGGCTCTTCCAGGCGAGCGCCGACATGTAGATGTTCACGAAGTTCGTCGTGAGCGTCGCGATCGCGAGGAGAACGGCGCCGAAGCCGCCGATCCCGGCGGCGGCGAGCATCGCGCCCGGGTTCGTCGAGCCCGCTGCGCGGGCCGCGACGAACCCGAGGGGAAAGAACCAGAGGCTCGTCAAGGCGAGGCCCAGGAAGACGGCGGCGGCGGCCTTCCCGGGCGAGCGCGTGTAGCGCGGGTAATCGCCGAAGATGAGGAGCCACGAGACCTGGTAGCCGATCACGACGTCGAGGCCGCGCACGGCGGACATCGAGCCGTTGCCGGGCGCGGCCGTCACGGAAGCGGGCAGCCGCAGGAACGCGAAGGTCAGGATGCCGCCGACGGCGAGGAGGGCCGGGACGGCGACGCGGTCGGCGTGGCCGACCGCACGGGGCCCGCCGGCGACGACGGCCGTCGCGAGAACGCCGAGGCCGAAAGCCCAGAACCGCTCGCTGCCGGAGCCGCCGAAGACGCGGGCGCACGCGGAGGCCGCGATCACGTTGTTCAAGGCGATCCACGCGAAGTTCGTCACGTAGAGGATCAGCGAGACGAGGGCGCCGCCGCGCAGGCCGAGCGCGGCCCGGCAGGCGACGACGGAGGGCACACCGAGCCTCGGCCCGAGAGGGGTGAGCGCCGCCACGAGAGCGGCGCCGAGAACGACGCCGCCCGCGACGAGAAGAGCGGCCTGCCCGGGGCCGAACGCGGGCGCCAGGCTCGCGCCCGTCTGGAGCGTCGTCGCGACGAGATTCGCGCCCGCGACGATGAGGAAGAGGTCCACGGGCGACTGCGTCTTCTCGGAGTCCGGGACGGGTCCGAGGTCGGCGGCCTGCATTTCTCCGAGCCTACGCGCTCAGCAGCGCGTCGCGAAGACCCTTCCCCCCGCGTGACGCGCGAGGAAAGCGATCGCACGCTCCTCTGCCCAGTAGACGGGCGCGAGGCCCCGCGCCGCCACCCAGCCGACGTGGCCTCCCTTCCGCGTGACGAGGAAACGGACGGCCGTGGAGGCCGCGCGGCGCGCGCGCTCGACGGTCTCGGCGGGGACGAAGGGGTCGTCGAGCGCCGAGATGCAGAGCGTCGGGACGGAGATGCGCGAGAGGCCGGGCAGCGAGCTGCACCGGGTGTAGTAGTCCGCGGCGCCCGAAAAGCCGTGGAGCGGCGCGTTGGCGGCGTCGTCGAACTCGCGAAACGTCCAGGCCCTCGCGGCGCGCGCGACGTCGACTCTCGCCGCGGCCTCGGGGAAGCGGTGCACGAGGGCCTCCGTCTTGGGGGTGAGCGTCTTCACGAACGAGCGCACGTAGACGGCCGACGGGAACGACGACATGTGGCGGTCCCCGGCGGCGAGGTCGTACGGGACGGAGAGCGTCGCGGCGGCGGCCACGATCCGCTCGTGCGGATGCTCCCCGAGCCACTTGAGGAGGACATTGCCGCCGAGCGAGACGCCCGCCGCGAGGATCGGCCGGCCGTGACGCGCCGCGAGGGTGCGCGCGACGAAATCGAAGTCGGTCGTCTCGCCCGAGTGGTAGAGGCGCGCCCGCTGGTTCGGGATCGTCCGCCGAAGGTTCGCGAGATCGCGCGCGCACGAGCGGAAGTTCAGGACCGACGCGCCCAGGCCCGCCCGGGCAGCCTCCGCGAGCATCCCCTGCGCGTAGACCGAGTGCGAGCTGCCCTCGAGCCCGTGGAGGATCAGGAGCGGCGGCGCGTCCTTCTCGAGGGCGGCGTCGGCGTGGTCGAGGAAGAGGGTGTCGCCGTCCGGTGCCGTGAGCGCCTCGCGGACGAGGGGAACCTGCGTGCGGGAACGTGCGAGCCGCCCCCAGACCGTCTGGAGGTGCGCGCCGGGCAGCCACCAGGCCGGCGAGAAGTCCGCGACCTCCTCGGCCGGCGACTCCCTCATCTCGGAAGGCTGATGACGACGATCCGACCCTCGAGGTCCGCGACCGCAAGTCGCCCGCCCGGGAGGAGCGCGAGGCCGGAGGGCCTCTCGAAGCGCTGGGCCTCGGGCTGGTCCTTTCCGCGGGCCGCTGCGAGGAGCTTCCCGTCGGGCGCATACCCGCGCACTTCACCAGCGAGCGGAACGGAGCACCACACCGAGCCCTGAGCGTCCACGGCGACATAGGGCTCGGAGAACGTCTCGCGCCGCCAGCCGGGAACGCGGAACTCCCGGACGAAAGCGCCGTCGGGGGTGAAAAGGACCGCCCTCCCGTCGTCGTTGTCGGCGACCCAGAGGCGCCCGTCGGGAGCGAAGGCCAGGCCGTTGGGTCCGGCGAGGCGACCCGGTCCGTCCGCCTTGCCCCATTCGGCCTCCTTTTTTCCCGCCGCGTCCAGGCGCACGATTCGCCTGTTGCCCGTGTCGGCGACGAACACGCGGCCGGCGGCGTCCACCGCGATCCCGCGCGGACCGAAGAAGTCGCCGGTAAATTCGCGCTTCCACGCCCCGGTTGAGTCGAAGACCTGCACGCGCGCATTCCACGTGTCGGCCACGTAGACGAGGCCGCCGGGTCCGACCGCGACGCCGCAGGGGTCCTTGAAGTTGCCCGGGGCGCTCCCTTGAGAGCCGAACGCGACGAGCGGCTTGAGATCCGTTCCGAAGGCCTGGATCCGGTTGTTGCCGAAGTCCGCGACCCAGATCCGTCCCGCCGCGTCCACCGCGATCCCACGCGGCTGGCGGACCTGGCCCACGGGCAGGACGGCGGGCGGGGCCGCGGCGGAGCCGGTCTCCGGGGCGGCCGCCGGCAGCTCCTCGACGTGCGCGAGCGTCGCCGTGCCGCCGGGCGCGTAGACGCCCTTGACGGCGAAGAGCGTGACCTCGGGGTTGCGGTAGACCGGGGTGAGAAGGTCGGTCCACTCGCCGAAGCGCGCGAGATTCGCCCCCGCGTAGGTCTTGCGCTCGAGGGGCCCGACGACGACGAGCGCGACGTGGTAGCGGCGGAGGATCGCGGCGACCGCCGCCTCGTCCGGGGACGTGTAAGCCGCCGCGACGTCGGCCTTGCGCCGTTCCGTTTCCGCCTGGCTGTGGCCGCGCTGCTGCGTGTGGTACTCCCAGCCCTGCACGATCGGGAGTCCCGTGTTCATCGCGTAGCGCGAGTACTCCTGGTACGAGGGGCCTTGCGCCTCGAGGAGGACGGGGATCCCGCGCACGTTCGCGTTGATCCACTCATAGGCGGCGCGGTCCGCCGGCGCGAACGTCGCGAGGTAGGCCGTCCCGTCCAGCGTTCCGCGCGGCCAGTCGCCACGATCGAGCTTGAGGAACGCCGGGATCACCGTCACGGTCGTGAAGAGCGCGGCGGCGCCGGTGACGGCGACGACGGCCCTCCACGCGGCACCCCCCGCGGACGCGAGCGCCTCGAGCGCGACGGCGCCCGCGAGAGCGAAGAGGAACCACGTCTCGAGATGGAACTTGAAGACCGTGTTCATGCGGTCCCACACGAAAACGACTTCGCAGCCCGTCAGGACGAGAAGTCCGAACGTCGCGAGAATCGCCGCCGGCCGCCAGCGCTCCGGCGTCCCGCGTCCGAGGGACGCCGCGAGGCCGACGAGAGCGGCGATTCCCGTGAAGAACCCCGCGGACGCGGCCTGGTCGAGGCGCGGGGGATGCAGGGAGACGGAGAGGAGCGAGAGGGGGAGCGCGCACGCGGCGAGGCCGAGCGCGAAGCGGCCCGCGCGGCCGGGCGGCGGATCGCCGCGCCAGAACGCGACGACGAGGAAGGGGACGAGGAGCGCGAGAAAGAACGCCCAGACGTTCAGGAAGTCCCACGGAGACGCCCACGGGCCCAGTTCCCGTCCCCAGTTCCGCGGCGGCGGCGTGAAGCGCGCCCAGAACGGCCGGACGAGGATCGCCGCGACGAGCGCCGCGCCACCCGCAGGGAGCGCGACCTCGCGCGCGAGGCCCGCGAGGAACGGGCCCGCCCCCCGGGTCGGTGCGGCGAGGAAGGCAACGAAAGGGAGAAAGACGAGGAGCGTCCCGTGGACGGGCAGTGCCCAGCCGTTCGTCACCTGGATCGCCGCGAAGAAGAGGCCGAGGAGCGCGACCGTCGCCGCCGTGCCGCGCGCGCCCTCGCGCGGGCGGGTCACGAAGAGGAGGAGCAGCGCAACGAATCCGGCCGCGAAGGGCATCGCGAGGACGTGGGCGTGGAGATCCGCGAACAGGAAGCTCCAGAGCGGGTACTCGTTGATCGCGTTCGGCGCGATGACGCGCGTCGTCGCCCAGAAGTAGTGCCAGTCGAGCGGCTTTCCGGTCGACAGCCGCGAGACGGCCTCGCGCACGCCCGAGGACGGTGCCCAAAAGAGCGTGAGGAGGACGGCGAGTGCGCCCGTACGCAGGCGCCCGCCGAGAGCGGCGCCGGCCGCGAGGACGGAGGCCGCGGTGAGGGCGGCCGTCGCCGCGATCCCGAGGTTGAAGAGAACGCCGGAGTGGATCCCGAGCAGCTTCCCCAGGGCCGCGAGGACATAGTGGCCGAAGTACGTGTACGAGAGCGGCGCACCCGCGAGCCAGGGTTCCGGCGGCGGGAGGGACTCCGCGCGCAGGAGGGTGTTCAGGAACGCGAAGTCCATCGGCTTCTCGCCCCAGTGAATTTCGGGGTTCAGCGCGCGGATCGCGAGGAAGAAGAGGAAGGTCCCCCAGAAGACGAGCTCCGTCTTCCGACGCTCGGGGGCCGGCGTCGCCGGGGCTCCAAAGATACGGGCGAGAAACCCGGCCCCGAGGAAGACGGCCGCCCACGCGAGGAGGAGGGGGCGCGAAAACGCCGCCCACCGCCAGGAGACGAGGAGCCAGGGGACGAAGGCGAACGCGAGGACGCCAAACGTCCGGCCCAAGGCGTGGAGACCGGGACGCGCGGGGAGGGCGGCCGCGAGGAGGGCCGCGCCCGCGAGGCCGAGGAGCTCGAGGAACGCGGCGAAGAGGAGCGTGGCTCCGAGCGAGGAGCGCCACGACGGGAGGCCGGACCCCGTGGCCGGCGCGTGGGTGCCGGAGAGCGCCCCGGAGGGCGCCTTGGCGCGCGCGAGGAGCAGATCGTTGCGCGAGAGCGTCTTCGAGGGCGCGACGAGGAGGAGGCGGCGCTCGAGCTCGGGCGCGGCAAGACGCTCGCGATTGCGGAAGATCAGCGCCTTGGGGTGGTCGTAGACGGAAAACGACTCGTCGGCGAGCTCGTCGGGAACCTCGAGCCCGAAGATCGAGGGACGGGACGCGACGTCCTTCTCGAGGACGAAGCCGAGATCCCCGGCGAAGAGAAGGCGGAACGCGCGATTCGTGAGCGGGAATTTCTCCGGGGCGCGGGTGACGCCGCCGTAGAGACGCTTCGTCTGGAGAACGACCCAGTCGGCCTGCGCGAGCTCGCCCGCGAGCTTCGCCATCTTCTCCGGCGAGTCGACCTCGTAGAACGGGAACGGGACGATGGCGTAACGCTCCGCGGCCCGGCCCGGGAAGGTGAACGGGAAGCCTTCGTCCCAGTCCTCCTCGAGGACGCGCGCGCCGTCCGGCACCCGGTCGTGGAACCAGACGGACGCAGCGACGGCGCTGTGCGGGCGCGTATAGATCGAGAGGAACGCGAGCGCCCAGACGGCCGTCCCGGCGACGACGGCGGCCCGGAGGACCCGGCCGCCCAGACCGCGCGCCGCCCGCTCGGCGAGCCAGGCCCCGGCCCACAGGAGCAGGATCGGGTAGACCGGAAGCAGGTAGCGCGGGAACTTGACCTCGAACGTGCACGTGATGAGGACGTACGGCACGAAGAAGGACGCGAGGATCCACTCGCGCGGCCGGAGCGCCCGGACCCGGACGAGACGCGCGGCGGTCGCCCACAGGGCCGTGAGGCCGAGGAGCGGCCCCAGGCACCAGAGCACGAGCTCCTTGGCCTCGTAGAGGAAGTTCGGGAGACCGACGTACTGGTTCGTGAACGGAAACGTTCCGGCGTGGCGCACCATGGCGCCCTGCTCGGTCACGGAACGCCAAAACTCGCGGTAGTCGAGGAAGGCGTACGGCTCGCCGAGCGCGAAGCCGCAGAAGGCGGCGAGATACACGGCCGCGAGGAGCCCGGCGACCCGCCCGAGGGTGCGGCGCTCCTTCGTCGCGAAGAGGACGCCGACGGCGAGCGGGAGGAGGAGCGGCGCGGCGCTCGCCTTCGTCGCGAGCGCGAGTCCCGTGACGAGGCCGGCGAGGAGGGCGTCGCGCACGCGCCCGCGGCTCGCGAGACGGGCGGCGCAGGCGAGCGCGAGGAGCGCGAGGAACGTGAGCGCGACGTCCGTCGACGCGAAGTGCGAGGTCTGGATGTGGAAGACGGCGAGAGCGAGGAGGAGGCCGGAGAGGAGGCCGGCCTTGTCCGAGTACCAGCGTCGGCCGAGGAGCGCGAGGAGCAGGACCGTGAGGGCGCCCCAGATGGCCGAGAGGAACCGCCCGACGTGGATGACGCCGTCGTAGGAGGCGAGCCACGCGCGACCGGTGACCGCGGCGAGGGCCGAGGAGACGGCCTTCGTGACGTAGAGCGGGAACGATCCGTACGCGAAGAAGTGAGGATTGAGCTGGAGAGGACGGAAGGAGAGCTTGAGGACGGCGTCGCCAATCGCGCGCTCGTCGGGGTGGTAGAAATGGCCCTGGTCGAAGTCGAGGCCGACGACGCGGAGGACGAGCGCGCCGAAGAAGAGAATGAGGAACGCCACGCGAAACGGGCGTCTCCCCGGAACCTGAGGCGTCTCCATCGTCGGCTACAATAGTGCAACGACCGTGACCGGCGAGACGCGCGACGGCCCGACGACACCTCCTGCCGGGCCTCTCGATCCGTCGCGGCCCGGATCCTCGCGGCGCCTGTCGGGCCGCGGCGCCTTCCGCGCCGCTGCCACGAACGCTTTTCTCCTCGGCGCCTCGACCCTCGTCGCGCTCGGCCTTGCGGAAGCCGGCGCGCGGCTCTTCGTCCGGCGGCAGGCCCCTGTCACCGTGGAGAACGCCGTGCTCGCGCCGCCCGGCCCTTCGAAACGGCTCGAGACCAAGGCCGACGCCGAGATCGCGTCCGTCATCCTCTTCGGGGGGCCGAACGGCGTTCGCCTCCGCCCGAACACGCGCGCCGTCATCTCGAAGCACGTCCTCTCGGGGCGCGAGGTCACGCTCGAGATCAATTCCCTCGGTCTCCGCGCGCCGGAGATCGGCCCGAAGGGGAGCGACGAGTTCCGCGTCCTCGTCCTCGGCGACTCGATCGTGTTCGGCGATTTCGTCCTCGAAAGCGAGACCTTCACGGCGCGCCTCGAGGCCCTCGCCGCCGGGCGCCGGAAGCGAATCCATTTCTTCAACGCGGGCCTGCCCGGGGCGGGGACCGCGGAGGAGCTCGCGCTCTTCCGCGAGATCGGCCGCACCGTCAGGCCGGACCTCGTCCTGCTCGCGATGTACCTCAACGACGCGCAGTCCGGCAGCCTGTTCTTCGGGCGGCGCCTCCCCGACCCGTGGGCGAAGAGCGCGTTTCTCACGTGGGCCGCGGAACGCTGGCAGCTCCTCGACACGCGCTTTTTCCGCGATGCCCTGCCCGGCGAGGTCCCGCGCAGCTGGCGCGAGGAGTTCCGCGCCGGGCGAAACCTGCGGTCGGGAGACATGTTCGGGACGAAGGACGGATTCGACTTCGAGGTCTACAACGCGTACATGGACTTCGGGCTCGCGTGGAACGACAAGGCCTGGGACATCGTCTCGGCGATCACGGCGGCGCTGAAGCGGTCGGTGACGGCGCAGGGAGCGCAGATGGCGATGCTCCTCTTCCCCGTCCATCTCCAGGTCCTCGGGACGTACGAGGACCGTCACCCGCAGGAAAAGGCGGGCGCGATGGCCAAACGTCTCGGCCTGCCGTTCCTCGACCCGCTGCCCTTCCTGCGCGCGGACTGGCACGAGCGTCACGAGCGCCTCTTCTACGACCACTGCCACTACACGCCGCACGGCTACGACGTGCTCGCGAGAGAGACGCTGGAGTGGCTCACGGCGCGGGGGCTCGTCCCGCGATGACGCGAGCGCGACTCTCCGTCGCGCTCGTGGCGGTCTTTCTCGCGCTCGCCGGGGAAGCCGCGCTGAGAATGCGGCCTTCGCCGGCCCTCGGGTACGTGCTCCAGGTCGCGGCGGCGCTGATTTTCGCCCGGGGCGCGTGGCCGACGATCGGCACGCGCGAAGAGACCGCCGTGACGCCCACCGGACGTGCCGGGATCTTCGCCCTCGGCCTCGCGCTCTCCGCGGCCGTCTTTTTCGCCGCCGTCGCGCTGCGCCTCCAGGCGAGGCAGCATCTCGCCGAGGCCGAGGCGCCGTGGATGGCGGCCGCGGCCCTCGTCCTGCTCGCGGGGATCGTCGCGCCTCGGGCGACGGCGTTTCC
>JBAUSZ010000099.1:0-3009 GCA_049581965.1 Thermoanaerobaculia bacterium | reverse complement strand
CGCACCCGCCGCGGACGACAGGAGGAGGGCCAGAAGCCGCGGGGCGAGGCCGGCGGCGGTCCCCGGACGATTCGGCCGAGTCGGGTTTCGCAAGCGCGGTCTCCTTCGGCGTCAGTCTTTCGCTTTGGCCCGCCATTCTAGCAATCGAGTCTCAATCCGGATGCCACCGGGCGCCCCGTCGATCCTAAAAGGCCGCGGCCCGTAGAATTCGAGCGGCGTCCGGCCGGAGTGGCGGAATGGCAGACGCAGGGGACTCAAAATCCCCCGGCCTGAAAAGGCCATGAGGGTTCGACTCCCTCCTCCGGCACCAGCCCGTCTCAGTCGGGCAGCATGACGACGAGCTGGCGGCTCATCTTCCAGAAGCGCGAAGGGTCGCGGACGGTCAACAGGGCCTCGTTCGGGCTCACGGTCGCGAGCACGTAGCTGTCGGCCGGGTGGTCCGAGAGGACGACCGCCTTGTCGGCGGGGGCGCCGACGTCGAATCGCGTGACCTTACGGATGTCGATCCGGCGGAAGAGGGACTCGTCGAAGTGCCCGGTGCGCTGCCAGGTGCCGCCGAGGCCGAGGACGGAGCCCTTCCGCTCGACGTAACCGACCTTCTGGAGCGCATCGCGGGACGCGATGAGGACGTAGGCTGCCGCGAGCTGCGCCTCGCGGTCCGCGAGCGCGGCCCTCATCTGCTCGACGGCCGCCTCCCTCTCCCGGACGGTGCCGCGCAGCCCCTCGGCGGTCTGCGTGAGCTCTCGCGTGCGCTCCTCGAGGGCCGCGATCGTCTCCTCCTTCTCGTCCAGCTGGCGGTGAAGCTCCACGACCAGGCGCTCGAGCCCGAAGACCCGCTCGTCGGAGGCGCGATTGGCCCGCTGGAGCGCGTCGAGCTTCTCGAGGTTGGCCCGGACGGACCTGCGGATGTCGTCGATTTGTTCCTTGAGAATCTCGCGGCTCCCCGCCGAGGCCCGGCCCTCCTGGGCGACCGCGATCGAGGTCCGGATGGCACCCAGCTCCTTGACGCGCAACTCCTCGAGGGCGTTCTGGACCTCGTCGAGCGTTTTCTGCAGCTCGACGTTGCGAGCGCGCTCGGCGGCGACGTCCTCCAGCGAGCGGACCGGTCCCTCCGGAAGCGCGTTGATGGCGGCCGTAAGCGGGTCGACTTCCTTCTTCTTCTCCGGCTCTCGCGCACAGCTCGCGAGCGCGCCCGCGACGAGTGCCGCGGCAGCCATCCGGGCGTAAGTGAGGGATTTGGGGTTGGAATCTGCCACGAGCCTGCGGCTTGATCGTACCTCCCGCTCGACCGAGAAACCGTCCCCGAGAAAGCGACCCAGCCGCGACGGTGCCGCCAAACGTTCCTTTGCGGGCACGGGGATGAAAGGCTGTCATACTCGTTGACGCCCCGCGCGGCGGGGAGTAGTCTCTTTTTCCCTTTCCAAGGAGGAGTCGGCCGTGGCGTTCAAGATTGGCGACAAGCTCGTCTACCCGAACCACGGAGTGGGCGTGGTGGAGACCATCCAGGAGTCGCTCCTCGAGGGCTCTCCCGCGCCCTGCTACCAGCTCCGCCTGCTCGGCAACAATTCCCGCGTCATGGTCCCCGTGGGCAACTCCGATCGCATCGGCCTGCGCCCCCTCACCCGCCGGAAAGACGTCGGTTCGGTTTTTCGCGTCCTCGAAAACGGGATCCTCCCGCCCAGCGGCGACTGGAAAGGCCGGTACAAGCAGAACCTCGACAAGATGCGGTCGGGCCGCCTGACGGACATCGCCGACGTCCTGAAGAACCTCAGCTGGGTCCAGAAGCAGAAGGCGCTCTCGTTCCGCGAGAAGAAGATGTACGAGCGCGCGCGCTACCTGATCGTCTCGGAGATCGCCCAGATCAACGGGCTGCCCGAGGGCGAGGTTGCGACCGAGGTCGAGAAGGCGCTCGACCGGGCGATGGTCAAGAGGCGTGCCGGGAGCAACCGGGACCATTGACCCCGCTGTCCTGCGTGCGGGATGCGCGGGGCCGGACTTCCGTATAGTCACGAGGATGGTCGGTCGAGGAGCGTGCCGGGTCCTGGTCGCGGCGATGTCGCTCGCGCTGTTGGCGTCCGCCGCCGCGGCGGTCCCGCCACGGACGGGCGACCCGGTCCTCGACGTGCTCCTCCTGTCCCTCGACATGGAGAAGAAGCGTGCGGCCGAGGACGCCGAGGAATTCGACCGCTCCTCCGAGCGGCTCGTGCGCGCGGAAGCCGATCTGTCGACGGCCGTCCTGCGTCTCGCGCGCCTCGTGCGGGACGGAACCGAGCGCGCGACGCTCGAGAGCGCCTCGGACGCCGTCGACGAGGCGCGTGCGCGCGTGCAGGTCCAGCAGGACCGGCGCCGTGGACTCGCGGAGAGCCTCGCGGAACACGGCCGCCGGGCGGCGTCCCTGCGCGAGGAGATCGCGAAGAGGCGGGAGGGTCTGCGCGCCCCGTCGGACCCCGTGACCGGACGGTGGGAGATCGCCATCAGCCCGGGAAACCGCCGCGGAACGATGCGCCTCGTTCTCGAGGGCACGCTCGTCTCGGGTGACTACGTGCTCGATGGCGGCTTCCATGGCTCCGTCCGGGGCACGTTCGTCGGGGACCGCCTGTCGCTCGACCGGATCGATTCCGAGCGGGGATTCGACGCGAAGTTCTACGGACGCGTGACGGGCGGTGCGGCGCGGCGGATCGGGGGGACCTGGGAGTCGACCTCGATCGCGCCCGCGACCGGTCCCACGGCCGGCGTCTGGAGCGCCCAGCCCGCACGCGATGAAGAAGGAGAGCCTCGATGAGTACCGAACAGGACGACCACCTTCCGCCGCCCGCGCCGCCCTCTCGGGAGAAGGGCAAGCGCGCGGCGGCGCCCGCCGCCCCGCCACGCGCGTTCGGGCCGTGGGCGGACCGGCTGCTCTTCGCCGCGATCGGCCTGCTGGCCGGTTTCGCGGCCGCGTACGTCTACCTCGACAGGGTTCCCCAGGCCGGCGCGGCCGGTGCCGCCGATCCGCACGCCGGCATCGCG
>JBAUSZ010000098.1:0-4162 GCA_049581965.1 Thermoanaerobaculia bacterium | reverse complement strand
GCCGCGACGTGCGCGGCGCTCTCGAGCGGCTCCGCCCGGCGGCGCGCCCTTCGCCGGGCGACGTCCACCGCGGCGTTGTGGGTCACGGCGAGGAGCCAGACGTGCGGCGTGCCGACGGCGTTCAATTCGCCGCGGCGCGAGGCGAGGCGCACGAAAACATCCTGGACGACGTCGCGCGCGTCCTCCTCGGAGCCGGTGCGCCAGAGCGCGAGGCCGTAGAGCCTGCGGGAGGCGAGGTCCCAGATCGTCTCGAGCGCCTCGGCGTCGCCCGCCGCCAAGGCCTCGAAGGGGGCGCGCAGCGCCTCCCCCCACGAGACGTCACGGGCGGGGAGGCCCTCTTCGAAGTGTCCGGCCACCACGTGCATCCTAGGGAAGACGCACGGGGAGCGCGATGTGGTCAGTGGTCTTTCTTCTTCTCCGCTCCCGCGTAGAACTGCTCTTCCTCGGTCGAGCCCTTCAGGGCCGACGTCGAGACCTCGCCGCCGGTGACGGTCATCTGGACCTGGTCGAAGTAGCCGGCGCCCACGAAACGCTGGTGCTTGACGGCCTGGAAGCCGGCGGTCTTCTCCATGTCGAACTCGTGTTCCTGCAGCTTGACGAACGCCGTCATGCCCTGCGCGTTGTAGCCGTGCGCGAGGTCGTACATCGCGGCGTTGAGCGTGTGGAACCCCGCGAGCGTGATGAACTGGAACTTGTAGCCCATCGCGCCGAGCTCCTCCTGGAACGCGGCGATGTCGGTGTCGGAGAGCTTGCGCTTCCAGTTGAAGGACGGAGAGCAGTTGTAGGCGAGCGGCTTGCCCGGGAACTTCTCGTGGACGCCCTGCGCGAAGGCCTTCGCCTCTCCGATGTCGGGCGTCGAGGTCTCGCACCAGATGAGGTCCACGTACGGCGCGAACGCGCAGGCGCGCGCGACCGCGTAGTCGAGCCCGCCCTTGACGATGTAGAAGCCGTCGGCCGTGCGGTCGCCGGTCAGGAAGTCCTGGTCGACCTTGTCGATGTCGCCGCGGATCAGGCTCGCGCCGAGGGAATCCGTGCGCCCGATGAAGACCGTCGGAACTCCCATGACGTCGGCCGCGAGGCGCGCCGCGATGAGCTTCTGGATGAAGTCGTGGATCGGGACGAGGACCTTGCCGCCCATGTGCCCGCACTTCTTGAGGGACGAGAGCTGGTCCTCGAGGTGGATGCCCGCCGCCCCGGCCTCGATCATCGACTTCACGAGCTCGAACGTGTTGAGCGGTCCGCCGAAGCCGGCCTCGGCGTCCGCGACGATCGGCGCGAAGTAGTAGACGTCCGTCCGGCCCTCCATGTGCTGGATCTGGTCCGCGCGCATGAGGGCGTTGTTGATCTTGCGGATCACGTTCGGGACGGACGTGACGGGGTAGAGGCTCTGGTCGGGGTACATCGTGAGGGCGTCGTTCGCGTCGCCGGCGACCTGCCAGCCCGAGAGGTAAATCGCCTTGAGGCCCGCCTGGACCTGCTGGACGGCCTGGTTGCCGGTGAGGGCGCCGAGGGCCCGGACGAACGTCTCGGTGTGCAGGAGATTCCAGAGGCGCTCGGCGCCCAGGCGGGCGATCGAGTGGTCGAGCTGGACGGTCCCGCGCAGGCGGTCGACCTCCTGGGCCGTGTAGGGGCGGACGATCCCTTTCCACCTGAGGTCGTTGGACCAGGAACGTTCCAGCTCGTTGATGGACTGCGTGCGGTACATGGGGTGCACCTCCTGCGGACGGTTCATCTCACTCCAAGAGACCGGGGCCGGCGGACTCTACCGCAAGTGGGGATTCCTAGAACTTGTAGACGACGGCCGCGACGAGCGCCGTGTCCGTCTTCTTGAGCGTCGGCGGATCGACGATGCCCTGGTAGTCGAGGAGATACGCCACCTTCAGGTCGAAGGCCTTCGCGAGCGCGGCGGAGACGCCCACCTCGAAGTGGTAGAAGGCGTCGGAGGTGTTGCTCGTCTTCCAAAGGCCGGAGGCCTTCTGCGTGAACGTCGCACCCGGGGAGATCTTCCAGGCGAAGGACTCGCCGATCGAGAAGGCGCCGCTCGACTCGGCGCCGAGGCCGCTCTTTTTCTCGAATGCGCCTCCGATGGAGCCGTCCACGGCGAGTTCGAACGCCTTCTCCTTCACGACGATGTAGCCGCCGCCCACCATCGGGGTGATCAGGTACGTGAGGTTCTTGAAGCGATCGCGGAGGTACCCGAGCTGCCCGAAGGCGTAGATGCGGTCCGAGACCTTGTACTCGTACCGCAGGGTCGCGGCGGCCTTGTCGAGCGTCGCGACGCCGTCGGACGCCGAGCGCAGGTAGAGGGCGTCGGCCTTGAAGAGGCTGTGGGTCTTGGGGTCGTAGACGAGGCCGAAGGCGAGGTTGAACGCGCTCGTGTCCGAGTTGCCGCTCGTGATCGAGAGGCCGGCGCCGAGCGAGCCCGTGAGGGGCGGCGGAGGCGGCGGTGCCGGCGCGGGGCACGGGCACGGGCACTTGCAGGGCGGCGCGTCGCTCTGCGCGCGGACCGGGGCTGCCACGGCCGCGGCGAGGACGATCAGGCACGGAATCAGAATCTTCTTGAATGTCATCGGGTCCCCTCTTGTTGAGATGCCGGCGGACGACGCCGGCGAGGCGCGGAGTTTATCGTCTTTCGGCGGCGCCTGCGCAGGAGGAGCTGGATTACAGTCGCGTCCGTGCGCGGCTCCGAGCACGACGTCCGTCGCCCGTACACGCTGGTCTACGACGGCGACTGCCGTTTCTGCGTGCGGTCGGCCGATCTCGTTGCCGCGTGGGACCGGGGAGGCGCCGTCGAGATCGTCCCCTTCCAGCGCGCGGGCGTGATGGAGCGGTTCGGGTGGATCCCGCCGGCGGCGTACCGCGAGGCGATGCAGCTCGTCGGCCCGGACGGGAAGACGTGGGCCGGCGCCGCCGCGGCCGAACAGCTCGTGAAGATTCTCCCGGGTGGGAGGCCGCTCGGGTGCCTCTTCGCGCTGCCCTTCGCCCGGCGGCTCGCGGATCTTGGCTACCGGCTGATCGCGCGAAACCGCGCTCGTCTCGGCTGCGCCGCGCACTGCACACGCTGATGCCAGGCCGCCCGCGCGGCAGTGCGGAGAGTCCCGGCGTCAGTCGGGCAGGATGATCTCGGTCCGGCGGTTGAGCGCCCGGCCCTCGGGCGTCGCGTTCGTCGCGACGGGCAGCTCGCGGCCGAAGCCGTGCGCGCGCATCCGGTCGGCCGCGACCCCGAGTTTCGCGAGGACGGCGCGGACCGATTCGGCCCGCTCGAGGGAGAGCCGGTCGTTGACGTCGTCTCCTCCCGTCGCATCCGTGTGGCCGCAGACGTTGACGCGGACGCCCGGAAAATAGCGGCTCAGGATCTCCGCCTGCCGCGCGAGGACGGGCGTCGCCTCGGGCCTCAGCGCGGCCGAGTTCAGGTCGAAGGAGACCGCCTCGCCGTACTCGAAGACGAGGACGCGCGAAAGGCCGAGACGCCTCGCGACGGGGGAGAGCCGGTCCGGTCCGAAGCGGAAGACGAGCCGGGCGCGGTCCGGACCGAGGATGCGGACGCGCCGCTCGACGAGGTCGAGATCGCCGCGCCGCGCCTCGATCGCCCGGAGGTCCTCGAAGGTCTTGATCGCGAGCTCCCGCGGGGTCTCGCCGACGCCTTCGCCGCGGAAGGCCACGGCCGCGGGGCCCGGCTCGGCGTCCACCTCGACCGACATCGTCATCGCGGTCGGCGGAGGCGCGGGCGCCTGCGGCGCGCATACGCACCCGGCCAGCACCGCGGCGAGAGCCGCCGTCGCGAGGCGGCGCATCAGAAGATCACCGAGAGAGAAAGCTTCGCTTCCATGGGTCGATCCAGCCCGTCCTTTGCGGGGCGGAAACGATAGCGCGCGACGGTGTCGCGCGCGACCTCGTCGCAGCCTGGCGCCGGGGGCGTCAGGACGTGGGTGCGCCGCACTTCGCCGTCTTCGCCGATCGTCACGGTGATCCCGACCGTCTTGCCGCGGCAGGCGGACTCGAGCTCGGGCGGCACGACGACGGAGGCCTCCGACACGACGTCCGGCGGCATCTTCATCCGCCGCGGGGCGACCCCTTCGTCGCGGGCGCGCTCCTTCTGGCGCGGCGGCGCCCACGCGGGAGAGAGCTCCGAAAGAGCTTGGCGGGCGGGCTCGAGCGTCGT
>JBAUSZ010000097.1:0-4815 GCA_049581965.1 Thermoanaerobaculia bacterium | reverse complement strand
CCCTTCGGCGTTGGGGCGCGCGCGATGGTGCCAGCGGTCGTGCCGCTTGCGGCGCCGAGAGCGCCCGCCGGCACATTCACGAAATGCACCGTGGCGTGCTGACTCTCCGCATTCCTCTCGATCTTCTGCGCTTCCGCGAGCGCCTTGTCATAACGGTTGCGCGCGTCGGTCGCCGCCTGCTTGAGTACGTTCCCGGTGTCGCGCACGCCCGCCTTGGTCGCGTCCGAGATCTGCTTGACGTCGCCGTCGATCTTCCTTCGCAGGTTGTCGACGTCCTGCTTCATCTGTTTGACCGAGTTCCACAACGCCTCGACGGCGCAGGACAGGCCCAGGGACGCGACCGCAGCAGCGCAGCTCCAGAAGCCGTCGCAGCACGCGAGGGAAGGGGCCGGAACCCCGAGCAGCGCGGCGGCGAGGACGAGCGAAACCATCGGGCGGATCGATTGCCTCATGTCACCCTCCCGCGGGCCTCAGGCTGCGCGCTCGGCGGCGCCCTTCGCGGGCACGAACGCCATCGCGCGCTCGGCGAGCGCCGTGATCGTGAGCGAGGGGTTCACGCCGGGGTTCGCGGAGATCGCCGAGCCGTCCACGACCCACAGGCCGTCGTAGCCGAAGACGCGGTTCTGCGCGTCGATGACGCCGCCCGCCGCCGTCTCGCCCATGCAGCAGCCGCCGAGGATGTGCGCCGTCGTCGGAATCCCGAGGAGAGTCTCCGTCAGAAGGCTCTGCGCCGTGCCGCCGAGCTGCTCCTCGACGCGCCGTGCAAGCTCCGTCGCCTCGGGCAGCCACGCTTTCGCCTGCGGTCCCGTCCCGGTCTCCGTCGCGAGCCCGTGGCGGAAGCCGTTGCGCAGGCCGCGGCCGAGCTTCATCCGGATCGTCCCGTCCACCGTGCGCATGTAGAGGAGGATCATCGTGTGCTTCGCCCAGTCGGGCGTCGCCCACGCCTTCAGCGTCCGGCCCGGCTGGCGGAAGAGGACGCCGAGCGCGCTCGCGAAGCGCTCGGCGATCGTCGCGCCGGGCGCGTGCGGCATCGCGAGGAGGCGGAAGAAGCCGGAGCCCGCGGGATAGTGCACGGGCTCGAGGTGCGAGTGCTCGTCCGTCTCGAGGATCGAGCCGATCGCGACGCCTTTCGAAAGGTCGTCCTTGGGGCTCACGACGCCCATGAGGACCTCGGAGTTCGTCCTCACGAACTCGCCGAGGCGGTCCGAGAGCTTCGGGAGGCCGTCCGGGCTCTCCTTGAGCTTCAGGAGGAGCTCGACGGTCCCGATGACGCCGCCGGCGAAGACGACGTGCCGGGCCGTCAGCGTCGTCTTCTTTCTCAGGAACGGAAACGGCTCGCGGCCGCGCCGGACCGTCAGCGTGAAGCCGCCGCCCTCGAGCGGCTTCACCCACGTGACCTCGGAGTCGGACTCGATGCGCACACCCTTTTTCTCGGCGAGCCAGAGGTAGTTCTTGTCGAGCGTGTTTTTGGCGCCGGTCCGGCAGCCGATCATGCAGGCGCCCGTCGAGCGGCAGCCGGTGCGCTCCGGACCTTCGCCGCCGAAGTACGGATCGGGGACCGTGACGCCCGGCGCGCCGAAGAAGACGGCGACCTCGGTGGGCTGCCAGGCATCGCCCTTCCCGATGTCCTCGCCGACCTGCTTGAGGACCCGGTCCTGGAGCGCCATGGACGGGACGCGCGCGGTCCCGAGCATCCGCTTGGCCGTCGCGTAGTGCGGCGCGAGCTCGGCCTTCCAGTCCGCGAGGGACTCCCAGCTCGGTGCGCGGAAGAACTCCTCCTTGGGAACGGGCAGCGTGTTCGCGTAGACGAGAGAGCCTCCGCCCACTCCGACGCCCGAGAGCGCCGTCACGTGCCTCAGGAACGTCATCTTGAAGATGCCGCGGAAGCCGAGGCCGGGCAGCCAGAGCCACTTCGGGAGGTTCCAGTTGCTCTTCGGAAAGTCCCCCGGGGCGAACCGGCTCCCCTTCTCGAGGACGACGACGCGCCAGCCCTTCTCGGCGAGGCGCAGCGCCGACACGCTCCCGCCGAAGCCGGAGCCGACGATCGCGAAGTCGGTGTCGAAGTCGCGCGCCACGGCCCGAGTCTATCGCTCGCGACCCCGCGATCGACAAGGCCCGCGTGCTAGTCTCGCGGACGGATCCGAGGTCACATGAAAAGGCTCATCA
Source organism: Thermoanaerobaculia bacterium (assembly GCA_049581965.1). Lineage (GTDB taxonomy): Bacteria > Acidobacteriota > Thermoanaerobaculia > UBA5066 > UBA5066 > Fen-183. The sequence goes on along the minus strand of JBAUSZ010000097.1, from coordinate 2,649 downwards.
TCGTCGCGGCCGCCGTCGCACTCGCGATCTGGTACTTCCGGCACAAGCCCGCCGAGCCCGTGACGAGCTCCGAGGCGGCGCCGGCCGTCTCGGTCGGCCCGGGCTGCCTCCTGGAGGCCGAGAACGCGAGCCGGCTCCTCGCCGACGCCGCGCGGCTCCTCATGACCATGCCCGTGGACGCGAGCGCGTGGAGCGACGCCGAGAACCGCACGACCCAGGCGATCGAACGCGCGGAATCCTCGTGCTCGGGCGGCGCGACGGACGCCGAGCGCGACGGCCTCTCGGAGGCCCGCGAGGCGCTCTCGCTGATCCGGACGTCGCTCTCGGAGGCCGCGGGAGCCGCGAAAGGCGCGGGAGGGTTCCAGGGCGCAACGCGCCAGGAGCAGATCGACGGGAAGCTCGCGTCCGCGAAGGCGAAGCTCGGCCTGCGCTGACGCAGAGTCACTCGACGTACTTGTAGCCCGTCCCCGTGTCGAAGACGACGATCCGCTCGTCCCGGCCGACCTTCCCGGCGAGGACGAGCTTCTTGACGGCCTCCCACGCGGCACCGCCCTCGGGCGCGGCGAAGAGACCCTCGTGCGACGCGAGCTCGAGGACGCCGCGGCGCATCTCGTCGTCCGTCACGGTCACGGCCTCTCCCTTCGAGGCACGGAGGATCCTCAGGATCAGGTAGTCCGCGTACGCCCTCGGGACGCGCAGGCCGCTCGCGTAGGTGTGCGCGTTCTCGAAGCGGACCGAGACGTCCTTGCCCTCCGCGAACGCCTTCGGGATCGGCGCGCAGCCCTCCGCCTGCACGGAGACCATGCGGGGACGCGCGGGGCCGATCCAGCCCAGCCTCTCCATCTCGTCGAAGGCCTTCCACATCCCGATCAGGCCGGTCCCGCCTCCCGTCGGGTAGACGACGACGTCGGGGAGCGTCCAGCCGAGCTGCTCGGCGATCTCGTAGCCCATCGTCTTTTTTCCTTCGACGCGGTACGGCTCCTTGAGCGTCGAGACGTCGAACCAGCCCTCGGCGGCCTTGCGCTCTCCGACGATCCGTCCGCAGTCGTCGATGAGACCGTCCACGAGGACGACGCTTGCGCCGTACGCCTCGCACTCGATCCGGAAGACCTTCGGCGTGTCCTTCGGCATGAAGACGTGGCACTCGAGCCCGGCCTTGGCGGCGTAGGCCGCGGCCGCTCCGCCCGCGTTGCCCGCGGTCGGGAGCGCGATCTTCTTCGCCCCGAGGGCCTTCGCCATCGTGACCGCCGCGCCGAGGCCGCGCGCCTTGAAGGAGCCCGTCGGGTTGCCGGCCTCCTCCTTGACGTAGAGGTGCGGCATCCCGTGGGCGGCTCCGAGCCGGTCCGCCCCGAGGAGCGGCGTGCCGCCCTCGCCCAGGGTGACGATCCCGTCCTCCGAGCGCGCCGGCATCATCTCGTGCCAGCGCCACATCCCCGGCGGCCGGGCCTCCGCGTCGTCGCGGCGAAACGGCACGAGGTAGTACTCGGCGAAGAGCGATCCGGCGCAGCCCGCCTTCGTGCACACGTTCAGGAGCGGACCGACGTCGTACGTCGCGCCGCATTTCGTGCAGGCGAGGTGGGAGAGGTGCGAGAAGGCCACGGAGGCGCCTACGGGTCGACGATCCCGATCGCCTTGCCCGTCGCGCAGTCGATCCTGAGGAGCTGCTGCGACGTGACGCCGTACTTCTCGTTCTCCACGCCGTAGTCGCCCTTGCCGCCGGCCGAGCGCCGCAGCGTCAGCATCGTCTTGTCGCGCGGGTCGACCATCGGGTTCCGGCAGCCCTCGCCGGACGCCGGCTCCTCGGCCCGGCCCAGCCCGGAACGGGCGACCATGAAGTGGTCGGGGAGGTCGAGCGGGACGCCGACGATCGGGCCCGACATGTCGTTCCGGACCGTCGTGCAGCCCGCGAGCGCCAGGAGGGCGATGGCGACGGCAGCGGCTCCGCCGCGAGCGTAGGGTCCCGACGTCGTGCGCATGGCGGGACCTTAGCAGAGGAGCGCGTCAGCGCGTCTCGGTGACCTTGGCGAGCCCGCGCGGGCGGTCCGGGTCGAGTCCCCGGGCGCGCGCCGCGTGGAAGGCGAGGAGCTGCCCGGGGAGGATCGAGACGAGAGGGGCGAGGAGCTCGGGCACGCGCGGCACGGCGAGCGCGCCGCGCCGATCGGGCCCGATCGCGAGAACCGGGCTCCCCCGCCGTGCGAGCTCGCGGCCGAGAGCCTCCATCTCGCGGGCGGGGCGCGACCCGCGCGGCGAGACGAGCACGACGGGCAGGCCCTCCTCGGCCATCGCGATCGGGCCGTGCCGGAAATCGGCCGCCGAGTAGGGCTCGGCGAGAAGGAGAGCCAGCTCCTTGAGCTTGAGAGCGATCTCCCACGCCGTCGGGTAGTGCACGCCGCGCGCGAGGACGACGGCGCGCTCCGCGAGGGCGAGGGACCGGGCCGCCTCCTCGGCCGCAGGCTCGACGCCGAGCGCCTCGTCCATGCGCTCCGGGATCCGCTCGAGTGCCTCGCGCTTGCGGCGCCGCCCGCCCATCGAGAAGACGAGGAGGGCGATCGCCGCGAGCTGTGCCGTATACGTCTTCGTCGCCGCGACGCTCCGCTCGAGGCCCGCGTGGAGCGGGAGGACCCACTCGGCCGCCCGGGCGAGCGGGCT
>JBAUSZ010000096.1:0-1979 GCA_049581965.1 Thermoanaerobaculia bacterium | reverse complement strand
TGCCTGCTCAAGCCGATTCTCTGGGTGACGGTGCCGGTTTTCCTCCTCGCCCTCGCCCTTGATTCCCGCCGGGCGCGTTCGTCCTTGGACATGTTACGTACCCTGGGCCTCTTCGCACTTGCCTTGTGCCTGCACGGGCTCGGGAATTACGCTCTCCACGGCACGTTCGTCGAAACGGGCTACGGAACGGAGATCCTCCGGTTCACGACGCCGCTCGGTGACGGGCTGTTCGGTCTGCTCCTGTCGCCGGGGCGGAGCGTCGTTCTCTATGCGCCTGTGACGGCGGCCGGGCTCCTCGGCCTCTCGAGGGCCCCGCGTCCGGCGAAGGTCCTGTGCGCTGGCGCGCCTCTTCTGCATCTCCTGGTCGTCGCGCGCTGGTGGAGCTGGGAAGGGGGCGCCGCGTGGGGGCCCCGGCACCTGCTTCCGGTGCTACCGCTTCTCGTGGCGCCGGCGGCGCTCGTCGCTGCCGGAGCCGTCCGGGCCGCCTTCCTGGCGGGAGCGCTGATCAATCTGCCCGGGGCCCTCGTCTCGCCGGGCAGCTGGGACGGCTACGCGGAGCGCCTGAGCCCCGGGCCGGGCGTCTCGTGGCCGCCGGCCGGACCGGTGAGGGTGGCGACGATCGCGGCCTTGAGCCCGATCTACGGCCATGCTTGGCTCGCCGCCCGGAATCTCGTGGGCCTCGAGCTCCCGAAGCCGTGGCTTGCGGCCGGTGCCATGGAAGGGGAGCCGCCGCCTTCCGCGGCCCTCTCCGTGTCCCCGTGGCTCCTGCGGCGCGCGATGGGACTTCCACCCTTGTCGCCGATGATTCCGCGCCTGCTCGTCCGTTCCGCCGCCGGGTATCTCGCGCGCGGGGAGGCCGCGAACGCGCTCCCCTGGGCACGCGAAGCGGTGGGCCTGTCTCCCGCCGATGCGGACGCGACCCGCCTGCTCGCGTACGCCGAGGCGCAGGTCGGCAGGACGCCGGACCGCTGACGAAGAGCCGCCTGATACGGGTTCATCATGGCTGTCCGTCCGCGCGGCCCTCAGCTTCTGAGGGGGAGGTGTTCCGCCGGCTTCGCCGGTGAGGACCTCCCGAGAGCAGGAGGATCGCCCATGAGGATTCTGATCGCCGATTCGTTCGACGAGTCTCTTCCCGGTCGTCTCGCCCCGTTTGGCGAGGTGCTCACGGATGGCGCCCGCCTGAAGGACGCCGATGTCGTCCTCGTCCGGTCGAAGACGAAAGTGACGCGCGAGTTCCTGAGCGGGGCACCCAACCTCAAGCTCGTGATCCGGGGCGGAGTCGGCCTCGACAATGTCGACATCCAGGCCTGCCGCGAGCGCGGGATCGACGTCAAGAACACGCCGCGCGCCTCGTCGGTCGCCGTGGCGGAGCTCGCGATGGCGCTCATGCTCGCCATTCCGAACCGCCTCGTCGAGGGGCACAACGGGATGAAGCAGGGGCGGTTCCTCAAGAAAGAGCTCAAGCGCTCCGAGCTCTACGGCAAGACGCTGGGCCTCGTCGGCGCGGGTCTGATCGGCACCGAGGTCGCGCGCCGCGCGCAGGCCTTCGGGATGAAGGTTCTCGCCTACGACCCGCAGATCGCGAACCACGCGCTCGCCGTCCTCGTGGACGACCTCGACGAGCTCTTCCAGCGCGCCGACTACTTGAGCCTCCATGTCCCGGCGACCGCCGAGACGCGCGGCCTCGTGAACGAGCACACGATCGCCAGGATGAAGGACAGCGTCGTGATCGTGAACACGGCCCGCGGCTCGATCGTCGTTGAGGCGGACCTGGCCCAGGCGCTCGCGTCCGGGAAGGTGCGCGCCTACGCGACGGACGTCTTCCTGAGCGACCCGCCCGACCCGAACAGCCCGCTACTCTCGGCTCCCAACGTCCTCATGACGCCGCACCTCGGCGGCTCCAGTCGGGAGAACCTCCTGAGGATCGGCGACCTCGTCGTCGAGCTCCTGGGAAAGTGGCAGAAGACGCTCGCCGCCGC
>JBAUSZ010000095.1:0-1710 GCA_049581965.1 Thermoanaerobaculia bacterium | reverse complement strand
CAGCTCCGCCGCCCGCCCGACGTCCTCATCACGACGCCCGAGTCGCTCGATCTTCTCCTGACCGGCGCCGGGCGCTCGCTCTTCGCGACGGTGAAGACCGTCATCCTCGACGAGGTCCACTCCGTGGCGGGCGGCAAGCGCGGCGCGCACCTCGCCCTCTCCCTCGAGCGCCTCGAGGACGTCGTCCTGGAAGCGGGCGGGAAGGCGCCGCAGCGCGTCGCCCTCTCGGCCACGGTGGAGCCCGTCGAGGCGGTCGCGGCCTTCGTGGGCGGCGCGCATCACGTGGAGCCGCTCGTCGTCCCCGCACGAAAGACGCTCGACCTCGCCGTTCTCTCGCCGAAGGGCGAAGCCGGGCCTGCGGAGGAGGGCTCGGCATGGGAGCCCGCCGTCGAGGCGATCGCGGCCGAGGCCGCGACGCGGCGGACGACGCTCGTCTTCTGCAACAACCGCCGGCAGGCCGAGCGCGTCGCCGCGAAGCTCGAGGAGAAGCTCGGAGAGTCCGTCCCGACGCACCACGGCTCGGTCGCGCGGGCGGTCCGCGAGGACGTCGAGCGCGACCTCAAGGCCGGGGCCCTGCGCGTTCTCGTCGCGACGGGCTCCCTCGAGCTCGGCCTCGACGTGGGCGAGATCGACTCCGTGGTCCAGCTCGGCAGCCCGAAAGGCGTCGCGCGGGCGCTCCAGCGCGTCGGGCGCTCCGGCCACCTCGTCGGGCAGACGTCGCGCGGGCGGTTCGTCCCGCTCTTTTTCGACGACGCCCTCGAGTGTGCCGCGACCGTGGAGGCGATGCGGGAGGGCGACGTCGAGGAGACGCGCCCCCCGCAGTTTCCCCTCGACGTCCTCGCCCAGCAGATCGTCGCCGAGGTCGTCGGCCGCGGCGCCGACGCGCCGACGTCGGCCTCTCTCCTCGCGACGTTCCGCCGTGCCGCGCCCTACCGCTCGCTCCCGAAGTCCCTCTTCGTCGAGACGCTCGCGATGCTCTCGGGGAAATACCCCCGCGAGCGCTTCGCCGCCCTCGCGCCCAAGCTCGTCTGGGACCGCTCGACGGACCGAGTCTCGCCGCTTCCGGCCGCGCGCCTCGCGGCCCTCCTCGACGGCGGGACGATCGGAGACCGGGGCACCTACAAGGCCGTCCTGCGCGACGGCCGGACGGTCGTCGGGGACCTCGACGAGGAGTTCGTCCACGAGACGAAGACCGGCGACGTCTTCCTCCTCGGCTCGCGCGCGTGGCGCACCGTCGACATCCACCACGACCGCGTCGTCGTGGAGGACGCCGCCGGCGCGCCCGCCCGCATGCCCTTCTGGCGGGGTGAAGGCCTCGGCCGCACGGCGAAGCTCGCCGCGCGCGTCGGGCGCCTCAAGCGGACGATTGCAGAGCGCCTCGACGACGCCGCGCTCCCGGACTTGCTTCATTCCCGCTACGGCTGCGACGCGGACGCGGCGGGCGCGCTCATCGCCGGGATCCGCCGCGAGGCGCTCGAGTCGCCCGGCGTCGCGTCCGACACGCTCGTCGTCTTCGAGACGTTCCCGAACGAGCTGGGCGACCCGTGCGTCGTCGTGCACTCGCTCTTCGGACGCGGCGTGAACCTCCCCTGGTCGCTCGCCCTCGCGAGCGTTCTCGCCGAGGAGACGGGCGTCGAGGCCGAGGCCGTCGCGACGGACGACGGGATCCTCCTGCGCCTGCCGCGCGCCGAGCGCGAGGTTCCCCTCGAG
>JBAUSZ010000094.1:0-2859 GCA_049581965.1 Thermoanaerobaculia bacterium | reverse complement strand
CGGGTATCCCGCGCGCAGGATCTCGGGGCTTGCGCCCGCGGCGAGCGCGGCCGGGAGCTCGACGTCGACGAGCCGCGCCCCGAGGAGCGCGATCGCGCCGCGCAGCGCTTCCGTCCGCGCTCCCTCGGCCAGCTCGCCGAAGAGAAGGAGGTCCTTCACCGTGCGGCCCTTTCCGGTGCGGGCGAGGCGCGCGATCGCTTCGGCCCCGCGCACGACGCGCGGGTCGGACCCGTGGCCCGCGCGCGCCAGGACGCGCAGCGCCGTGCCGAAGAGCGCCGCGTCGAACCCCTCGCTCTTTCCACGCTCGATCTCGACGAAGGTCTTCTCCCAGCGCGCGAAAAGGACGTCGCCCGCGTGCTCGAGGACGGCGAGCCCGCCGTCGCCTCCCAGCTCGGTCAGGAACAGCGCGAGCCACATCCCGCCGTCGTACCGCCGTTCGAGCGGGACCTGCGGCGACGGCACGAGCCGCGCCCGCGCGAGGGCGAGAAGATCGCGCAGGACCGGATCGCGCGCGAGCGCCTGACGAGCGCGCTTCACGTCGGGGTCCTTCGCCGGCCGGCCGAGAAGGTCTCGCAGCGCGACGGCCCGGACGGCGGGGTTCTCGCGCGAGACGAGCCAGTCGATCGTCGCGAGCGGGACCGGAAATGGCCCCTCCGCGGGGAGGCGCGGCGCTCGCGACATGGGAGGCGAGGATAATCCAGCCGATGAACTTCTTCCGAAGCGACGTCACGCGCGTCGTCGGGCACCGCGGCTCCCCGACGAAGGCCCTCGAGAACACGTTCGAGAGCTTCGATCGCGCCGAGGCCGACGGCGCCGACGGCTTCGAGCTGGACGTCCGCCTGACGTTCGACGGCGAAGCCGTCGTCCACCACGACGCCGAGATCGTCCTGCGCGGGCGTCGCGTGCCTCTGGCCACCGTCACGATCCCCGAGCTCGCCGAGCAGCCCGTCGAGCGCGCCGGGTTCAGCGGCCTCGTCCCGACGCTCCGCGACGTTTTCCTGCGCTACGGAAGGGCGGGGCGCTTCCTCGTCGAGCTCAAGCCCGGACCTTCGCCGCGGCCCGGCCTCCTCGAGTTCCGCGTCGCCGCCCTCCTCGCCCAGATGCACCTCTTCGACCGCGCGGTCGTCCTCTCGTTCGCGTCCGACATGCTCCGGCGGATCCGGGAGATCGAGCCGCGCGTCGAGACGTGCCTGAACTACGACGCCACGGCCCGCCGCGCCGAGGGCGCGCTCTGGCCCGACCTCCCGAAGGGTTGCGGCGCCGTCGGCCCGCAGGCGGGCCTCGTCTCGGACGACCTCTTCGCCCGGGCGAAAGCCGAGGGTCTCGCCGTCCACTGCTGGACCGTGAACGATCCCACGTTCGCCGCACAGCTCGCGCGGCTCGGGGCGGCGAGCGTGATCAGCGACGACGTCTCTCTCGTCGGCCCCGCGATCCGCGAGGTCACGGGAGCGGCCGCGCCGCTCAGCCTTCTGAAGGCCTGACGGGCGCGGCGTCCGACTCGGGCGACGTCACGACGCGGTTGCGGCCCGAGGCCTTCGCCTCGTAGAGGGCCGCGTCCGCGCGGGCGACGAGGTCGAGCGCGTTCGAGTCGATCTCGGGGCGGCTCGAGGCGACGCCGCCGCTGATCGTCACGATTCCGCGGGGCACCGCCCCGTGAGGCATCGCGAGCGCTTCGACGCCCTTGCGCATCCGCTCGGCGACCGCGGTCGCGGCGTCCGAGTCCGTGAGCGGCAGAATCGCCGCAAACTCCTCGCCGCCGTAACGGGAGACGAGGTCTCCGGCCCTCAGTAGCGTTCGCGCGAGGACGGACGCGATGCTCCTCAGGCACTCGTCGCCCGCCGGGTGGCCGTAGCGGTCGTTGTAGGGCTTGAAGTGGTCGACGTCCACGAGGACGATCGCGATGGAGCTGCCGGTCCGCGTCGCGCGCGCCCATTCGTCCGCGAGGGCGCGGTCGAACTGCCGGCGGTTCGCCACGTCCGTGACGGCGTCCACGAGCGAGAGCCGCTGGAGCGTCGCGTTCGCCTGCTCGAGGCGCAGCTCGGCGGCCTTGCGCTCGCTGATGTCGTGGAACGTGCAGACGACCTGGAGGAGCGTGCCGTCCATGGAGGCCTCGGGATCCGCGTTCATCAGGAGCCACACGCGTTCGCTTTCCCCCGGTCTCTGGACGCCGATCACGGCGTCGCGCACCGCCCGGCGCGTCGTGATCGCCCTCGGGACGGGAAGCTCGGCGCCCGGAAGGACGCGGCCGTCCTCGTCCACGACGTTCCACGACGGGTCGTACGACGTTCTCCCGAGGAGCTGCTCCTCCGGGACTCCGAGAAGCTCGAGCGCCTTCGGGTTCGCGAGCGTGATCCGCGCGTCGGACCCGTGCACGACGACGCCGACCGGGACGTCCCGGACGAGGCCCCGGAAGCGGGACTCGCTGGCGCGCAGCTCCCGGGCCGTCTTCTGGCGCGCGTCCATGTCGCGCGCGATCTGTCCCCACGCGAGCCCGAGGAGCAGGACGCTGAGGAGCGACCCGGCGACCACCGTCGCGAGGGTCACGCGCGTCTCGGACGCCGTTCCCGCCGTCCGCTCGCGAAGCTCGCGTTCCTCGTCGGCGGCCATCTCGTCGAGCAGGACGCGGGCCCGCAGGCTCGTCTCGGCCGCGTTCTCTCCCCTCAGCTGGGCTTCGACCCCCGGGAGGCCGGCCTCGGCGAGAGCCTCGTGGGCGCGGCGCGCGACCTCGATGCGAATCGCGACGAGCGGCTCGAGAGCGCGAAGGCGCTCCTGCTGCCGGGCCTCGTCCGCGGTCAATTCCTGCATCTCGCCCAGGGTGGCCTCGAGGCGGCGCGCGGCCGCGGCGATCGGGCCGCCGAC
>JBAUSZ010000093.1:0-2673 GCA_049581965.1 Thermoanaerobaculia bacterium | reverse complement strand
GGGCGCGAGCGCCGCGGCGGCGGAGGCGGCGTCGGTCGCGAGGAACGCGGCGCCTGCAGCCGCGTGGACGGTCTCCCGAATCCGTTCGATCGAGGGCCCGAGGACGACGGGAGCGCCGGCGCGAAGGGGTTCGAGCACGTTGTGCCCGCCCTTCGGGACGAACGTGCCACCGAGGAGTGCCGCGTCGGCGAGCGAGTAGGTACCCGCCAGCTCGCCGACGGTGTCGAGGAGGAGGACGTCGGCCTCCGGATTCTCCCCCGCGGCAAGCGCGCTCCGCCGCACGACCCGGAGGCCTGCCTCCCGGGCGAGCCGGGCGGCAGCGTCGAAGTCGTCGGGTCGGCGGGGGGCGAGAACGAGGAAAAGTGCCGCTCTCTCGGCGAGGCGCCGGCGCACGTCGAGGACGAGAGGAATCTCGTCCCCGGCCGCCGAGCCGGCGACGAGGATGGGCCGGCCGGCCGCGAGGGTGCGCATCGAATCCGCGAAGGGCGGAGGCGACGCCTCGGGCCGGTCGAACTTGAGGTCTCCGGCGACCGTCACGCGCGCGCCGGGGACTCCGGCCTCCACGAAACGCTCCGCGTCGGACGCCGTTCGGGCGAGGACACGCGAGAGCGCGGAGAGGGGCCCCGCGAAGAGCCTCGACGCTCGCCGGTAGCGTGCCGCCGACCGCGCGGAGAGCCGAGCATTCGCGAGCAGGACGGGCACGCCCCGCCGCCCGGCCTCCCGGAGAACGGCAGGCCACAGCTCGGTCTCGACGAGAACGAGGAGCCGCGGGTGCTCGGCGTCGAAGAAGCGCCGGACGGCGAAAGGCACGTCGAGAGGAAAGGGGCGCCACGCGCCCCCGGAGGGCGCGAGCCGCCGCGAGAGAAGGCCGACGCCGGCGGGCGTCGTCGCGCTCATGAGAATCGGCAGTCCCGGCCGCTGACGGGCGAGCTCGGCGGCGAGCGTGAGGGCGACCTCGACCTCGCCGAGCGAGACTCCCTGGATCCACACGCCGCCCGGCGCGAGGCCGCTCCTGCGCGGGAAAAGCCTCAAGAAAATGAGGGGAAAGAGCGGTGCCTCGGCGGGGAGTGCGGCGCTCAAGTCGAGTCCGGACAAGAATTTATGATGCGACGCCACGCCGCGGCGAATTATACTGCGGCGGGGCCCGGAGGCCCCCTCTCTGCTAGACGAAAAGGATCCCCCGAACGTAAGAGATGCTGAAGCGATGCATCTCGTCACGGCCTCGAAGAGACCCTCGGAGCAGGCGGAAGCGCCGGACGCGCCGGGAGAGGGTGTGTCCGCATCGCCGGGCGCCCACGCCCCGGCGATCGAGCGTGCTCTCGCCCTGCGGGCTCAGGCGGGGGACGTCGACGCATTTGAGACCCTCGTGGAGAGGCGGACGCCGGGCGTCGTCGCGTTCCTGAGACGGATGCTCGGCGACTCCGAAGACGCGCGCGACGTCGCGCAGCTCACGTTCCTGAGGGTCTGGGAGAACATCGGCCGCTACGACCCCGCGTGGGCCTTCTCGACGTGGCTGTTTCGCATCGCCGGCAATCTCGCGATCGACGCGCTGCGCGCACGCCGCACGCGCCAGCGCACCGAAGCCGAGAGCTTTCGGCTCGTGAAAGGGTCCCGTTCGAGCTCCGAGCCGGACGGGCCGGCGGCCCTCCACCGTGACGAGGTGCGCCGGGTGTTCGAGACCTGCGCGTCGGTTCTGTCCGGGACGCAGCGCTTGGTGTTCGTCCTCAGGGAGTTCGAGGAGAAGGACGGCAGGGAGATCGCCGCCATCCTCGAGTGTCGCGAGTCCACCGTCCGCAACCACCTCTTCCAGGCTCGTCGCCTCCTGCGCGGCGAGATCCGGAAGCGGTATCCCGAGTACACGTCGGGGTTCTAGGGATTGAGGGTCCGGTTTTTCGGATTCTTTTGCCGAAAGGGAAAGCAAAGAGGGAGATGGTGAGCGACGGGGAAGGGATGAAGGGCGGGGAGGGCGGAGGTCGCTGCGCCTCGGCTGCTCGTGTGCTTGCCGCCGTCCGTCTTTCCCTTTCAGAAGAAATCTCTTCTTCCTCTTCCCTTCCGTCTCTTCCCTCCGAGCTGAAGGCACACCTCGCGGCGTGCGCCTCATGCGCCACCGAGGCCGCCGCTCTCGACCCGACTCTTCTCTTCGCGCCGCTCGCCGCCTCCGCTTCGCCGGAGCCTGCGGTTACCGGCCGCCGGCCGGCGCCTCCCGTCGCCGAGGATGCCCGCCGCGTCGCCGATGCCGTTCTCGACGAGGTGCGCCGCCGCGCCCGCGTCACGACGCCGACCCCTCTCGCCGGTCCGTCCTCCGCCCGGCGATTCCGCCGCCTCGCGCAGGCTGCCGCGCTCGCGGGTCTCACCGCCGGCCTTGCGGGTCTCCTCCGCTGGGAAGGCCCGCGCTCGCCGAATGCGGCCGCGCCGGCGCCGGCGACGCCGAGGCCGGCCGCCGGGCTCTTGCCGGATGCGTCCGTACGCCCCCTCATCGAGGGCATGCGGAGTCCGAACGCCCGCGTCTACGAGTTCGCCGCGGCGTCGCCGCAGGAGCCGTCCGTCGTCTTCGTCGCGAACCCGAACGCGGACCTGTGAGGTGACGGTGCGCCGCCGCATTCTCCCGCGCGCCTCTGTGGCCGTCCTCGCCGCGCTCGCTCTCCTCGGGCTCCTCGCGCCGCCGGCCGCGGG
>JBAUSZ010000092.1:0-2852 GCA_049581965.1 Thermoanaerobaculia bacterium | reverse complement strand
ACGCTGGTCGGGGAGGGCTGGCCCCCCGACGCCGCCGAGCGGGCGTCGCGACTCTCGTCGCGTCTCGCGCCGGAGCCCGGTTCGGTCGAGCGGCTCGTCGAAGACGCGCGCGGGCTCGACGCCTTCGCGATCGCCGCGTTCCGCGACGCCTCCGCACGCGAGAAACCCCGCCTCTCGCTCGTCTATCTCCCGGGCCTCGACATTCTCTCTTCAGCCCTCGCCGGGCCCGAGACGGGCGCGGCCGACCGCGTCGCGCTCGCAACGGCTCTCACGGCCGAGACGGCGGCCGTCCGCGCGTTCCTCTCGAACCCCGGCCTGGCCGAGAGCGCGGACCTCCTCGTCCTCGTCCTCGACGCCGGGCGGCGCGAGGCGGGCGGCATCGTCGTGCTGACCGGCCCTCTCGCGCGAAGCGGTGCGTCCGGGACGATGGAGCCCGCGGACCTCGCGCCGACCGTTCTGGCCGTGCTCGGCGTCCCGGCGGCGCGCGACATCGCCGGTAAGACGCGGAGTGAATTCCTCGTCGAGGGCGCCGCGACGTCGGAAATCGTCGCCTCGTGGGGCCGCCGGCGCGCGGGCACGCCTCCGAGCGTCGACCCGAAGGAGTACGTCGAGAATCTCAGAAGTCTGGGCTATTTGAGATAGAGCTTGAGGGGGATTTCTTAGAAGGTGATGGGAGGGCGAGCCCGCGAGTGACCGCTGCGCCGCGCCTGCGGCCCCGGCCGCACTCACCATTCAAAGAAAATTTCTCTCTACTCTTCCTCTTGTTCTTAGAGCGGGCGGACGTTCGTCATCATCGAGAGCAGGCGCGCACCTTTCGGAATGGACGAGAAGGCGTGGAAGAGGATGACGACGCCGTCCTCGGGCGCGCGCACCTCGACGATCGCATCCGCCGAGCGCGGCGGCAGCGCGACACAGCGGGACGGGTCGACCATCCGCACGAGGAGGTCGCCCTTGCGGACCGGCGTGCCGGGCGAGATCGCCGGGTCCACGAGACCGGGGGCCGGCGCGTAGATGGAGCGGTAGTCGTTGACGTTGCAGGTGACGATCCGGTACGCGGGATCGTCTGGCTCGCCGTCGAGAACGCCGTAGTAGCGCAGGGCCGACGCGATCCGCCTGGCGTCCTCCACGCCCTGCGCCATCGAGAACGCGTTCATCGAGCCGAGCTCCACGGTGAAACCGTCGACGAAGCGGCGGACGTCCGTCCGGTTCAGGCGGCGGAAGGCCTCGGCGAGGTCCTGCCAGGGTACGAACGAGGCCTCGTCCAGCGCTCCCGCGAAGCGCGGCGGCACCTCGAGGACGAACGGGATCCCGAAGGCCCGCGTCGCGGCCGTCGCGCCCTCGGGCGCGTAGAGATAGCGCGGCGCGCGGTCGCCCGTGTGGAGGTCGAGGACGACGTCGGCCTCGAGCGCGAATTGCTGGATCGCGAGTGCGTGTTCGAGGCGGGTCTCGACGCCCCAGAGACCCGTGCCCTCGCGTAAGGCCCCGAGAGCCGCGCGCAGCGCTTCGCGGAAGCCGTCGCGGATCTCGGCGAGCGTCGCGTCGCGGTGAACGGCGGCGAAGGCGTCGACGTCCACGTAGCAGGCGGAGCTGCCGCGCGAAGGACCGGTGAGGTTGATGTAGCCGCGGTTGAAGTTCTGGCCGGTCGCGAGATCGAAGACCCCCGCGACGTAATCGCCGACCTGCTGGTTCGCCGAGACCGGGTTCGCGCGCGGAACGAGGATCGCGCTGCCGCGGGGACCTTCCCTCTCGAGGAGGTCGAAGAGGGCGAGGATCGCCGCGTTGCCCTGCAGCTCGCCCCCGTGGACGTTTGCCTGGACGTAGGCGAGCGGGCGCTCGTTGCGCCCGTGGCACCAGAACACAGGGGCCGTGAGCGCCTGCCCCGTCGCGGTCGTGCGGAGGACGATTTCCTTGCGTTCCCAGCGCGCCATGGAGACTCCAAGCGAAGTGTACAGGCGGGGGCCTCCGGGCCGCTAAGATCGGCAGAGTGAGTGCGCTCTCGAGGCGCGACGCACTGAAGCTGCTGGGGCGCGGCGCGGCGGGGTTTTTCGCCCCGCCGGCGCTCTAGCCCGAGCTCCTCACCCGAAGACGTCGGCGACCGTCGGGCGGTCCCGTGCCGTCGAGACGAGCACGATCGCGTCGCCGGCCTCGACCATGCCCTCCTGCACGACGCCGAGATAGAAGCCCGGCCGGCCGGCCGCCGCGAACGTGCGGACGAACGTCATGGACCCGAATTTCGCGCCGAGCTTCGCGCAGGGAGTCCGCGGCTGCGTGACCCGCACCCGCGCGGAACCGATCTCGAAGACGTCTCCGATCTTCACGTCCGTCTCGAGGAGGCCTTCGGTCGTCAGATTCTCGCCGAAGGCGCCGGGCGCGAGGTCCCTGCGAGAGAGGACGTCGGCCCAATACGCGTAGTGCTCGAACGGATAGAGGTAGACGGCCTTCTCGGGACCGCCGTGGTACCTCGGGTCGGCCTGGCCGTCGCCCTCGAGGCCGAGGCGGCGGAGCGGGACCGCGCCGGCGACGGGCTCCTTGAGAATGGCCGTCCGCATCTTCCGCTTCCCGAACGTGACGTCCCTCGGCAGCCCGACGTTGACGGAGCGGACCCTCATCGCGCCACCCGAAACGTCGTCGAGAATCGGCCGCTGCCCGTTCGCCCGGCGTCCCCACGCAGCCGCGAGAGGTCGAGCGTGACGGTGACCTCTTCGCCCGGAACGAAGTCCTGCGACGGCGTGAAGCGCAGGAGCTGCTCGTCGGGAAGAAAGGCCGTCGTCCCGCGGATGTCGCCGGAGGACGTCCCGACCGCGAGGACCGCGCCGTCCTCGACGCCGCCGGCGGCGAGTGCCATCGAAAGC
>JBAUSZ010000091.1:0-4864 GCA_049581965.1 Thermoanaerobaculia bacterium | reverse complement strand
ACGGCGGTCCGGCCCGCCGCGAGCGCGGCGCGCGTCTCGGCGAGCGTGCGGCCGAGCGCCGTGACGGCGCTGGCTCCGGTGACGACGACGACGGGCTTCTTCACGCTCGCTCGGCGGTCACGGGTGCCTTCACGCGGCTCCGAAGGCGACGACCGTCGAGTTCCCGCCGAACGCGAAGGAATTCGAGAGGGCGACTCTCACTCGTGCCTCGCGCGCGACGTTCGGGACGACGTCGAGGTCGCACTCGGGGTCCCGCTCGCCCCAGTTGATCGTCGGGGGCACGATGCCCGTCTCGACCGTCCGCACGGTCGCGACGGCCTCGATCGCCCCGGCAGAGCACAGGCAGTGGCCGAGCATGGACTTGATGGAGGAGACGGGGATGTCGTAGGCCCGCGGGCCGAGGGCCCGCTTGATCGCGGCCGTCTCGGCGGAGTCGTTCTGCGGGGTCGCGGTTCCGTGGGCGTTGACGTAGTCGACGTCCTCGGGGTTCAGGCCCGCGGCCGCGAGGCAGGCCGCGAGCGTGCGCGCGCCCGCCTCGCCCGTGGGCTCGGGCTGCGTCATGTGGTGCGCGTCGGACGTCACGCCGTAGCCGAGGAACCGCGCCCGCAGCCGCGCGCCGCGGCGCTTCGCGCGTTCCTCCTCCTCGAAGACGAGGAGGCCCGCGGCCTCGCCGATGATGAGCCCCTTGCGGCGGCGGTCGAACGGACGGCAGGCCTCGGGGTCCACCGAGCGCAGCGCGTTGAAGCCGCCGTGCGTCAGGCGCGCGAACGTGTCGGCGCCGCCCGTCACGACGACGTCGCAGTAGCCGTGGCGGATGAGGTCGGCGGCGTAGCCGAGGGACGTCGCGGAGGACGAGCAGGCCGTCGTGATCGTCGAGCGCGGGCCGCGGAGGCCCCAGCGCTCGGCGATCCGGTCGGTCGTCTGGTCGGGCGGGTGGTTCAGGACGCGCGTGGGACGGGCGCCCCTCGGGCCCCTCGCGAGGAGGTCGCGGAAGTAGTTCTCGCTGTCGAGGAGGCCGGACACGCCCGCGCCGAGGACGACGCCGATGCGCGACGGATTCTCGCGTTCGAGATCGAGCCCCGCGTCGAGAAGCGCTTCGGCCGCCGCCGCGAGGCCGATGACGTCCGTGCGCGAGAGGCGGCGGCGCAGGGCCGGCTCGAGCCCGCCGGGCAGCTCCTTGATCTCGGCGGCAAGGTGGGTCCGGAAGGCCGACGCGTCGAAAAGCGTGATCGGGCCGATGCCGCTCCGGCCCGCGACGAGACCTTCCCAGGTGGACGCGAGGTCCTTCCCGAGGGAGGTCACGGCCCCCAGTCCCGTCACGACGACGTGGCGTTCGGCCATCCGCGGGATCTTACTGAGTCGCGCCCGGGCGCGCGTTCGCCCGGTTCTTTGCGCTCCCAGACAACACTATTTCGTTTCCCGTCAAGGGATCGGGGTGGCGGGCCCCCGCGCGCCACGCTAGATTGGGTTGCAGTCTCATGGCAGGATCGCAGGAACTCGGGGGGAAAAAAATGAGGGTGAACGTTCGGTCCCGCATGCTGGGGGTTGGCGCTCTCGTCCTTGGCGCGGTCGTCGGGTCCCGCGCGGACGCGACCGTAACCCTCACGCCGGCCTCCGCGAGCGTCTTTCCAACGCAGTCGGTGGCCGTGGCCGCGAATGTTGCCTTCGCGCAGGGCCTCACGTCCGGAGTTCACAACCTGACGGTCACGGGGCTGCCCGCCGGCGTCACGACGAACCCCATCCTGCCCAACTACACGATTCCCCCTACCCTGATCGCGTTCAGCGCCGTCGCGAACTTCCAGATCGTCGTGGGAGCGTCGGCCGTCGCGGGTACGTACAGCGCCGTCGTGACGGACCCCAACTACGGATCCGCGACCTTCACCCTCACGATTCTCGAGCCTCAGCTTCGCCTCGTCCTCGTGAACCCGTCCATCACGCTCTACGGCGCCACGGTGAACGTCGGGGTCCGCACGACGACCGACCCGGGATTCGGCTTCCAGCAGGCGAAGACCGGCGTGCCCGTCGTCTTCGGGGTCGACGCCGGCGGCGGGCCGGCGAACGTGACGGCCGGCGGCCCGCAGACCCTGCCCCCTCCGTTCCTTGCGCCGCTGACCTTTCCGTTCCGCCGCACCGGCACCGTCACGGGCGGGACGTACCAGGTCCCGCTGACGGCGACCTGGCTCGGCTCGAACGGCACGAGCGTCCTGACGTCGACGGCGAATCTCACGCTGATCCTTCCGGACATCGCCGTGACCGTCGGCGGCCCGACGAACCAGGCCGCGTGCAACGGCGGCCTCACGGTCCCGAGTCCCGCCGTGACGTTCTCGCCGGTCGGCAACTACCAGGGCCAGCCGGCCCTCCAGCTCCTCTCGGCTCCCGCGGGACTCGCCGTGACGACGCCAGCCCTATCGGCCCTGCCGCCGGCACAAACCGTCTCGTTCCAGCTCACGGCCACGAACGCCCCGATCGGGACGCAGGTCCTCACGGCCCGTGTCTACGACCCGGCCGGGGCGGCCGGGAACGTGGACCGCACCTTCACGGTGCCGTTCCCGGTGATCAACCCCGACATCACGCCCGCCGCGGCGCCGTCCCCGCTCAGTCTCCAGGCCGGCGGCCCCCCGGCGAGCTTCACCGTGTCCGCCACGGGCCCGCCGCGCGAGTGCAACGTCGCCACCGGCGCCATCACGGTCAATCTCCTGGGCCTGCCGGCGGGATTCACCGTCCCGGCTCCGGTCTCGCTCGCGGCGCCCCCGTACGGTCCGGCGCCGCTCACCGTCTCCGCCGGGGCCGGCGTCGCGGGCGGGATTTACCCGGCGACGCTGCGCTTCTCGCCGGCGACCGGCGCCACGAAGGACGTGGGCGTCTCGATCCGCGTGACCGCGGCTCCGCAGGTGCCGGACTTCACGGTGACGGCGGATCCGCCCTCGCTCACGCTGACACCGGGGAGCTCGGGAAAGATCACGTTCAGCGTGGTTCCGACCGGAGGTTTCAACGCGCCCGTCACGCTGACGGTGCCGCAGAATCCGAACGTCTCCGCCGATCCGGCGTCCGTCACGTTCCCGGCCGCGGGTGGCTCCGCCGTCGTGACGTTCACGGCGTCTCCGAACGCGACCGCCGTGACGATTCCCGTCACCGTCTCGGCGGCAGGGGGCGCCGGCACGACCGTCTCGCACACGGTGAGCGTCACGGTCGTCGTCCAGCCCCCGCCCGCCGACTTCAACGTCCGCGTGAGCCCACCCGCTCCGACCGTCCCCGCGGGTCGCGCGACGCCTCTCTCGTTCGTCCTCGACGCGATCGGGTCCTTCTCGGGTTCCGCCTCGCTCACGGCCGTCCAGCTTCCGCCCGGCGCGAACCTGAGTCCGGCCTCGCTCGTCCTCACGCCCGCGGTGCCGCAGACGGCCACGCTCGCCGTGCCCCGCGCGATCCCCCCGGGCGCGTACACGCTCGTCTTCCGCGCGGACGAGATCGCCTCACCGGCCGCGCGCCGGGCGCTCCTGATCTCCAAGACGGTCAGCGTTCCGCTTGTCGTGCAGGCTCCGGTGGGCGGCATCGCGGTGACCGTGTCGCCGGCGACGGTCCTCGCCTCGCCGTCCCAGGCCGTCGCCGTGCGCTACCAGATCCAGAACCTCGCGGACGCGCCCCAGACGATCACGGGCGATACGCTCGTCCTCCGCGACCGCGCGGGGTCCGTTCTCGGCTCGGTCGAGGAGCCGCTCGCCCTCACGCTGCCCGCGCGCGGCACCGTCAGCGTCTCGAATACGGTCCTCGTGACGGGCGAGCAGTTCGCCAGGGCGGGCACGCCACCGGTCGTCCTGGCCGATCGGACCTTCCGCGCGGCCCCGGACGGCTCGGGCTACACGGACACGGCGACCGCGTCGGTGACGGTGACGGCGGCGAACTCGCTCCTTTCGACGGCGTCCGCAACGCGCATTTCGATCGTGTACCCGCCGTCCGGCACGCTCGTCGGACGCGGCGACTCGCTGCGCGCCCAGGGTCTCGTGATCGGGAGCGGCACGGGGGACCTCCTCGTCGGATGGTTCTTCGACGGCATCCTCGTCGAGACGGCGACGGTTCCTCTCCAGAATGGCACGCCGACGTCGGTCTCGAACGCGATCAGCCTCCCGACGCTCCTCTCGGGAAACCACGAAATCTCGCTCGCGGTCCTCGCCCCGAACAACCTCTCGTCGCCGGCGGTCCAGATCTACGTCGAGGAGGGCCAGAAGACCCTCCGCCTCGTGTCGCCCACGGCCGGGGCCGCCTTCGCGCCCGCCTTCGGGGCTCCCACCTTCTCGTGGATTCCCGTGCCCGGCATCGCCCGCTACGGGATCGGCCTCAGGAGCGTGACTCCCGGCGCGCGCTGGCGCTGGGCCTACACGACCGACACGCGCTGGAGCCCGCCGGCGGCGCTCTGGAACTCGCTCGCGGAGGGCGAGTACGAGTGGGGCGTCCGCGGGTTCACGAACACGGGTCGCCTCTTCCTCGATGCGCAGAGCGGTGGAGCCTCGGCGCCGCCCACGAGCGAAGGCTCGCTCGACTCGGCCGAGGGCTGGACCGTCACGTCGGCCCAGGGACGTTTCTCAATCGGCGCCGCCGAGAAGGGGCTGGTGGACCTCGAGGGACACGCCTCGGCAGGCGACGCGGGCGTGAAGTTCGTATGGAAGGAGATCCCGGGAGCGCTCTACGTCCACACTCTCTACGAACGCGGCCCCGAGGGACTCAAGCGTGTGCGCACGGAGGTCGTCAACAAGCCGAACCTCCTCATCCCTTCGCCGGCGATGCCGCACGGCGGGCCGTTCCTGTGGCGCGTGTCCGCAGTGGACAAGGAGGGCCGCCCGGTCGGCGCCGCGGCCGCGGCGCCCGTTCC
>JBAUSZ010000090.1:0-7294 GCA_049581965.1 Thermoanaerobaculia bacterium | reverse complement strand
AGAGACGGTGGGGCGGCCGGTCATCTCGCGCCAGGCCTCGACGCCCCCGGGGCGCCCGAGGGTCCCGGAGGACTGCGTCCTCGGTCCGAGGTCGCGCCCCGCCCGCGCAACCGAGCGGCGCAACTCCTCCTGGCCCGCCGCGTCGAGAGTGCGGTCCCGGCGGAGGATCGACGCGAGTCCTTCGTTCACGGCGCCCCGGGCCGGCACTTCCCCAAGCGCGATGCGCCGGATGGCCTCCTGCACGGACGATGCGGGGTTGAGGCCGCGCGCGACGCGCAGGGGCGCCGTCGCGACGACGACGGTCTGCCCGCGCGGGAACGAAATGCGGTCCCCTCGTGTCACGTCTCGGGCCGGGTCGAGGCGTGCCCCCAGACGCGACGTCGGAGCGAAGTTCCAGCCACGGCGGTCGATCTGCGCGACCTCGACCCGCCCGCGCAGCTGGGGGAGCCAGGACAGGCCACGCTCGTTTCCGCGCCAGGCACGAGTCGAGCGGTAGTAGTGGTCGTAGTAGCCGTACCAGCCGGCCGGGCACCAGCCCGTCCATTCCGGCGTGTAGGTCCAGTAGACCCAGGCGGGTGCGTAGAGGCCTCCCGGTATCCAGGTCCAGCCCAGCGCGGCGTCCCACGCCCATGATCCGTAGTGATAGGGGAGCCAACCCCACGGCTCGTAAGAAACCCACGTGAGCCCGGAAGGCGTCCAGCGCCAGGTCCCGAGCGAGTAGGGCGTCCAGCCCGGGTCCACGTTCGGCCGCCAGCCGTACGAGCCGAGGGAGCCGACGTACGTCCACGAGCCGAAGTCGTCGAAGGAGGCGGCGTCGGAATCGTAGGAGTACTCGGAGTCGACGTACCGCGTCACGTCGCGACGGTCGGCGCGATCGCGACGCTCGTCGAGGAATCGCGCGAACCGGTCGCGCGGCGCGCCGGCAGTCTCGAGCTCGATCTCTGCGTCACCGGTCACGAAGGCGTACTGCCCCGCCCGCACGAGGGCGCGCCCGCCCCGGCCGCTCACCTCGACCCTGCCGCCGAGGACGTAGACTTCGGTCCCGCGGCGGCCCGCATCCACGCGAAAGAGCGAGCGGGCGGGCGAGACGATCGAGGCGTCGTCCGTGTCGACGCGGAGGGCGCGCTCACGGGTCGAGACCTCGCGGACCTCGACGGCGATCGTGCCGCGCGCGAGGGCGAGGACCGTGCGGTCGTCGTCGGCTTCGAAGGTGCGGTTGAGCCGCTCGAACCGAAGCTCCGAGCGGCCGTCGAGACGCACGACGTTGCCGTCCGCGAGTACCGCCTCGACACGCGATGCGTTCCCCGTGACGAGGACGTCGCCGGGGAGCACCGGCGTGTTCGGGCGCGCCGACGTGTCCTCGTCGGCTGGCGAAACGAGCGAGACCTCGGAACCCACGTAGGACAGGTACGTGTAGCCCTCGCGCTGGGCGAGGGCGGAAGCGGCCGGCACGAGAACCGCCGCGACGAGGGCGACGATTCGGGGCGTGCGGGTGGCGGGCCTCATCGCGTCTCTCCGTCTCCTTCCCATGCGACGCGCATACCACTCTCCGGACCCTGCGTCGTCCCCCGGCGGGGACGCTTGACCACGACCGGGCGTCACCGGCACTCTCGGCGCGCCGAAGCCGCTCCCCAAAAGGGGATCATGCCCGATTCGAAAGGAAACGCGGTTGGCCATCCGCGAGATCGTCAAGTACGGGGACCCGAGGCTCGTGGCCCGCAACGAGGCCGTGACCGATTTCGGAGATCCGTCCCTCCTCGCGCTCATCGAGGACCTCAAGCAGACCTGCTGGGCCGCGCCGGGCCTCGGTCTCGCGGCACCGCAGATCGGGGTGAACCGGAACGTCGCGATCGTGGACCTCTCCGTGGGAAAGGACCCATCCCAGGTCCTCGTCCTCGTCAACCCCGCCGTCGTGGACGCCCAGGGGACGGTACGTGACGAGGAGGGCTGCCTCTCCTTTCCGGATCTCGTCGAGACCGTCGAGCGGCCGGAGCGCGTGACGATCGAGGCCTTCGACGAGCGCGGAAAAAAGCGCATGCTCGACGGTCGCGATCTCCTCGCGCGGGCGTTCTGCCACGAAGTGGACCACCTGGATCAGCGCCTGTTCGTGGATCGACTCTCGACCCTCAAGAAGGGACTCATCCTTCGAAAGGTCCTCAAGCGGCAAAAACTGGGCGTCTGGTAGGGGTCAGACCCCGGCTTTCGCCCGCATCTCGTCGAGAACCTGGACGCGTCTGAGCGCGCGCCCGAAATGGCCCGAAAAGTCGAGAAGATGCTCGAGTTCGTGGGAGGCGCCGGGAGGAGGCGCCGGCCCGCGGCGGTGGAGCCGGAGCGTGCCGATGAGCTCGCTGCCCGCGAACAGGGGAGCGGCGGCGACGGTCCAATCCTCGTCCGCGCTGCCCGCGAGTCGGGGCGCCCGGCCGAAGCGGGGGTCCTCGTCGAGGGCGAGCGCCGCGACGTAGGCGGGAGGCGCGCCGCCCGGCCACGTCGTGGACGTGGCGGCATGCAGCTCGCCGTGTCCCGGCCTGCGCACGTGCAAAGTGACGCCGTCGGCGCCGAACACGGCGGCAATCCGGTCGAGAATCGGGACGAGGAGCCGGCCGCGCATCTCCTCGAACGAGATTCCCTCGTCCTCGAGCCGCGAGGAGATCTCCTGTTCGAGCTCGAGGATGGCGGTACGGGCCTGCAAGGCGTCGACGAGCTGCTTGACGCGCAGGGCGTTCTTCACACGGGCCTTCAGCTCGCGCGCCGAGAAGGGCTTCGTGACGTAGTCGTTCGCGAGGGCCTCGAAGCCCTGGAGCAGGTCCTCCTCCTCGGTCCGGGCCGTCACGAAGATGACCTGCGTTCCGGCGGTCTGCGAGGCGGTCTTGATGCGGCGGCAGACCTCGTAGCCCGACAGGTCGGGCATCCGCACGTCCAGGAGGACGACGTCGGGCCGGCGCGCGTCCACCTTCTGGAGCGCCTCCGTGCCCGAGAGCGCGCTTTCGAACTCGCAACCCAGCTCGTACGCGATGTAGGACGCGACCTCGGCCTGATAGGGATCGTCGTCCACGAGCAGGAGCAGCGGCGGGGCCGCGTGTGTGCGGAACATGAGCGTTTGCGTCTTATAGCACAGGGGTTGCGCCGGGCCGCTGGCGGCGGAGGCCCGGATGCCGGAGAATCCGGCCCCGTGCCGCTGCGGCTCCACAACACGCTGACCCGCTCGCTGGAAGAATTCCGGCCGCTCGTGCCCGGGAAGGTCGGGCTCTACACGTGTGGCCCGACCGTCTACGACCGGGCCCACATCGGGAACCTCCGCACGTTCGTCTGGGAGGACGTTCTCTGCCGAGTCCTGCGGTCGCTGGGGTACGAGGTCACCCAGGTCATGAACCTGACCGACATCGACGACAAGACAATCCGCGGCGCCGTCGCGGCGGGGCTCGAGCTGAGGGAGTTCACGGACCGGCACGTCGCGACGTTCTTCGAGGACCTGAAGGCCCTCGGTGTCGTCCCCGCTGCCGTCTACCCGCGCGCGACCGACCACATCCCCGAGATGGTCGAGATCGTGAAGAAGCTTTCCGCGCGCGGCCACACGTACGAGAGCGACGGCTCCGTCTGGTTCCGGATCGCGACGTTTCCCGGCTACGGGAAGCTCTCGAAGATCGACCTCTCGGCCGTCAAACGCGGTGCGCGCGTCGCAGACGACGAGTACGAGAAGGAGGACGTGCGCGACTTCGCCGTGTGGAAGGCCGCCAAGGAGGGCGAGCCCGAATCCGCGACGTGGACGACCGAGCTCGGCCGCGGGCGCCCCGGCTGGCACCTCGAGTGCAGCGCGATGTCGATGAAGTACCTCGGCGAGACGCTCGACATCCATACGGGCGCCGTGGACAACATCTTCCCGCACCACGAGAACGAGATCGCGCAGAGCGAGGGCGCGACGGGCAAGCCCTTCGTGCGGTACTGGCTCCATGCCGAGCATCTGATCGTCGACGGCGAGAAGATGTCGAAGAGCAAGGGCAACTTCTTCACGCTACCCGCCCTCGTCGAAAAGGGTCACTCCCCTCGCGCGATCCGGTATCTTTTCCAGTCCGTCCCCTATCGCCAGAAGCTCAATTTCACCTTCGACGCGCTCAGGGGCGCGGCATCCGCGTTGGAGAGGCTGGATTCTCTCGATCTGAGGCTCTGGGAGAGAGAAAGAGAAGAGAAGATTCCTTTGAAAGTGAATTCGGAGGCGGAGGAGGGCTTCGCGCGGCGAGTCGCGGGGGCGCGCGGGGCTGTGTTCGAAGCCCTCGAGGACGACCTGAATACCGCCGGAGCCCTTGGGTCGCTGTTCTCGTTCGTGAAGTCCACGAATGTCGACCTCGAGGCGGGGCACCTGTCGCCGGCCGACACCGCGGCGGCGCGAGGTCTCCTCCACGACGTCGCGGGGAAGATCTTCGGGGTCATGGACGAGACGGCCGGCCGCGGCACGCTCTCTTCACCCTCTCAGAAATCCCCGGGTCTCTCCGGACCTCCCGATTCCGACGAGCCGTGGATCCTGGACCGCCTCGAGGCCCGGAAAGCTGCGCGGAAGGCCCGGGATTTCAAGGCCGCCGACGCCCTCCGGGACGAGCTTCTCGCGAAAGGGATCGTCCTCGAGGACACGCCCCAGGGCGTCCGCTGGAAGCGGAAGGCTTGACAGCACGGGGCCCGGCGGGGTCCAATGCGCGTTCCATGACGTTTGCTTCGCGCCACTGGCACAGCCACCACACCTGAGCCGGCAGCGCCTCGCGCCGCCGGCCCGATCGAGGTCCGGAGGCGCAGGGTCGTTCACGAAGTCACCCCAGCCCCTCCGGAACCGGAGGGTTTTTCGTTTGGGCCTGACCGCTGAAAAGACTCTCCTCGTCGCGTCCCTCGCCCCGGCGACGAACGCCGAGGCCTTCGGGGCCGCGAAGGAAGCTGCGAGCCTGCCGCCGGGGGCGGCGGTGGAGCTGCGCCTCGACGGGATGTCCGAAGAGCCGGAATTCGGCGCGCTGCGCGCGTGCTTCGCCGGAACGACGCTGATCGCCACCGTCCGCTCTGCAGCGGAGGGCGGCGAATTCAGGGGAAGCCGAGAGGAGGAGAAGAGGTTCCTGGAGGGTGCCCTCCTTGCGGGATTCGATTTCGTCGACGTGGAATTCCGCCGCGACGGTGGAGACGAAGCCGGCCGCATTCACCCTTCAAGGAAAATTCTCTCTCTCCATGACCCTGGAGGCATCCCTCCCGATCTGAGCGCTCTGGTCGCCCGCATGCTCGCCACCGAGGCGCGATTCGTGAAGCTCGTCGCGACCGCGAACGACATTTCGGACGTGCTGCGCCTGCTCGAGCTGCAGGCCGCGCATCGCGGCGGACGCCTCGCCGCGTTCGGGATGGGGGAAGCCGGGATCCCGACTCGCGTCCTCTCGCCGTACCTCGGGGCGGCGCTCGCGTACGGCGCGCTCCGTCCGGGGCATGCGACCGCGCCGGGGCAGCTCGCCGCCCTCGACCTCTCGGAGGTCTACGGCGTCGCCCGCCCGCGCCCCGTGAGTCGCCTCTTCGCGCTCCTCGGCGACCGCGTGTCGCACTCCCTCTCGCCCGCGATCCACAACGCGAATTTCGAGTCGCTGGGGCTCGACGCGCTCTACGTACCGTTCGCGCTCCGGGCGCTCGGGGCGGATCTGCCGGCTCTTCTCGCCGGGCTCGACACCCTCGGCCTTCCCCTCGTTGCCGCATCCGTCACGGTCCCGTTCAAGGAGGAAGCGGCGCATCTCGCAGACGCCGAGGAAAAAGCGGTCAACACGCTCGTGCGATCGTCCGGTCCGGGCGCGCCGGTGCGCTTCCGGGCCGCGAACACCGACCGCGCCGCATTCGAGCGCGTGATCCCGGAGCGCCCCGAGAAGGTGAAGGCGGGAAAGACCGATGCCTGCGCGCTCGTCCTCGGCGCGGGCGGGACGGCCCGGGTCGCGGTGGATGTTCTGAGAATGAAGGGATACGAGGTCCACCTCGTGAACCGCGGTGAGGAACGCGGCGCGCGGCTCGCGGCCGAGACCGGGGCCGTCTTCCATTCGAAGAGATCTTCCGATTCCCTCCCCGTGCCGAGCGTCGTCGTGAATGCGACGCCCCTCGGCCTCCGCGAGGGAGACTCCATTCCCTGTCCGCCGGCGTTCCTGCGTCCGGGCGTTCTCGTGGTCGACGCGCCCTACCGGCCCGGGGGCACGGACCTCGTGCGCGCGGCCCGCGCCGCCGGCTGCCGGGTCGTGGACGGCCATGTGCTCCTGCTCGTGCAAGCGGCGGGACAAGCCGCCCGCTTCACCGGACGCGCGACCGGTCCGCAGGATCTGCTCCGGAGGCTGCCCGCAGACCGCCGCGCCCCTTTCGACCTTCTCGAAGAGTCCCTTCGAGCCTCGGCGCCGGAGACCGTCTCGTGAAGGTCGACCGCCCCGACCCGAACCTGCCGCGCGGGGTCCAGGCGCTCCTCTTCGACGCGGCGGACCGGCGTCGCGTCGCGGAGGACGCGGTCGTGAGAGTCCTGCGCTCTGCCGGGCTGCGCGAGGTCATCCTGCCCGTCCTGGACTACGCCGACCCGTACGAGGGGGTGACGGCCGAGGGCGACGACCGGCTCTATCGGTTTCTGGATCGCGAAGGAGAGACGCTTTCCCTCCGCGCGGACTTCACGCCGATGGCCGCTCGCGTCGTTGCGCCGCGCCTCGGAGACCTCGCGGCGCCCGTCTCGCTCTTCTACCGTGGCGACGTCGTGCGCGACGAGGAGACGGGTGTCGGCCGGCCCCGCGAGTTCGCGCAGGTCGGCGCCGAACGCTACGGCGACGGGCGGTTCGAGGCGGACGAGGAGATGCTGAGGCTCCTCCTCACGTGCGTGGACGTCCTCCCGGCCGGGAGGCTCCGGCTCACGCTGGGACACGCGGGGCTTCTGAGGAAGGTGATCGCGGCCGCCGCTCCGGGCTCGGCCGGGCCGGACGGGAAACGTCTCGACTCCCTGATGCGGGGCGCGCGGGAGCGTCGGGTGACCTCCCTCGCGAAGCTTCTGCGGGAGCATGGCGCCTCGTCTCCCGCCTCCGCCGAGATCGCCGACGGGCTGCTCCGGGGGTTCGACCCGTCGTCGGATCTCTTCCGGGCTGCCGGGGTGACGGTGGAGGCGGAGCGGCTCGGCCGGGCGGTCGCCGTGGCGCGCGCGGCGCGCGCCGGACTCTCCGTCGTCGTCGATCTGGCCGCGACGCCCGATGCGCCCTACTACACCGGCCTGACGTTCGCCCTGGACGCGGCGGGCGCGGCGGGCACCGTCGCGTCGGGCGGTCGGTAC
>JBAUSZ010000089.1:0-10742 GCA_049581965.1 Thermoanaerobaculia bacterium | reverse complement strand
GCGGCGTCGCGCGCCGGGTCCAGCCGGAGGGCCTCGGCGCGGAGGCCCGTCATGAAGTCGTAGAGCACTTCGTGCAGGAGGTTTCCGAACTCGCGCGCGTTCAGCCATTCGCCGGCGGGGCGGTCTTCCTCGGGCGGCGTCAGGTCCAGGACGTACTCGTAAAAGTACATGCGCGGGCACTTGGCGAGCTTTTCGAGGCGGGAGGCGGAGAGGGGCTCGCGCGTGAGGCGCGGGTCGAGGTCGGCGGGGTCGGCGGTGAGGCGCCCGTCCCACGGCGTGAACGCGACGCTCGCCCGCGCTTCCGAGGCTCGTGCGCCGCCGAGGAGCCATGGGTAGGCGCTCTCGACTTCGGCCGCGAGACCGGGCGCAGAGGACGCCGTGCGAATCTGCGCGAGCCACCACTCGACCTCGTCGAGGGGCGCCGCCCCGGGCACGAAGGTCGCGGGGGGCGGAAGCGCCCGCGCGAAGGCGTCCCAGCCGGCACGCTCGTTTCCGTCGCGCAGCCGGAACAGGCCGAGAAGGACCGGCGACGGAAAACGCTCGGCGTCCTGAAGGATGTCGCGGTTCGAGAAGCTCAGGACCACGCGCCCCCGGGCGCGTGCGAGGAGCGCATGCAGCGCCGCCGTCTGCTCTTCGGTGCGCGCCCTTCCGGGCAGGGCGAGACGGGTTCCGGGCCGCGTCCGGTTGATGGCCTCGCGCTCGGAGTCGAGAAGGACGGGGTCCTGCCGCGGGGGACCCGGGAAGCGAGCCTCGTCGAGGCCGAGCACGAAGGTGAGGGGGCGGCCCGACCAGCCCGCACGTGAGATTCGTGCCGCGTGAACGTGTCCTGGTGCGGACGTCGCGGAGTCGACGGCGAGGCTCCGGACCGCTTCGCGCAGGCGACCCGCCGCCTCCGCGAGCGGGAGCAGGCGTTCGGGCAGGTCGGCGAGCTGCTCGAACAGATCCTGCAGAGCCTCCGCGGCCGCACCGTCGAGCGCGCTCGCGCGCGCGAGAAGAGTCCGCACGATGTCGCCGCAGGCGCCGGCGAGAGCCGGCAGGGACACGGCGCCCTTCGAGACGGGCGGAACGGCCGCGAGCAGGCGGCTCACGAAGGCCCGCAGGATCTCCGCGGCGGCGAGCCTCTCGGTACGGGCACGTTCGGAGGGACCCTCAGGATCCTCCGCGGCCGCGGTGAGGCGCTCCTTCTCGACGAGCGCGTCGAGCCGCGGCGCATAGCGAGCAGCTCCGGCGACGACACGCGCGCGGCGCAGGAGCCGGCCCGCCCGCACGCCGCCGATCCGGGCCCCCGGGGGCTGGAACGGCGCGAGGTCGGCGCGCCCGTCCGTGAGCAGGCGCTCGAGCGCAGCGGCCCGGAAATCGTGCGCGATCCAGTCGAGGACGTCGAGAATGCCCTGTCCGGGACGCGAGTACGCGACCGGGACGCCGTCCGCGAGCGTGCACCTGACGCCGTATTGGCCCGCGAGCTCGTGGACGAGCGGCCGATACGTCGCGTCGTCGTCGAAGACGATCTCGACATCGTCGAGCGCGAGGTCCTCGTCGAGGATCCGGCGAAACACGGCGCGGACCTCATTCTCCTCCGCCAGGGCGCTCGCGAACTCGAGCGCGGGGGCAAGGCGCGCGCCGTCGAAGACGTCCGTGGCGAGGGGGACGACGGCAGGCGCCCATGCCGCGAGGAACGCCTCCTCGAGAGGCGCCAGTTCGAGCCCCGCGGGCCGCAGGACGCGCATCGGACCGGGCGGGGGCCCGCCGGTGCAGGCCGCCGTTGCACGGCGCAAGACCTCCGCGGGGTCCGTCGCACCGAGTCGGCCCAACCACGTCTCGAAAGCGCGCAGAACTGCCGCGAGCTCGCGGGCCTTCCGCGGGTCCTCGAAGGCCGAGGCGGAGAGGGCCGCGGGCGTCACGCCGGCGCGGCGCAGCTCGTCGAGCGTCCGGTGCAGCGCGCGGTGGAGGCCGACGCTCCCGCGGAGCGTCCCGAAATAGGAGTCGTCCTTCAGGACTTCGTCGCACGCGGTCTCGACGACCGCGAGGAGCTGGGCGCGGGAGAGGAGCCGTCGGCCCTCCGCCGCGAGCGCGGGTCCCGCGATCGCGTGCGCGAGCGAGAAGACGGTCGCGGGCCTCAGATTCAGGTGGGCGCAGCCGGAGCGGGCAAGCGCGTCGAGGATCTGTTGGCCGACGGGAAAGGACGGGACGAGGAGGATCTTCTCGTCCATGGGGTGGGCCGAGCAGAGCGCGGCCAACTCCGAAAGGAGCCTGTTGCGTTCCACGGCGGCGGCCACGGACGGAGTGTATCCGCGCCGTCTGCGTGTGTGATCATCGCGCGCGCATGGAAGGCCTCTCCCTCGGGCTGCCGACGCTCGTCGCGATCGCGGCGTATCTCGCGGGGATCAACGTCCTCGGCGCGTGGCTCGGAAAGGGCCAAAAGGACGCAAAGGACTACTTCCTCGGCGGCCATGCGATGCCCTGGGGCGCCGTCATGGCTTCGATCGTCGCGACGGAGACCTCGGCCCTGACGTTTCTCTCCGTGCCGGGCGACGCCTACCGCTCGGGCTTCACGTTCCTGCAGCTCGCGTTCGGCTACCTCGTGGGCCGAATCGCCGTGTCGTTCCTCCTTCTGCCGGGCTACTTCCACGGCGAGATCGCGACGGCCTACGCGCTCCTCGAAAGGCGCTTCGGCGTCGGTGCGCGGCGTTTCACGTCGGTCATCTTCATGGTCACGCGCGCCATGGCCGCGAGCGTCCGCCTCGCGGTCCCGGCCATCCCCATCGCGCTCATTCTCGGCGTGCCGGTGTGGGCCGCGATCCTCTTCCTCGCGGCCGCGACGGCGCTCTACACGTACGTCGGCGGCATCAAGGCCGTCATCTGGATCGACCTCATCCAGGTGATCGTCTACATCTCCGGGGCCACCATGGCTCTATGGGTCCTGGTGCATTCAATAGATGGGGGATTCGGAGGGATTCTCAGAAGGTGCACGGAGCTTGGGCAGCCGGTTCGCCTTTTCAACCTTTCAAAGAATCTCTCCGAACCGTACACGCTGTGGGCCGGTGTCATTGGTGGTGCGGTCCTCGCCATGGCGTCTCACGGCGCCGACCAGCTCATCGTGCAGCGGCTGCTCGCCTGCCGCGGCCTGCGCGACGCGCAGAAGGCGCTCATCGGCTCGGGCGTCCTCGTGATCCTGCAGTTCACGCTGTTCCTCGCGCTCGGCGTCGCACTGTTCGCGTTCTACGGCGGCGCGCCCGTCGGACCCGGCGGCTTCGCGTCGCCGGACGCGATCCTGCCGACGTTCATCGTGAAGAGCCTGCCGCCGTTCGTCTCGGCCTACCTCGTCGCGGGAATCTTCTCGGCCGCGATGTGCTCGGAGTCGTCGGCGCTGAACTCGCTCGCCTCGGCGCTCGCGATGGACATCGTGGCGCCGATCCTCGGGAAAAAGCACGTCGAGGGCCGACGCGGCCTCGTCCTCGGCAAGGTGCTGACCCTCTTCTGGACGCTCGTCCTCGCGGGGCTCGCGGTCGGCTTCTCGCGCCTGCCGCAGCACGTCCCGGCCGTGCAGGTCGCTCTCGGTCTTGCGAGCGTGACGGCGGGCGGCCTCCTGGGAGGCTTCCTCCTCGCGCTCTGGGCGAAGAAAGCGAACCAGACGGACGCGATGATCGGGATCGCGACGTCCGCGGTCTTCATGTTCGTGCTCTGGCTGGGCTCGAAGGGCTTCGTCCCGTTCCCGCTCGGGAAGCTGATCGCGTGGCCGTGGTACTCGCTCCTCGGATCGGCGATCGCGTTCGGGACGGGGTGGGTTCTCTCCCTCAGGCGGCCGGAGGCGATTACATCCCGAGCATGACGCGCGCGACGCGCGACATCATGTCGGCGTTCCAGGGGGGGTCCCAGACGAGCTCGACCTTCGCGTCCGTGACGCCGGGCACGGCCTTGACCTTCGCCTCGACCTCGCCGGGCAGCGAGCCCGCGACGGGACAGGCCGGCGCCGTGAGCGTCATCGAAACCTGTGCGACCCCCTCGGGCGACACGCTCACCGAGTAGATCAGCCCGAGCTCCCAGATGTTCACGGGAATCTCGGGGTCGAAACACTTTTTCAGCGCCTCGTCGATGACTCTCTGTTCGAGAGGGGAGGGAGAAGAAGAGGTTGCTGAAGAGGAAGAGGGGGACGAAGAGGAAGATTTCTGAGAAGGCGCGGGTGCGGGCGCGGCGGGTTGGGCGGCCGCTGCCGCGCCTGCTGCGCCTTCGCTCTCGCCCCTCTTACCTTCCAAGAAAACACGCTCTTCGGACATGAGCATCTACTCTGTTTTCGTAACTTCAGAGACGTTCTTGAGCGCGCTCTCCAGCGTGTGCCACGCGAGCGTCGCGCACTTGACGCGCACGGGGTACTCGCGGACGCCGGAGAAGACCGCGAGCTTGCCGAGGCCGGCGCCGGTCGCCTTGACGTCCGGGGGGCCCGTGAGGAGTTCGTGGAACTTCCCGTACAGCGTCTCGGCCTCCTCGAGCGTCTTCCCCTTGATTGCGTCCGTCATGAGCGACGCGGACGCCTTCGAGATCGCGCAGCCGGAGCCTTGGAACGCGATGTCGGAGATCTGGTCGCCGTCGAGCCTCACGTAGAGCTTGAGCCGGTCGCCGCAAAGCGGGTTGTGGCCCAGCGCGATCCGGCTTGGGTCCGCCATCTCGCGGTAGTTGTGCGGGGACTTGTTGTGGTCGAGGATGACCTCCTGGTAGAGGTCGCGCAGGTCGGTCATGAGCCGAAGAGCTCCTTCACCTTGCGGAGGGCGGCGGCGAGGACCTCGACCTCGTCCAGAGTGTTGTAGACCCCGAACGAGGCCCGCGCCGTGGCGCCGATGCCGTAACGGTCCATGACCGGCTGCGCGCAGTGCTGGCCGGTGCGGATGGCGATGCCCTCGCGGTCCAGGACCGTCCCGATGTCGTGCGGGTGGACGTCCCCGAGCAGGAAGGAGACGACGGCCGCCTTCCGGCGCGCGGTTCCGACGAGGCGGATGCCGTCGATCGCCGAGAGCGCCTCCGTCGCGCGGGCGAGGAGGGCGTGCTCGTGCGCCGCGACCGCCGGGACGCCGACGGCGAGGAGCCACTCGGCCGCGACGCCGAAGCCGATCCCGCCGGCGATGTTCGCGGTGCCGGCCTCGAATTTCCAGGGGAGCTCGTTGTAGGTCGTCTTCTCGAACGTGACGGAGGAAATCATGTCGCCGCCGCCCTGGTACGGCGGCAGCTTCTCGAGCCACGCCTCCGTCCCGTAGAGTGCGCCGATCCCCGTCGGGCCGTACATCTTGTGTCCCGAGACCGCGTAGAAGTCGCACCCGAGGGCCTCGACGTCGATCGGGACGTGCGGCGCGGCCTGCGCGCCGTCCACGAGGATCGGGACGTTCCGCGCGTGGGCGAGGCGGACGAACTCTTCGACGGGATTGATCGTTCCGAGCGCGTTCGAGACGTGGGAAACGGCCGCGATCTTCGTCCGAGGCCCGAGGCGTTTCTCGAACTCCTCGACGGGGACCTCACCGGCATCCGTGATCGGGACGACGACGAGCTTCGCTCCCGTGCGCCCGCAGGCGAGCTGCCACGGGACGATGTTCGAGTGATGCTCGAGGCCCGTGAGAAGCACCTCGTCGCCCGGCTTCAGAATCGAACTTGCGAAGCCCGCGGCCACGAGGTTGATCGCCTCGGTCGTCCCGCGCGTGAAGACGATTTCCTTCGGCTCCCGTGCACCGAGGAACCGGGCGACCTTCGCCCGGGCGCCCTCGTACTCGGCGGTGGCCTTCTCGGAGAGGAAGTGCGTCCCGCGGTGGATGTTCGCGTTCGTCTCCTCGTAGTACCGGCGATCGGCGTCGATGACGGCGCGCGGCTTCTGCGTCGTATTCGCGTTGTCGAGGTAGACGAGGGGCTTGCCGTAGACCTTCTGCGCGAGGATCGGAAACTCCTCGCGGATCCTCGTGACGTCGAAAACAGGGGAGACTCCGGGAACGGACGTCTCGGTTGCGAGTTTCATGTGGTCACCGCCTTGTCCGCGGGCAGCCAGGCGTGGAGCCGGTCCTCGAGGAGGGCGCGGAGATCGGCGGCCGCGAGCTTCGAGACGACCTCGCTCCCGAAGGCGTAGGTGAGGAGGGCGCGCGCGGCGCCCTCCGACAGGCCGCGCGAGCGGAGGTAGAAGAGGGCGTCCGCGTCGATGCGGCCCGTCGTCGAGCCGTGTGTGCACCGGACGTCGTTGTTGTGGATCTCGAGCTGGGGCTTGCTGTCGACGAGGGCCTCGTCCGAGAGGATCAGGTTCCGGTTGGTCTGGCGAGCGTCCGTCTTCACGGCGCCGGCGCGTACGACGATCTTCCCGTCGAATGCGCCGCGGCCGGTCCCGTCGAGGATTCCCTTGTAGAGCTCGACACTGTCCGCGTGAGGCGCGGCGTGGTCGATGAGCGTGTGGCAGTCGACGTGCTGGCCCGAGGCCGCGGCGAAGAGGCCGTAGAGCTCGGTGCCCGAGCCCTCACCGGAGAGCGTCGCGGCGATCTCGTTGCGTGCCGTCGCGGCGCCGAAAGAGTACACGTGCGAGACCGAGCGTCCCCCCCGGGCGTGGGAGAGGAAGAGGTTCCCGACGTGAAAGGCCTGCAGGCCCTCGAGCTGGACCTTCACGTGCGTCAGCTTCGCGTTCTCGCCGAGGACCGCCTGCGTCACCGCGTTCGTGAAGGACAGCTCGTCGGCCCCGAGGAAGATCTCGACCACGGTCGCGGCCGCATGTTCCTCGAGCACGACGAGGTTCCTGAGGTGCGACATGAGAGGCGCGGGCGTTCCACTCGCGGACGTCGAGAGATGGACGACGACGAGGGGCTGCGGCGCCTCGAGGCCCTTGCCGACCCGCACGAGAGCGCCCGTGTCGAGGAATGCGTCGTTCAGCGCGACGAAGGGATGTGCGGACGGGGCCGCGACGAGTTCCCTCTCGACGCGTTCGGGGGCGAGCCTGAGCGCGGTCGCGAGGTTCTCGAAAAGAATCTCGGGCGGAAGCGTGTGCGCCGTGCGCCTCACGAGCCGTCCGTTCACGAAGACGAGGCGGGGGCCTGGGGAGGAGAGACCGAGCGTCCCGAGTCGCGCCTCGAGCTCGACGGCCTGCGTGCGCTCGGCGATCGTGACGTCGCGCGGGGCGAGGCCGAAGACCGTGCGGGCGAGCGGGAGAAGGTTCGTGTACCGCCAGTCCTCCTCGCGGAGGGACGGGAAGCCGGCCTTCGAGAAGGCCGCGAGCCCGGCCTTGCGCAGGCGCGTGAGCCACGGCGGACCGGCGAGTCCGGACCCGAACTCCCCGGCCTGCGCCGCCAGGACGTCCACGCCGTCGCGGATGGGAGCGGCCTTCGCCATCATCGCGCCGCGGCCGCGGTTTCCTTCTCGATCCAGCCGTAGCCCTTGGCCTCGAGCTCGAGCGCGAGGCCCTTGCCGCCGGACTTCACGATGCGCCCGTCCGAGAGAACGTGGACGACGTCGGGAACGATGTAGTTCAGGAGGCGCTGGTAGTGCGTGATCACGAGGAAGCCGCGTTGGCCGTCGCGAAGAGCGTTCACGCCTCCGGCGGCGACGCGCAGCGCGTCGATGTCGAGGCCGGAGTCCGTCTCGTCGAGGATCGCGAGGCGCGGATCGAGGAGCGCCATCTGGAGGACCTCGTTGCGCTTCTTCTCGCCGCCCGAGAAGCCCTCGTTCACGGAGCGGTTCAGGAGCGCCTCCTCCATCTCGACGAGCTTTGCCTTCTCGTCGAGCACCTGGAGGAAGTCCATCGCGTCGAGCTCGGGCTGCCCGCGGTGCCTGCGGACGGCGTTCATCGCGGTGCGCAGGAAGTAGTTGTTCGAGACGCCGGGGATCTCGACGGGGTACTGGAACGCGAGGAATACCCCCTCGCGGGCGCGCTCCTCGGGTTTCATCGCGAGGAGATCCTTGCCGAGGAAGGAGACCGTCCCCTGCGTGACGACGTACCCGGGCCGTCCGGACAGGACGTGCGCGAGCGTGCTCTTGCCGGACCCGTTCGGGCCCATGACGGCATGGACCTCGCCGGCGCGGATCGCGAGGTCGATGCCGCGGAGGATCTCCGTGCCGTCCTCTTCGATGGCCGCATGAAGACTTCGGATTTCGAGAAGATTCATCCCACAGATCCTTCGAGCGAAACACCCAGGAGCTTCTGCGCTTCCACCGCGAACTCCATCGGAAGCTCCTTGAGAACGCGCTTGGCGAAGCCGTTGACGATGAGGGAGACGGCGTCCTCCGCCGAGATCCCGCGCTGCATGCAGTAGAAGAGCTGGTCCTCGCCGATCTTCGACGTGGACGCCTCGTGCTCGAGCGTCGCCGTGCTGTTCTTGACCTCGATGTAAGGGAACGTGTGAGCGCCGCACTGCCCACCGATGAGGAGCGAGTCGCACTGCGAGTAGTTGCGCGCGCCCACGGCCGACTTGAGGATCGTGACCCCGCCGCGGTACGTGTTCTGCCCGTGGCCGGCGGAAATGCCCTTCGAGACGATCGTGGACCGCGTGTTCTTCCCGATGTGGATCATCTTCGTGCCCGTGTCGGCCTGCTGGTAGTTGTTCGCGAGGGCCACGGAGTAGAACTCACCGACCGAGTCGTCGCCCATCAGGATGCAGCTCGGGTACTTCCACGTGATCGCCGAGCCGGTCTCGACCTGTGTCCACGAGATTTTCGAGCGCCTCCCGAGGCACTTTCCGCGCTTCGTGACGAAGTTGTAGATGCCGCCCTTTCCCTCGCGATCACCGGGATACCAGTTCTGGACCGTCGAATACTTGATCTGGGCGTCGTCGAGCGCGACGAGCTCGACGACGGCGGCGTGGAGCTGGTTCACGTCCCGCTTTGGCGCCGTGCACCCCTCGAGATAGGAGACGTAAGACCCCTCCTCGGCCACGATGAGCGTCCGCTCGAACTGTCCCGTGTCGGCCTGGTTGATCCGAAAGTACGTCGAGAGCTCCATCGGGCAGCGCACGCCCTTCGGGATGTAGCAGAACGACCCGTCCGAGAAGACAGCCGAGTTCAGGGCCGCGAAGAAGTTGTCGCGCGAGGGGACGACCGAGCCGAGCCACTTGCGCACGAGATCGGGATGCTCGCGGACGGCCTCGGAGAACGAGCAGAAGATGATGCCGACGGACGCGAGCTTCTCGCGGAACGTCGTCGCGACGGACACGCTGTCGATGACGGCGTCGACGGCGACGCCGGCGAGGACCTCGCGCTCCCGGAGCGGGACGCCCAGCTTCTCGTACATCGCGAGGAGCTCCGGGTCGACGTCCGCGAGGCTCTGCGGGCCCTCCTTGGCGGACTTCGGGGCGGCGTAGTAGACGATCTTCTGGTAGTCGATCGGCGGGTACGAGACGCGCGCCCACGTCGGCTCTTCCATCGTGAGCCAGTGCCGGTACGCCTTGAGGCGCCACTCGAGGAGCCACTCGGGCTCGTTCTTCTTTCTGGAGATGAGCCGGACGACGTCTTCGCTCAGCCCGGCCGGAATCGATTCGGTCTCGACGTCCGTCACGAAACCGTGTTGGTACTCGCGCTGCGTCAGGTCGTCGAGGAGGGCGTCGCTCATGCGGGGCTCCGGTGCGCGGGGAGCGCCGTGGCCGACGCGACGGCGAAGCGCGGCGGGAGAGGCCGCGTCATGTCGGCGAGCGTGAGGCCCTCGAGCGACGCGCGGATCGTGTCGTTGACGACCTGCCAGTTCGGCTTCGTCACGCAGAAGCTCTCGTGCTCGCAGCGGACGGCGCCCCCGCACTCGGTGATCGAGACGGGACCCTCGAGCGTCGCGATGATCGAGGCGACCGAGATCTCGCGCGGGGGGCGCGCGAGGGAATAGCCGCCGCGCGTCCCGCGCTGCGACACGAGGAGGCCCCCGTGCGAGAGCTGCTTGAGGAGCTTGCCGACGGTCGGCAGGGGGAGGCGCGACTCGTGCGCGAGCTCGCGCGCCGTGAACGCGGGCCGGTCCTCGCGCGCCGCGAACTGCGTCAGCAGCAGGACCCCGTAGTCGGTCATCTTGGTCATTCTGAACATCGCGATCTCCCCGGTTCGAGTCCGTACGACATATCGAACTGGATTGGTACGATATTAAACAGGACCGGATTCGTCAAGAGAGAGAAACTGGAGATAAGAGCTTTTCTTAGAATGGGTTGGTGAGACGCAGTCGCACAGGGAACGAGGGCTCGTCGTGGGCGGACTTCCCAGAAAACGCGTGCACCGACGGGCTGGGCCCCACCCCTCTTGACCTTCTAGGAAATCCGAATCCCCTCTCCCGCCCTCGCCCCCCTCACCTCGAACGCCCCGTAGCCAACGACGCTCCCGGGGTCTCCCGCCGTATCGCCCGAGGTCCTGAGATCGAGGAGGTGAACGGGGAGTCCGCCTCTCCTCGCCAGCTCGAGGAGACCCCGCAACGGGTAGAACCCGCAGGCGTCCTCGCCGGAGAGGTCCTCGGGTCGGCGCGCGAGAATCGCGTCGGCGGTCGCCCGGTCGAGGCGGCGAGCCGTGGCGAGGTCGTGGTAGTGGCTGAGGTCCGAGCTCACGAGAACGAGCGTGCCTTCCTCGCCGAGGAACTCGCCGATGAGGTCGGCCGTGAGCTTCGCGGGCATCTCCGAGACCGCGACCGGCAGGAACGTGAACCCTTCCCCGAGGACGCGTTGCAGGAACGGCAGCTGGACCTCGAGCGCGTGCTCGGGCGCGTGGGGCCGGTCGTCGACGGCCGCGCCGCAGGCGGCGGCCCGCGTCCGAAGCGCCGCGTCGATCGGCAC
>JBAUSZ010000088.1:0-4567 GCA_049581965.1 Thermoanaerobaculia bacterium | reverse complement strand
GAGCCCGGGCGCGCACGCCCGCCGTGTCGAGGACCTCCACGGCGACGCCGTGCGCGCGCTGGAACGCGGCCGCCGCCTGCATCGCGGCCAGCTTCTCCGGGTCCCCCGTCAGGAAGAGGTACCCGGCCTTGCGGTAGATCGGCGGGTCGCCGATCTCGGGCGCGAGCGCGTCGAGGATGTCCATCGAGGCGAGGGACATCGCGATGTTCGCCTCGGTCGTGAACTGCGCTCGGATTCCGCCGTTCGCCTTCGACGTCGATCCGGCGCCGGGGAGCTCCTCTTTTTCGAGGAGGAGGACGCGCGCCTTTCCGAGCCTCGCGAGCTGGAACGCGACGCTGCAGCCGATGACCCCGGCTCCGATGATCGCGACGTCCGCGCGCTCCGGCATCGGCCGGGGAGGCTATCAGGCCGATCGGGGCGCCGGCACTCCGCGGGCCGGCGCCCCTCGGGACTCAGACGAGCGCCGGGACGAAATCGGCCGCCGGCACGTCGGAACGCAGCGGCACGGCGACCGTCGGGAGGTACGCCGGATCCCACATCGCCGCGGCGACCGCCTTCGGAATCTCCGCGTCCGCGATGTCCCGGCCGAGGCCGGAGTCGCGCGCGACTTTCACGACCGCCTCGGCGATGCCCGCGCTCACGCGCCGGATCTCCGAAGTGCACGGGAAGAGGCTTCCGGACGCGAGATCGGAGGCCTTCACTTCGTCGGCGAGTCGCTTGGCGGCGGCGGCGAACATCGCTTCCGTGACCTCTTTGGCCTCGGAGACGAGAACGCCGAGTCCGACCCCCGGGAAGATGAACGCGTTGTTCCCCTGTCCGATCACGATCCGCTTGCCCGCGTGCGGAACCGGATCGAACGGGCTGCCGGTCGCGATGAGCGCGCGGCCGTCCGTCCATTTCGTGATGTCGATCGGCTTCGCCTCGGTCTTGCTCGTCGGGTTCGACATCGGGAAGACGACGGGCCGCTCGACGTGCCTGGCCATCTCGCGGACGATCGCTTCCGTGAACGTGCCCGGCTCGCCGGACGTCCCAACGAGCATCGTGGGCTTGACCGCCCTCACGACCGCGAGGAGGTCGCGCGGCATGCCCGCCCCGAGGCCCATTTTCGCGGCGAGGGCGGCGGGCCACGCGAACGGACGCTTGTGGACGTCCTTGATCTCGACGTCGTCCACGACGAGACCCCGGCTGTCGAGATTTGCCGTCGCGAGCGCGAGCGCTTCGCCCGAGACGCCCGCGCGTTGGAACGTGTCGCGCAGGAGGCGTGCGATGCCGATGCCGGCGGCGCCCGCGCCGAGGATCACGACCCGCTGATCCTTGATCGGGGTCCCCGTCACGCGGCAGCCGGCCATCATGCCGGCCACGGCCACGGCGGCGGTTCCCTGGATGTCGTCGTTGAAGCAGGTGATGACCTTCTGGTAGCGGTCGAGAAGGCGGAAGGCGTTCACCTTCTTGAAGTCCTCCCACTGCAAGAGCACCCTCGGGAAGCGGCGCTTGACGGCCTGGACGAACTCTTCGACGAGGGAGTCGTACTCGGCGCCCCTCAGGCGCGGGAACCGCCAGCCCAGGTAGAGGTTGTCGTTCAGGAGCGCTTCGTTGTCCGTCCCGACGTCGAGACTGATCGGGAGCGTCTGCGACGGGTGGATGCCCGCGGCGGCCGTGTAGAGGGCGAGCTTCCCGATCGGGATTCCCATGCCGCCCGCGCCCTGGTCGCCGAGGCCGAGGATGCGCTCGTTGTCGGTCACGACGATGAGCCGCACGTCCGTAAAGGGTGCGTTCCCGAGGACGTCGAAGATCCGCCCGCGGTGGGCGGGGGTGATCCAGAGCCCGCGGGCGCGCCGGAAGATGTGGCTGAACTCCTGGCAGGCCCGCCCGACGACCGGCGTGTAGACGATCGGCAGGAATTCCTCGATGTGATCCACGAGGACCCGGTAGAAGAGATGCTCGTTTCGGTCCTGGAGGGCCGCGAGCCCGATGAACTTCTCGAGCTCGTCCTCCTTGCGCGAGATGTTCGCGTAGACGCGGCGTTCCTGTTGCTCCAACGTGCTGATCGCATGGGGCAAGAGCCCCTCGAGGCCGAAGGCTTCCCTTTCTTCCTCGGTGAAGGCCGTGCCCTTCGTGTACATGGGGTGGCGGAGCAGCCGCGTGCCCCGGTAGGGCACCTCGAGCCGCGGCGCGCCCTTGGAATCGTGCCGGAGCGAGAACTTTTCCATGATTCATGCCTCCGTCCTTCAAACGTGGGTTCCTCTCCCACGGGAGGCATGAAGCATTTGCTTCAGTCCGGCAGCATCACGACGAGGTACCTGCTCCCCTTCCAGAAGCGCGCGGCGTCCGTGACGGTCAGAGTGCTGGCCTTCGGGCCCGTTCCCGTCAGCGTGTAGCTGTCTTTCGGGTGGTCCGACAGGACACGCGCCTTGCCGGGGGCAGCCGGGAGGGAAAACTCCGTCTCCCGGCGGGTATCGATCTGCCTGAAAAGGGTCTCGTCGAACTGGCCCGTCCGCTGCCAGTTCCCGCCCAGGCCGAGAACCGACCCCTTCTTCTCGACGAGGCCCGCCTTCTTGAGAACGGTTTTCGAGGCGATCAGCACGTAGGCCGCCGACATCTGAGCCTCCCGGTCGGCGATGACGGCCTCTTTCTCCTTCACGGCGGCTTCCTTCTCCTTGACGGTGCCGCGCAGCTCTTCGGCCGTCCTCGTGAGCTCCTGTGTCTTCTCCTCGAGGGCCGCGATCGTCGCTTCCTTTTCCTCGAGCTGCCGGCGCAGTTCGCCGACGAGGCGCTCGAGCGTCGTCACCTTCGCGTCCGAGGCCCTCTTCGCCTTCTGGAGCGCCGCGAGCTTCGCGAGGTTCTCGGCGACCGCCTTGCGGATCTGCGCGATCTCGGCCTTGAGCTCCTCGCGAGCCCCCGCGGAAGCCTTGCCCTCCTGCACGACGGCAATAGAAGTCCGGATCGCCTTGAGCTCCTTGGTGCGGAGTTCCTCGAGATCCTTCTGGACCTCGTCGAGCGTTCCCTGCATCTCAGCCGTAGCGGCGCCTGCGGCACCGAGTTCCCTCTCCGAGCGCGCCTTCTCGTCGGAGAGGGTCTTGTTCTCGGCCTTGAGCCGGTCGACATCCCTCTTCCACGCGCAGCTCGTGAGAACGAGCGCGACGAGAGCGAGAGCGGGGACGCGGGCGAAAAAAAGGGTCTTTCTCATCGCAATTCCTCCCCTGACAATCCGGTCGGGCACCCATGAGTATCGAAGGAGGAGGCCGCCGGGTCCAGACCCCCGTGGGGAGACGGGTCTTCTCCGCGATGGTCGGGTTCGTGCTCCTCGTGAACGCCGTGAGGATCTTCCGGCCGGCGAGCCTCTTCGGGCCCAATCTTTCGTGGCTCGTGGTCTGGCTCGGGATGTGGGCCGCGACGCTCGGAGCGGCCGCCGCCGGTGCGGCAGTCGCGTACCGCGTCTTCGCCTGGTTCGAGGGGACGCGGGCGGCCCGCGACCCCCTCGAGCCGCTCCCCTTTCGGCGCGCGACCCTCGTGGCCCTCACGCTCGGCGCGTTCGCGGCGGGGACGATCCTGCGGTTCGCGGATCTCGCCGGAAGGCCTCCCTCGTCTCTCCTGGACGACCTGACGCTGATCGGCCCGACGCTCGAGCTCGAAGGCTCTCTCCGGGACTTCCTCCGCCCGCTGCGCGCCGCGCCCTACGGACTCGGGAGGCCCTTCGCGTCGGTCGGGGTCCTGTACCTCGAGTTCTCCCGCTGGTCTCTCGGCCTCTGGGGCACGACGCTCGCGGGGATCCGGTTTCCCGCAGCGCTCGCCGGATCGCTGTCGATCCTCACCGGGGCCCTGCTCGGCCGGACCCTCCTTCCGCGCGGCGGCGGAATGCTCGTCGCGCTCGTCCTCGCAGGCCTGAGGTGGCACCTCATCGTCTCCCGCTGGAGCTGGGCCGTGGCGATCGTCGTCGTGCCGCTCGCGGACGCCGCGACGTTCCTGCTTGCCCACGCGCGGCGCCGTCGCAGCCTTCCGCTGGCTGCCGCGGCGGGCCTCGTGTGCGGACTCGGCGCGCACGCCTACCTCGTCGCGTGGGTGATCGGCGTGGCGCTCGTCCTGTGGGGATCGTTGCCTGCGGGCGACGACGAGCCAGTCCGCCCGCGCCTTCTCCGCGCCGCCGTCTTCGCGGGCGCCTTCGCGCTCGCCGCCGCGCCTCTTTTCCTGCCCGGATCAAGGGGCGACCCACCCTACTTCGCCCGGACGGGAAATCACAACGTCCTTTCCGAGATCCGGTACCAGAAGTCCGTCCTTCCGCTCTTCGGTGCAACGGCCGACGCGCTCGCCGCGCCGTGGTTCGTGCCCGACCCGGCGCCCTGGACCGACCTGCCCGGCCGGAGCCGCCTGGGCCTGATCCTCGGCGTTTGTTTCGCCGCCGGGTTCGGGCGGGCATTCCTGAAGCCGCGGGACGAGCTCTCGGGTCTTCTTCTCGCGCATGCCCTCGCGGCCGGCGTTTCCGCGGTTGCGCAGGGAGAGTCCGGCCATCCCAACGGCTATCGTTATGTCTACCTGACGGCGCCGGCCGCGCTCGGGATCGCGTCCGGGC
>JBAUSZ010000087.1:0-2502 GCA_049581965.1 Thermoanaerobaculia bacterium | reverse complement strand
GACGACCTCGAGGTCGTCCACGACGCCGGGACGATGGAGACGTCCGTGCCCGGACTCTACGTCGCGGGCGTCGTCGCGGCCGGGCGGCACATCGGGCGGCTCTTCATCGAGAACGGCCGCGCGCACGCCGCGATGATCGTCGGGCACGTCCTCGCCCGCCGCGGCGCCTC
This sequence comes from Thermoanaerobaculia bacterium, assembly GCA_049581965.1. Lineage (GTDB taxonomy): Bacteria > Acidobacteriota > Thermoanaerobaculia > UBA5066 > UBA5066 > Fen-183. The sequence continues at coordinate 2,332 of JBAUSZ010000087.1, read as the reverse complement.
TCCCGAGGCGCGGCCGGCGGTCCCGCCGATCCGGGGGTTTCAGGACGGGGACTGAACGTCAGCCGGCGACCGACCCACGCGCTCGCCGGCCGCGAGTCGTATCGTCACCTTTCCGCGGTCCTTGCGGGTGCCTCGGGCGCCGGGTCCGGCGCGTCCGGGAACGGGTTGACCTTGTTCTCGATCGGCGGAAGAGTCTTGAGGAAGTCGTAGATCGCGCCGAGGTCCTCGTCCGTCATCCCGGAAAGCGCGAGCCAAGGCATGACCGTGTTGCGGCCCTTCGTGGCGACGGGGGCGGCGTCTCCCGTCAGGCCCGCGAACGAGCGGAAGCGCCCGATGAACTCTTCTTTCGTCGCCCGGCCGAGGTACGAGTCCTTGTGCGAGGTGAGGTTCGGCGTGACGTTGCGGCCCCACGGCCCCCGGAAGGCCCGGCCGCCTGCGTATTCGCGCCCCGGGATCGGCGCGCCGGGCCGTGTCTCAGGCGTGTGGCAGCCCTTGCAACCCGCGATGACCGTGAGGTACTGCCCGTACGCAACCGGGTCGGCCTTCGGGTCCGGCGAGGCGACCTGCCCGTCGACGGGCTTCGGCGCTCCCTTGACGAGGAGGTTCACGGGAAAGTCGAGCTTCTTCGGCGGCACCGCGTTGCGGATCGGGCGGAGCGTCCGAAGGTAGGCGACGATCGCGCGAGCGTCCTCGTCGCTCATTTCGCGGTACGCGCCGTACGGCATCATTGGAAAAAGCGCCTTGCCGTCGCGGTCGACGCCCTCGCGGACCGCGCGGAGGATTTCGCCGTCCGTCCACTTCCCGAGTCCGGTTTCGGGGTCCGGGGTGATGTTGCGGGCATAGACGACGCCGGGAACGTCGAATTCCCTTCCGAACCTGAAACCGCCCTTTCCCTCGCTGCCGGGAACACGTGGCAGCCCGAAGCGCTCGAACCGAACCTCCGAGTGGCAGAGAAGGCAGTCGACGACGTGGAGCGCCAGGTACTCGCCGCGCGCGAGCCGCGCCGGCGTCGCCTCAATCGTCTCGGACGAGGGAGGCCGCGAGGCCGGCCTTTTCGCGGCGAGGTACGCGATCCCGGCCCCGGCGAGGACGACGAGGGCGCCGACGGTGAGAACGAGACCCCGAATCAGGCGTTTCATGGGCGAAGACTACGGCGATTCGAGGTCTGGCGTCAGCGTCCGAGCGGCAGGCTCAGGAACACGAGGTCCTCGAGCTTTTCCGGAGGCGGCAGGGCGCCGTCGGGCCCGAGGGCGTCGATCTGGCTGTTCGCGACGTAGACGTAGTCATCGCCGACGACCGTCCCGCCGACCGGCACGCGGTACGCCGGGTGCGCGCAATCCAGGATGTCCATCCCCGAGAACGCGTCGCCGCCGGGCTCGAGCGTCCAGCGTCCGACGCGCCCGAGGCTCACGCTCCCGGCGACTCCGACGAGGGCGTTGCCGTGGAGAACGAGCCCGTCGAGCCCGACGGGCCACGGGCCGGGCGGCTGGTCGAGGAGCGCCGCGGCTCCGGTCGCGGGATCGAGGCGATACACGCCGCGGGCGAGGTCCGCGACCCAGACCCTCTCGCCGTCCGGCGACACGACGATTCCCTTCGGCGCGACGAAGGTCTTCTCCGGCGCGACCACCGCGAGCTCCGGCGCGCCCGGACGGAGGACGAAGACCTCGCCCGAGGCCGTGTCCGTGACCCAGACGTCTCCCTTGCGGTCGACCGCGAGGCCACCAAACTGGTGCTGGGCCCTCGTCGCCGGCGACCAGCCGCCTGTTGGGGCGCCGGTCGCGAGGTCGAACGCGACGAGCCGCGTGCGCCCGCGGTCCTCGGGGCGCGCGCCTTCCATCGCGGGGTCCGCGGCCGTGACCGCCCACAGGCGGCGGTGCGGCGCGTCCACCTTCACGCCGAGCACGGCGTCGAGCGGCTCCGCGCCGGAGCCAGTGAAGTCGGCGAACGCCGCCGGCCCTCCGGGCGCGCCCGGCGTGACCCGCACGATCTTCCGCTTCCTCAGGCTCGCGACGTAGAACGCCTTGCCTTGAGGGTCCCACGCGAGGTCGCCCGGAAGGAGATCGCGCGCTCCGAGCGTGAGGACGACCGCCGAGCGATGCGTCTTCGGGGTCTGAGCGCGCAGCAGCGCGAGCACGTCCTTGAAGCGCTGGTCGGTGGCGAGCGCCGAGAAGGACGTCGGGAGAGGGACGAGGCAGCTGTCGAGCCGCCAGACCTGGTCGAGCCACTCGAGCGAGGCCGCCGCGTTCCCGGCGCGCGCGTACGCGGTGGCCGCGAGATACGCCGCCGTGTCGTCGGTCGGGTTGAAGGAGAACGCGCGCTGGAAGCCTTCGCC
>JBAUSZ010000086.1:0-2055 GCA_049581965.1 Thermoanaerobaculia bacterium | reverse complement strand
GGCGAGGGCTGAGAGGGCCGGCAGGAGCGCCGCGACGAGGTTGTAGGCGTACTCGGACGGGACGCGCGCGGCGCGGGCCGGAAGAGCGAAGAGATACGTCCCGAAGTGGTAGTAGGGGAAACGGGATCCCGAAAGCCACGGATCCATGAACGGCAGGCGCGGCGTCGCCATGAGGCCCGAGAGGATCGCGAAGTCCATGGGCTTCTCGGTCTGGCGGATCTCGCCGAACGTGGCGCGGATCCAGAGGAAAAGCCCGAAGACGCAGAGGAAAAGGACGAACGGCGGGACGAGCGCCCTCCTCTCCGAGAGGACGTCGAGGAGGTCCGGCCCGCCCCAGAGGAGCAGCGCGACGAGCGCGAGGCCGGCGAGCGGGAGCGCGATTCCGCGGATGGGCGCGACGAAGAACCCGGAGACGAGCCAGCCCGGGAGCGCCGCCGCGACGAGCCCGACCGGGAGGGAAAACGCGAACGCCGTCTCCGCACGGGCCCCATCCGCATCGTCGCCGCGGAGGAGGCGGGCGAGCACGGCCGCTCCTGACGCGCTCGCCAGGAGGAGGACCGAGGCGAAAAGAAGCGCGGACGTGGCCGTCACGGAACGAGTCAAGGTAACACAACGGGCCGCGGCCGCCGGGCTACACTCGACCCGTGAACCCCGCGCTCCCGCGCATCGCCGTCGTGGGCGGCGGCCTCGCCGGGCTCGTCGCCGCGGATCGCCTCCTCGGGGCGGGCCTGCCGGTGACGGTCTTCGAGAAGTTCCCCGAGGCCGGTGGCCTCGTCGGGGTCGTGACCGTGGGTGGAACGCCTCTCGAGCGCTTCTACCATCACCTCTTCACGAGCGATACCGACTACGTGTCGTTCGCCGAGGAGTTCGGCCTCGGCGGGGACCTCCTCTGGCTGAAGTCGCGGATGGGGTTTTTCTCGGGCGGGAAGCTCTGGGACTTCGGAACGCCCGCCTCTCTCCTCGCGTTTTCCCCGCTGGGCATCCGCGGGCGGCTCGAGTTCGTGCTCTCGACGTTGAGGCTCCGGCACGACGCCGACTGGAAGGGTCTCGAAGGCGAGACCGCGATGGGATGGATGCGCCGGAACGGCTACGGCCGCGCGCTCGATGCCGTCTGGGGGCCGCTCCTCGCCCAGAAATACGGACGGCGCGCGGAGGAGATCGGCCTCGTCTGGCTCTGGGGAAAAATCGCGCTCCGCACGCGCTCGCGCGACAAGTCGGGCCTCGGGGAGCGGCTCGGTTACCTCAAGGGCTCCTTCGGGAGAGGGATCGAGGCCGTGCTCGGCCGCGTGAGGGCGCGTGGCGGCGAGGTGAGAACGTCGCGCCCCGTGAAGATCGTCAAGAGAGCCGGCGGCGGCCTCGAGGTCGCCTTCGCGGGCGGGGTGGAGACGTTTGACCTCGTCCTCTCGACGGTCGCGATCCCCGAACTCCTCCGCCTCGCGCCGGACCTTCCCGAGGACGTCCGCAGGGCGTGGGGCGCGCTCTCGTACTGCCACGCGCTTTGCCCGATCCTCGAGCTCGACCGCTCGCTCTCGCCCTACTACTGGCTGAACGTCGGCGACCCGACGATGCCCTTCGGCGGCGTCATCGAGCACACGAACTTCATCCCGAAGGAGGAGTACGGCGGCCGGCACGTCGTCTACATCTCGAACTACGTGCTTCCGGACGATCCCAAATGGACCCGGCGCGACGCCGACCTGTGGGCCGAATACCTCCCCGCGCTCAGGCGGATCAACCCGGCCTTCGACGAGAGCTGGATCCTGAAGAGGCAGATCGCCCGCGGCGAGTACGCGCAGCCGATCGTCGTGCCGGGCTACTCGAAGCTCCTTCCCCCGCTCGAGACGCCCGTGCCCGGGCTGTGGTCCGCGTGCATGGCGCAGATCTACCCCGAGGACCGCGGACAGAACTACGCCGTGAGGATCGGGCGCGACGCGGCGGAGGCCATCCTGAGAAAGCTGCGCGGCTAGCCGATCCCGAGCGGGAGCTGGCCGTCGGGCCCCGGCGCTTCGGGCGTCACGAGGCCGTGGAGGCCGACGCCGAGGAGGCGCACCCTCCGCG
>JBAUSZ010000085.1:0-3488 GCA_049581965.1 Thermoanaerobaculia bacterium | reverse complement strand
GCCGCTCGAGGTCCCAGATTTCGTCCGGGAGCACCCCGTGCGCCGCGCGGACGATCCGGAGCTTCGGCGGCGCCAGCGCTCCTGCCCATTCTTCCACTCGAAGAATCTCTTCTTCCGACGCCAGATCACAGCGGTTCACGACGATCACGTCCGCGACGTCCACCTGGTCCCGAAAGAGCGCGCTCTCGGCGTACTCCTTCGCCGCGTCCTGCTGCGGGTCGAGGAGCGTGATCACCGGCCGCACGTCGAAGCGGTGCGCCCAGCGCGGGCCGCGCAGGAGGTCGACGAGCTCGGACGGCTTCGCGAGGCCCGTCGGCTCGAGGACGAAGCGGGTCGGGGCCACGAGGTCGCAGATCTCCTCGAGCGAAGCTTCGAGGTCGGCCATCGCCGTGCAGCACACGCAGCCGCCCGGCACCTCCCGGAGGATGCAGCTCGCGCAGTCCGAGAGGAGCGCCCCGTCCACGCCCAGCGTCCCGAACTCGTTCACCACCACGGCGATCCGCTCGCGGTCCGCGCGCCGGGCGAGGAGGTCCTTGACGGCCGTCGTCTTCCCCACGCCGAGAAACCCCGAGAGGACGTGGACCGGAACCCTCACGCGGCTCCCCGCCCGAAGGAGGGCGGCAGCGTCGCGAGGGCCTCGCGCCACGTGCGCGCCACGCCGCCTTCCGTCCGGATCCCCTCCTCGGCCTCGTCCCACGCGGGCCGGTAGCGGTACCACGGGATCGTCGGGAAGAGGTGGTGGAGGAGGTGGAGGTTCTGGCCCAGGAAGGGCACGTCCAGCCAGCGGTCCGGAATGCTCACGGTGTCCACCATCCGGCCTCGCAGCGTATGCGGGCGGTGCGGCAGGTAGTCGAAGAGGAAGGCGAGGAGCGTCACGGCGAGCTGGGCGGGCAGGAACCAGTAGAGGAGAAGGGCCTCGAGACGCCCGGCCCGCAGCGCGAGGACGCCCAGCGCCGCGAAGGCGAGGAGCGTCCCGACCGTCACGGCGAAGGTCGCGTCGAAGGCCCGTAGCCGCTTGAAGTAGACCCGGTAGTACTGCGGCCAGGTCGTCGCGAAGCGGGCCAGCGTCCCGGGCCACGTCTTCCCCACCACCCAGTAGTCGGGGTCCTCGGCGGGATCATTCGTGTGGGCGTGGTGGTGGAGGTGGATCCGCCGAAAGGCCAGGAACGGCGCCGCGAGAACGAGCGCCGCCACCGTGCCGGCCGCCTCGTTCAGGGCCTTCACGCGCGACACGGCGCCGTGCGCCGCGTCGTGAGCCACCGTGAACTGGGCGTAGGCGCAGGCGGCGTTCACGGCCACCGCGAGGGCCGCCGGGATCCGGCCTCCGAGCGCGAGGGCCGTTACTCCCGCCTGCAAGGCGAGCGCTCCGAGGCAAAGGGCCAGCGTCCGCCAGGCCGTGGCCCCGGCCTGAAGGCCCCAACGGCGGGCGAGGGTCGGGTCGAGGGCAGCGGTCACCCGCCCATCCTAAAGAATTTCCCGCCCGCCCGCGCGCTTCTGCCCTTAAGATTCGCGCCGATGTCCACCACTGCCGCCTTCGCGCGCGGCTCGAAAAAGCCGGCGCGCGCACGCGCCCCCGAACGCTTCGCCGACGCCGAGAAGCTCTACGGAATCGAGAACTGGGGCAAGGGCTTCTTCTCCGTCTCCGACGACGGCAACCTCCTCGTTCATCCCACCCGCGAGAACCACCGCTTCGTCGACCTCAAGGGCGTCGTCGACGACGTCGCCCTGCGCGGGATCTCGACGCCGGTCGTCGTCCGCTTCCCACAGATCCTCGACGCCACCGTGAAGGAGCTCAACGAGGCCTTCCTCCACGCGATCAAGGAGTACGACTACGACGGCGTCTTCCGCGGCGTCTTCCCCATCAAGGTCAACCAGAAGAAGATCGTCGTCAAGGAGATCATCCAGTCGGGCCGCAAGTACGGCTACGGCCTGGAGGCCGGGAGCAAGCCCGAGCTCATCGCGGCCCTCTCGCAGGACCTCGGCTCGGACTGCCTCATCACGACGAACGGCTACAAGGACGACGCCTTCATCCGCCTCGCCCTGAACGGCCTGAGGATGGGCAAAACCGTCGTCCTCATCCTCGAGAAGGTCTCCGAGCTCGAGAAGATCCTCGAGGTGGCCAAGAAGCGCGGGGTGAGGCCCCTCATCGGGATGCGGAGCAAGCTCTACGCGCGCGGCTCGGGCAAGTGGGCCAAGTCAGGCGGCGAGGCCGCGAAGTTCGGCCTCACGACGACCGAGATGCTCGAGGCGGTCGAGATCCTCAAGCACCGCAAGATGCTCGACGCCCTCGTCATGCTCCACTTCCACATCGGCTCGCAGATCACGGACATCCGGAAGGTCAAGCTCGCGATCAAGGAAGCCGGCCGCGTCTACGCCAAGCTCCACGCCTCCGGCGTCGAGATCCAGTACCTGAACCTCGGCGGCGGCCTGGGCGTCGACTACGACGGCAGCAAGACGGCGTTCGACTCCTCGATGAACTACACGGTCCAGGAGTACGCGAACGACATCGTCTACACGATCAAGTCCATCTGCGACGAGGAGAAGGTCCCCGTCCCGACGCTCGTCACGGAGTCCGGCCGCGCGCTCACGGCCTACCACTCGATCCTCGTCACGAACGTCCTCGACGTCGCGGACCGCATCGAGCAGGGGCGCACGGTCAAGCTCGACGGCGACGAGAACCACGTCGTGCGCGAGCTTTACGACATCTGGCAGGGCATCACGGCCAAGAACGTCCGCGAGAGCTACCACGACGCCTTGCAGTACAAGGAAGAACTGTTCACGCTCTTCAACCTCGGCTACGTGTCCCTCGAGGACCGCAGCAAGGGCGAGATCCTCTACTGGAACATCTGCGAGCGCATACGCCGGCACCTGCACACGCTCAAGGAGATCCCGGAGGAGTTCGAGCAGCTCGAGGTCATGCTGGCCGACAAGTACGTCCTCAACTTCTCGGTCTTCCAGTCGCTGCCCGACGTCTGGGCCATCGACCAGCTCTTCCCCATCCTCCCGATCCACCGCCTGCGCGAGAGGCCCACCGAGGCGGGGACGATCGCCGACATCACGTGCGACTCGGACGGCAAGATCGAGAAGTTCATCGACCTTCGCGACATCAAGGAGGCCCTCCCCCTCCACCCGTTCCACAAGGGGACGCCGTACTACATCGGGTTCTGCCTCGTCGGGGCCTATCAGGACGTCCTCGGCGACCTCCACAACCTCTTCGGCGAGGTGCACGAGGTGCTCGCGAGCGTGGACGAGGAGGGCCGCACGCGCATCCAGGACGTCCTTCCGGGCGAGTCGTGCGAGCGCGTCCTCTCGTACATGAACTACGACAAGGACGAGATCCTCGACGGCATCTGGCGCCAGCTGCGCCGCGCCACGGAGCGCAAGAAGGTCAAGGAGCCCGAGGCCAAGGCCATCGCGAAGGACTTCGAGCACAGCCTCACGCACTACACCTATCTCGAGGAGTAGGCATGGAGGGGGCTGTGTGCCCC
>JBAUSZ010000084.1:0-4829 GCA_049581965.1 Thermoanaerobaculia bacterium | reverse complement strand
GGGATGAAGTCTGGCTTCTACCACCACGCGATCGGGGACCTGAGGCAGCGGCTCAACGCCGCCGTGCCGAACGAGGTTCTCAAGGCGCTCCACCGGAAGAGCCCCCTGCGGCACTTCGCGGTCGCCCTGCGCCAGCTCGTCCTTTTCGCGGGCGCGTTCGCGCTCGGCTGGCAGTTCGAGAGCCTCCTCGTCCGCATTCCCTGCGCCCTCGTCCTCGGCTTCGTCGTCTTCGACGGGACGGTCCTCCTCCACGAGGTCGTCCACAAGGCGGTCTTCGACGGCGACCGCCCGGAGACGTACCGCGTCCTCGGTCTTCTCTACGCGCTTCCCTCCGGGATCTCGCCGGCCCAGTTCACGCGCTGGCACCTCGACCACCACGCCGAGCTCGGCTCGCCGACGGACGACCCGAAGCGCGCGCACCTCTCGCCCAAGATCAACGCCCGCTGGCTCAAGCTCCTCTACGCGACACCGGCGCTCTTCCCGATCTACTTCCGCGCGGCACGCAAGGAGACGGCGACGTACCCCGAGACCCTCCAGCGCCGGATCCGCGCCGAGCGCGCCGCCGCGATCCTTCTCCACCTCGTGACGGCGGTTCTGATCGCACGCTTCGGCGGCGCCGCACGCCTCGTCTGGCTCTATCTCGTTCCCGTCTTTCTCGTCTTCCCGCCGGCCTTCGCGCTGAACCGGCTCGGCCAGCACTACGACATCGTGCCCGCCGAGCCCGCGAAGTGGGGGACGCGCATGGCGCGCTCGCCGTTCTGGGAGTTCGTCTACCTCTGGTCGAACCTCCACCTCGAGCACCACTACTACCCCGCGGTCCCCTTCTACCGCCTGCCCGCGCTGACGACCGCGCTCGTGCCCTTCTTCGAGAAAGAGAGGATCCCGGCACGGCGGTACCGGGACCTCGTGAAGGGCTGGATCCTCGAGAACCGCGCGCCGCATTCCGACTGGGGCGCGCCGGCCGAAGAGCGCGCCGGCGGTCCGCACGCCGCCCCGTCCGCTCCGGCTGCCTGAGGTAAAGTCGCGCGGAGATGGCGACCGACGCCCCCGCGCCCCGGGCGGACAAGTACGAGGGGCTGACGCGAGAGGAGCTCCTCCGCGCCTTCCGGAACATGGTCACGTCGCGGCGGATCGACGACAAGGAGATCCAGCTCAAGCGGCAGAACCGGATCTTCTTCCAGATCTCGGCCGCGGGGCACGAGGCCCTCCAGACGGCCATCGCGGCGCACATGAAGAAGGGCGTCGACTGGCTCTTCCCCTATTACCGCGACCGCGCGATCTGCCTCGGTCTCGGCGTCACGCCGCACGAGATGTTCCTCCAGGCCGTCGGGGCGGCCGCCGACCCCGCGTCGGGAGGCCGGCAGATGCCGTCGCACTGGGGCGCGCCGCGCCTCAACGTCTTCACGTCGTCCTCCCCGACCGCGTCCGAGTGCCTCCCCGGCGTCGGCGCGGCGGAGGCCGGGCGGTACCTCCTCCGCCCCGAGGCCGCGGTGATCCGCGACCGGGCGACGAGGACCGCGGCCGACGAGGTCGTCGTCGTCACGATCGGCGACGGCGCGACGTCCGAAGGCGAGTTCTGGGAGGCCCTCAACTCGGCGACGACGCTGAGGCTCCCGGTCGTCTTCGTCGTCGAGGACAACGGCTACGCGATCTCGGTTCCCGTCGAGGTGAACACGCCCGGCGGATCGATCTCGCGCCTCGTGCGCTCGTACCCCGGCCTCTTCGTCGTCGAGGTCGACGGCTGCGACTTCCTCGCCTCGTTCGACGCGTTCCGTTACGCCTTTGCGTACGCGCGCGAGCGCAAGGGTCCCGCGCTCGTCCACGGACACGTCGTGAGGCCCTACTCGCACTCCCTCTCGGACGACGAGAGGCTCTATCGCCCCGAGAGCGAGAGGCAGCGGGACGCCGAGCGCGACCCCATCGTCACCTTCGGAAAGTTCCTCGTCGACGAGGGGCTCGAGACGGCCGAGGGGATCCAGGCCCTGAAGGACGAGGTGGCTCTCGAGGTCGGGCGGGCGGCCGACGAGGCGCTCGCGAACGCGCAGCCCGAGGCGGCAACCGTCTTCGACCACGTGACCTCCCCCGACGCCGACCCGACGTCCCCCGCCTTCGACACGGAGGACGCCCCCGTTTTTTCGGGCGAGCCGACGACGATGGTCGATCTCGTCAACGCGGCCCTGCGGGACGAGATGGCGCGCGACCCGCGGGTGGCCGTGTGGGGCGAGGACGTCGCGGACGCGAGCCGCGCCGACGTCCTCGGCGAGTGCAAGGGCAAGGGCGGCGTCTTCAAGGTCACGGCCGGCCTCCAGAAGGCCTACGGGGATGCGCGCGTCTTCAACTCGCCGCTCGCCGAGGCGGGCATCGTGGGCCGCGCGATCGGCTGGGCCGCCCGCGGCCTCAAGCCTGTCGTCGAGATCCAGTTCTTCGACTACATCTGGCCCGCGATGCAGCAGCTGCGTGACGAGCTCGCGACCGTGCGTTGGCGCTCGGGCGGCTCCTGGAAAGCGCCGGTCGTCGTCCGCGTTGCGATCGGCGGCTACCTGACGGGCGGGGGACCCTACCACTCGCAGTCCGGCGAGGTCACGTTCACCCACATCCCGGGGCTGAGGGTCGTCATGCCGTCGAACGCCCTCGACGCGAACGGCCTCCTGAGGACGGCGATCCGCTCCGACGACCCGGTCCTCTTCCTCGAGCACAAGCACCTCTACCGCCAGACGCACAACAAGGGCCGCTATCCGGGCGCCGACTTCATGATCCCCTTCGGGAAGGCCCGGGTCGTGCGCCCCGGCGAGGACGCGACGGTCGTGACGTACGGCGCGACCGTGTACCGGAGCGCCGTCGCGGCCGCGACGCTCGCGGAGGAAGCGGGCCGGCATGCGGAGGTGATCGACCTGCGCTCCCTCGCGCCGTACGACTGGGAAGCCGTCGCTGCGAGCGTGAGGAAGACGAACCGGCTCCTCGTCGTCCATGAGGACTGGAAGACCCACGGCTTCGGCGCCGAGATCGCGGCGCGCGCCGCCGACGAGCTGTTCGAGTGGCTGGACGCGCCCGTGAGGCGCGTCGCGGCCAAGGACGTCTTCTGCGGCTACGCGCCGCGGCTCGAGGACGCGACGCTCCCGCAGAGCGACGACATTCTCCAGGCGCTCCGCGACCTCGTCGCGTACTGAAGAAGAGACCGAAGAGAAGATTTTCTTCGAAGGTGTGGGAAGGCACTGTGCCCGAGCGGCGCCGGGGCGCAACCCGCCGCCCGCGGCGCCACTCGACCTTCCAAGAAATCTTGATACCGTGCACTGGCGATGATTAGGCGGCGTTCGCTCCTGCGGTTCGGTCTGTTCGCGTTAGCCTTCTCTTTTTTCTTCCTCTTCGGCGCGCTCGCCGTCGATCCCCTCCGGGTCTATCGCGCCGTGATGGAGGAATGGCTCGCGATCTCGGGCGCTCACCGAGAGGTCTTCGCCGCGGACGATGGTTCGTCTCTTTCCGTCTGGATTCTCGGGCCGCTCTCGGCCGAGCGCCCCGTCGTCCTCATGCACGGCCTCGGCGCCGACGCGACTTACTGGGCCGGGACCGCGCGGGCCCTCGCGCGGGCGGGACGCACCGTGCTTCTGCCGGACGGCCCCGGCTCGGGCCGGAGCGAGCCCCCGCGCGACGTCTCCGGCTATCGCCTATTGGGCCGCATCGCGGCGCTCGACGCTCTCTTCCGCGCCCTCGCGCTCGAGAAGGCCGATCTCGTCGGTCACTCGCTCGGCGGGTGGACGGTCGCGGGCTTCACCCTCCGATACCCGGTGAAGACGGGACGCCTCGTCCTCGTCGACGCGGGCGGTTTCGCGGTCCCCTCGGACGTCGAGGCCGAGCGGCGGCGTGTTCTTCCGGCGGACCGCGACGGCGCACGGCGCCTGGTCGGTCTCCTCTTCTCGCGCCGGCCCTTCCCGGCCGCCGGTTTCGTCGTCAACGCCTTCGGCCGAAACTACGGTGGCGACCCGGCCGCGGCGACCGTGATGACACTCGACGTCGCAGACCTGCTCTCCGGACGCGAGGCGGAACTCCCCGCCGGGACGGCCGTGATCTGGGGCGAGGAGGAGACGCTCTTCCCGCTCGCGGACGGGCGCTCGCTCGCCGCGGCGATTCCGGGCGGCCGCCTTTTCGTCCTGCCCCGCGCGGGGCACGACGGGCCGCTCGAGACGCCGCGTGCGTTCCGCGAGGCGCTCGTCGCGGCGCTCGGTCCCGGGCCCGACAACGAACGATAAAACGTCGCGCGGCCGCCCCCGAAAGACCACGGGTCACTGGGGCCCCGACGGCTCGAATGTCGTGACGACGGCCACGCTCGCGGACTCCGCGAAGCGCTCGTCGAACGCCTCGGCGAGAAGGCGGCCGTCCATGTCCCTGGCGAGCGGTTCACCCGCGAGAACGAGGAGCGTCGGTGCGAGGTCGAAGATGCCCGCCGACGTGAGGCGCACGCCGGAGCGCACGCCCGCACCCGCGAGGAGGACGAAGCCGTCGCGCGAGGCATCGGGACCCGATTCGGGTGCATCGCCCCATACGAAGCGCAGGACGGCCTCCGCCGCCGAGGGCGGACCCCAGCCCACTGGCGCGAAGAGGCACACCGTCCGCTCTTTGCCCTCGCGTTCGAGAATGTCCGCGAGCGTGTCGTCGAGGAACCGGTAGTACGCCTTGAGCGCGCGCACCCGGGCCTCGGGACCTTCGGTCTCGGCGACGCCCCAGTAGCGCGCGTCTCCCGCACCGCCGAACAGGCGCGCGGGCGTCGCGAGGCCCGACAGGACGAGTGCAGCCACGTTGTTCGGCCCGGCCGGCAGCGCCCCGAGGGACGCGCC
>JBAUSZ010000083.1:0-14528 GCA_049581965.1 Thermoanaerobaculia bacterium | reverse complement strand
AGCCCGGAGGGACGGGTGTCGCGCCTGCCGGCACGACCGGCTCCGGCGCAGCGCGAGCGGTCTCCTTCCCGAGGAACGCCTCGAGGTCGACCCGCATGGCAGCCGCGGACGGATAGCGGTCGTCGGGCTCGCGCGCGAGAGCGCGCAGGACGATGGCGTCCATCGTTGGGTCGATGTCCGGCACGCGCGTCGACGGGGGCGAGGCGTCCTCGAGAACGCGGCGCGTCATCCGGGCGAGATTGTCTTCGGCCGGGAACGGGACGTCTCCCGTGAGCGTCTCGTAGAGCGTCGTGCCCAGCGAGTAGAGGTCGCTGCGCCCGTCCAGCGGCCGGCCGCGTGCCTGCTCGGGCGAGACGTAGTTCGGAGAGCCGATCACGGTTCCCACGGCGGTTTGGGCGCCGTCGTCGTCGACCCTCACGATCCCGAAGTCCATGAGGGAGGGCCTTCGGTCCGCGTCGAGGATGATGTTGTCCGGCTTGACGTCGCGGTGGACGAGGCCGGCGCGATGGATGACCTCGAGGGCCCCGAGAAGGGGGACGAACACCGCCGCCGCGACCTCGCCGCGCATCCGGCCGTGGCGCTCGAGGTGGGTCTTCAACGTGGGTCCGTCGACGAACTGCATCGAATACCAAAGCGTCCCGCCTTCGTTCCCGAAGGCGTAGATGCGCACGATGTGGGGATGCTCGAGGGACGCCGCGACGCGCGCTTCGCGCTCGAAGCGCCCGGCGTAGCGGGCGTCGGTGCCGCGATCGTCGCGCAAGACCTTCAGGGCCTCGACGCGGTCGAGGCGGAGGTTGCGTACGTTGTAGACGGCCGCGAACCCCCCCTTCCCGAGGAAGCCGAGAAGCTCGTAGCGGTCTTTCAGGAGCGCGCCGACGGCGCGGCCGCGGGCGTCGAGCGGGAGCACGCGGGGATCCTAACGCGCGCGCCGCTCAGCGGGCGAGGAGGAGGGCCACGACGGCGGCCGTGAGGACGAGGGCCGCGATCAGGGCGGCGCGCCCGAGCCGGCGATCCGAGATTCGAGGCGGCGGAGGGACCGGCGTCTCGCCCGGGCCTCCCTCGCGGCGGGCGAGCCAGCGACGCAGGTCGTCGCGCATCCCCGCCGCGTCGTAGCGCTTGCGGCGGTCGCGGGCGAGCGCCTTTCCGACGATGCGCTCGAGGTCGCGGTCGGCGTCCGCGCGGAAGCGCGAGAGCGGCGGCGCCTCGTCGTCGAGCCGGCGGGCGAGGTCCTCGATCCCGCGCGAGCGGAACGGGAGGCGCCCGGCGAGAAGCTCGAACAGGACCGTTCCGAGTGAGTAGACGTCCGTGCGGCCGTCGAGGGGATCTCCGGAGAGCTGCTCGGGCGAGACGTACGCGGGCGACCCGACGAGAAAGCCCGTCTTGGTCCGCACGGAGCTGTCCGCGCTCTTGGCGATCCCGAAATCCGTGAGCTTCGGCCGCCCGTCCGCGGCGAGGAGGACGTTCTCCGGCTTCACGTCGCGGTGGAGGACACCGCGGGCGTGGCTGTAGGCGAGGGCGTCGAGAAGCGCCTCGGCGACGCGCGCGGCCTCGTCGTCGCCGTGGACGCGGCCGCGGCCGGCCGCGAGGTTCGGACCTTCGACGAGCTCCATGGCGTACCAGAGGACCTCGCCGTCGTCTCCGGACGCGTAGACGCTCACGATGGACGGGTGATCGAGGGCCGCCGCGATCTGCGTCTCTTCCCGGAAGCGCTGGAGGGCGTCGGGATCCGCTCCCGGCGCGACGGCCGCGATCTTGAGGGCCTCGTGCCGGCCGTTCGCGCGGTTCTTCACCCGGAGGACGGCGGCGTAGCCGCCGGCCCCGATGGCTTCGAGGACCTCGTACCGGTCTCCGACGTGGCGCTTGGCGAGCGCGACGGCCTCCTCGGCGTGCATGCCGCTACCGGGCTCCGGCCTTCGCGTTCGCGAAGTCGCCCGCGCGGACGATCGAGATCTTCGCGGGGTCGATCCACTTGCGGAATGCCGCGCCGGCTTGTTCCGGCGTGAGGGCGGAGACCTTCTTTTCGAGCTCTGCGTTCCAGGCGACCGTGCGGCCGTTGAAGAGGTGCCGCTGGAGGAGGCCGGCGAGCTCGCCGTCCTGCGACCGGCTCACCTGCTGACCCTGGAGCCAGCCGGACTTCGCGGCCACGATCTCCTCGGCCGTGAAGCCGTCCTTGCGGGCCCGCTCGATTTCCTCGCGGACCGCCGCCTCGAGCTTTCCGGTGTTCTGCGGCGCGTGGATCGCGAAGACCGTGAAGCGCCCAGACACGTCCTGAATGCCGGACTCGAGCTGCGAGCCGACGCCGTAGCTCAGGCCCTCCTTCTGTCGCACCCGCACGGCGAGACGCGAGTTGAGGAAGCCGCCGCCGAACATGTAGTTCGCGAGGAGGAGGGCCGGGTAGTCCTGATCGTCGTCGCGCAGGGCGAGATTCTGCCCGGCGAGAAACGTCGCATTCGCCTTGTCGGGCGTCTCGAGCTTGAGCGTATCGGCGGAAACGTCCTTGAAAACGCTCGGAACCCGTGTGTACGAGCTCGGGCTCTTCCAGGAGCCGAAGAGCGTCGCGAGCTGCGCGGCCGTCGCGGCCTCGTCGAAGTCGCCGACGAACGCGGCCTCGGCATTCGACGCTCCGTAGGACTCCCTCCAGAACGCCTTCACCTGATCGAGCGTGGCGGACTTGTACTCCTCGAGGCTCTCCTCGGGCGTCGGCGTGTAGCGCGGGTCGCCCTTCGGGTACGAACGCATGCGCCTCGTGTAGGCCGTCTGGGCGACGGCCTGCGGCTCTGTCTTCATCTGGTCGATCTGGGCGAGGTTCTCCTGCCGGAGAATCTCGAGCTCGGAGGCGGGGAAGGACGGCTCCTTGAGGATCTCGGCGATAAGGTCGAGGAGCTTCGGAAAGTTGTCGCGCGTCGTCTCGATCGAGGCAGAGACGGTGCCGATTCCTCCGAAGATCCGGATGCGGGCCTTGAGCCGGTCGATCTCGTCCTGGATCTGCTGGCGCGTCTTCTTCGCCGTGCCGCGCTCGAGCATGTCCGCCGTCAGGTCGGCAATCGCGCTCTTTCCCGTGAGGGCGGCGACGTCGCGGAAGTGGAGCGAGATCGTTCCGCGCACGGAGCCCCCGCGCGTCTTTTTCTGGAGGAGGGCGAGCTTCATGCCCGAGGCGAGCGTGGAGCGCTTCGTCCGCGCCTCGACGTTCGCGGGCGACGGGTCGAATGCCTCGCCGGCCTGGATGGCGGCGCTCCCCGCGTAGCCCTTCACCATCGCAGCGACGTCGGAAGGCGGCGGGACCTCGGCCTTGTCCGGCTTCGCGGTCGGGATGAAGGTCGCCACCGTGCGGTTCGTGGGCTTGAGGTACGCGGCGGCCACCTTCGCGACCCCCTCGGCGGGGTACGCCTTCAGCCGGTCGCGGTGGAGGAAGAAGAGACGCCAGTCGCCCTTCGCGATCCACTCCGAGAGGCGTAGGCCGACCTGCGACGAGTCGTTGAGGGCGAGATCGATCTGCTTGAGGAGTTGCGTCCGGCCGCGTTCGATCTCCTCCTTCGTCGGCGGGTTCGCGGCGGCATCCTCGACGATCTTCAGGAGGATCTCGCGGGCCTCGTCGAGCGACTGGTCCTGGCGGAGCTCGGCGCCGAAGATCGCGAGCCCGGGCTCCTTGAGCTGCCACGCGAACCCGAAGATCGACGACGCCTTCTTCGTCTCGACGAGCGCCTTGTGGAGCCGGCCGGAAGGCGTGTCGCCGAGCGCGAACGCGAGGAGATCGAGGCCCGGCGCGTCGGCGTCGCTGCCGGACGGGATGTGGTACGCGGCCGCGACGACCTGAACGTCGCCGACGCGGCGGAGCGTGACCGTCCGCTCGCCGTCCTGCGCCGGGTCGAGCGTGTACGTCGGCGGGACCGTGCGCGCCGGCTTCGGGATGGCGCCAAAGGTCTTCTGGACGAGGGCGAGCGTCCTGGGCTCGTCGAACTTGCCCGCGACGACGAGGACCGCGTTGTCGGGCTGGTAGTACGTCCGGTAGAAGGCCTGCAGCCGCCCGATGTCCACGTTCTCGATGTCCGAGCGCGAGCCGATCGGCAGGTGGCCGTACCCGTGCTCGAGGTAGGCCGTCGCGAGGAGGCGCTTGAAGAGGATCCCGGTCGGGGAGTTCTCGCCGGCCTCGAACTCGTTCCTGACGACCGTCATCTCGCTGTCGAGGTCCTTCTTCGCGATGAACGAGTTCACCATGCGGTCGCTCTCGAGGTCGAGAGCCCACTCGAGGTTCGCCTCCGTCGCGTCGAACGTCTCGAAGTAGTTCGTCCGGTCGAAGGAGGTCGTCCCGTTCGGGCGCGTCCCGTGGGCCGTGAGCTCCTGGGGGATGTTCCCGTGTCTCGGGGTTCCCTTGAAGACGAGGTGCTCGAGGAG
Organism: Thermoanaerobaculia bacterium; assembly: GCA_049581965.1. Classification (GTDB taxonomy): domain Bacteria; phylum Acidobacteriota; class Thermoanaerobaculia; order UBA5066; family UBA5066; genus Fen-183. Next base: position 10,136 of record JBAUSZ010000083.1, on the reverse strand, counting down.
GTGGGCCATGCCCGTCTCACCGTAGCCTTCGTTCCGCGAGCCGACGAGGTACGTCACGTTCACCGTGATCGTGGGCTTGGAGGAATCGGGAAAGAGGAGGACGCGGAGCCCGTTGGCGAGGTGGTATTCGGTGATCCCCTCGACGGACGTCACCTTTTTCGGCGCGGGGGTCGCCGGGGTCTCGGCGGCCAGTGGCGCCGCGAGCGCGAGAGAGAGGACCGCGGCGGCGACGGCTCTGCCCACCGTGGTGCGGCGAACTTGCGGCATGAGATTCCTCCGGGGGCGCCCCGAGGGACGCCCGCACGGGGGGGAGTCTATGCCGTGCGGGACTCCCGCCTCACGAGCCAGACCGCGCCGAACCCGAGGGCCCAGGGGACGAGCATGAAGATGCCGACGATCGGCCAGACGTTGGGCTCCTTCGGCGACGAGGTCGCCGCGCAGGAGGGACACGCGATCGCAGCCCGTGCCAGAAAAGAGGCGGCGGCGAGGGTCGCGGCGAGAAACGCGGAGCGGAGCGAGGGCTTCATCGTGGCCCTCAGTGGTGGACCCACGGCGCCGTCGCGACCCTCAGGAGGTTCGCGCCGTCGAGCATGAGAAACACGCCGTAGAAACCCGCGAGCGGGAGCGGGAGGAACGCGAGCCAGAGGAGAGACCTCTTCTCGTACTTGAGGTGCATGTAGTAGAGCCCCACGAACGCGGCCTTCGAGAGGGCGAGCGCGATCATGATGACGGACATGAGCCGCTTGTCGATCTTCGTGTACGAAATGCCGACCTCGACGAGCGTGAGGACGAGCAGGACCCAGAAGATGCGGAAGTAGTCCCTCCGGTGGTCGGCGTGGGCGGCGGCCTTTCCGGGCGTGCCCTGGGTCGCGTGTTCCGTCATGCCGTTCCTTTCACGGAATGAGATAGACGAGCGTGAAGACGAGAATCCAGATCAGGTCGACGAAGTGCCAGAAGAGGCCCGTGATCTCGACGAAGTTCGCGCCGTTCTCGAGGTGCTTGCCGCGGAAGACGCCCGCCGCCGTGACGAGGAGGTAGCAGACGCCCGTGAAGACGTGCCCGCCGTGGAAGCTCGTGATGACGTAGAACGTCGCCGGGAAGTTGCCCGACGGCAGCGTGAACCCGTGCCGGATCAGGTGCGTGTACTCGTAGGCCTGTCCGCAGAGGAAGAAGATGCCGCCGCCCGCCGTCGCGAGGAGCCACTTGACCGCGCCGAGGCGCTGGCCTTTCTTCGCGGCGTCCAGCGCGAGGACCATCGTGAGGGAGCTCACGATGAGGACGAACGTCATGACGGCGGTGAAGGGGATCCCGAGGACGCTCGTCGGCGTCGGCCACTGCGTGTTCCCGACCCGCAGGATCCCGTACGCGAGGAGAAGCCCGCCGAAGGTCATCGCGTCCGTGACGAGGAAGATCCACATCCCGACCTTGCCGGTCGTCGCGGCGCCGAACGTGGGCGCCTCGGAGACGGTCCGGCCCGGTGAGAGGGCGGCGTCGGTGGCTGCGTTCATTCAGAGCCCTTCCATGTTCGCGAGGAGTCCGATGTCTCGCATGATCTGGTCGACGTTGTCCGGGGTCGGCGCCTCCACCCTCCGGATGCGCCCATGCGCGTCCGCGAGGAGCAGGTAGCCCGTGAGGGGAACCTCGGGTCGGCCTCCCGCCGCCTTCCGGATGGCAGCTTCGACGGGACCGAGGTCTCCGCCCGCGAGCGTCCACCGGGGCGCGGCGGCGCCGGCGTGCACGGCGAGATCGGGGAGCGGGGGTGAGCCCGGCGTCTCGTCCACGAAGCTCACGAGGCGCAGCGCCTGCCCGGTGTTCCGGACGCGCTTCTGAAGCTCGGCGAGCGGGGTCGGCCGGCCGCCGAGCCGCTCGGCCGACACGAACTCGGCGAGGACGAGCGTTCCGCGCAGCGAGGCATCCGTCACGGGCTTGCCGTACTGGTCCGTCAGCGAGAACGCGGGCAGCACGCCGGCGGCCGGCGGCGCGGGCGGCAGCGGCCGGTTCAAGGAGCGCACGATCGGCAGCGCGAACGCGACCGCCACGAAGGCCGCCCAGAACCACGGGCTGCCCGTGAGCGCCGCGGCGATGCGCTGGGGAAGGACAGAAGATCCGCCCGCCACGATTGCGGCTGAGGAAACGCCACGTGAAACGGGAATCGCGGTCATCCTGCCCTATTACCTTCCAAGAAATTCTTCTTCTCTTCTTCTTCCAAAAGCCTAATTCGCCTTCGCGCTGTCTCCGTGGGAAGGCGCGAGCGCCGCGACGAGCTTGTCGCGGCGGTCGTCCGCCTCGCGCGAGCCCTTGAGGTCGATGAGCGAGCGGACGTAGTACGCCATCGCCCAGATGTCGTCGTCGGGAAGCGCGCCCTTCCACGTGGGCATCGCGGTGCCGCCGATGCCCGAGGCGATCGTCCGGTAGATGTCGGTAAGGGCCTCTCCCGAGCGCACGTGGTCGCGCGTGAAGTCGGGAGGCATGATCTTGACCCCGTAGTCGCTGTCTTTCATCTCCGAGTGGTAGGGGTCGGGACGGAGCGTCGCTTCGCGCTTGGAGAGCTCCATGCTCGCCGCGACGATCGTCTCCTTCGACTCGTACGCCGGGTGGCACGAGAGGCACTGCGCGAGGCCGTGGTAGACCTTCATGCCGCGCCTGATCGCCTCGGCCTTTTTCGCCTCTCCCCAGGGGTCCGGCCCGGGCACGATCGGCTCGCCGGGCGTCTTCTCCGCCCACTTCGGGGAGAGCGTCTTGATGTACTGGATGATGTCGAGGAGGTCGCGCTCGGCGACGTCGTTCCAGGGAAGCATCGCGCTGCCGTGGAGCCCTTTCTGGACGATCCGGAGGAGATCCTCGTCGTTCGGGAGCTGGCCGCTCGCGACCGCCGCGAACTTGAACTGGCCCTGCTTGAAATTCCGCGGGGGCGGGCGCACGCCGACGGCAGCCGGCCCTTTCCCGTCGCCTTCGACGCCGTGGCACGCGGCGCAGTAGGTGAGGAAGAGTTCGTGTCCGTGGTTGAGGCGGCGCGCGGAGACGCGCTTTCCTCCGAGCGTCAGGGACTTCGCGAAGTGCGTGCCGGGCGCGGAGCACCCCGCAGCGACGAGAAGAAGCGCCGAGCCGAGAAGCGCTCCGCCCCCGCCGGCCGCGACCCGCTTTCCAACCTTCATAGAAACTCTTTCCTGTCCTTCTTTCTTCTCTTCCGAATCACAGCAGATAGACGGCGACGAACATGACGACCCAGACGGCGTCGACGAAGTGCCAGAACATGGCCGAGAGCCGCACGGCGCTCTGCCGGCCGGAGCGGTACCGGCCTTTTCGCGCGCCCGGCACGAGGGCAAGGAGGACGAAGAGCCCCGCGAGAACGTGCAGCGCATGGAAGACCGTGAGGCCGTAGAAGATCGACCCGTAGACGCCCGAGTCGATCCGGAACCCGGATCGCCAGAGCGGGACCCAGACCGCGAGCTGGAGGACGAGGAAGAGCGAGCCGAGCGCGAGCGTTCCCTTGAGCGCGCCGAGGAGCGCGCCGAAGCGGGCGTCGGCCGCGGGACGGATGCCGCGGTGCAGCCAGACGCTGGACAGGAGCAGGACGAGCGTGTTCAGGAGGGGCAGCAGCTTCGGGAGCGGCTCCACGCCCGCCGGAGGCCACGTCCCGGCCCTCAGGCGCAGCATCGCGTACGCGAAGAAGAGGCTCCCGAAGAGCATCGTCCACGACGCGAGCGCCATGACCATCCCGACGAACGAGGTCCGCCGGGACTCGTCCCTGCCGGGGAACCGCGCGGCGGCCACTGCGGACATCAGGAACCCACGGCCCCGAGGGCTGCCGGCTCGGACGGAAGGGGTTCGTTCTGCGCGAGCCAATCCTTGCCTTTCACGTCGGGGTGGCTGAATTCGTGAGGACCGTTGACGACGAGCGGGATCTCGTCGAAGTTGTGGTGCGGGGGCGGCGAGGGCACGGTCCACTCGAGCGTCCCGACCTCCCAGGGATTCTCCGAGGCCTTCTTGCCCGCGACGAGGCTCGAGAGGAAGTTCGCGACGAAGAGAAACTGCGATGCGCCGAGGAGGAGCGCGGCGTACGTGACCCAGACGTTCACGGGGTGCAGGTGCTGGAGGAACAGGTAGGCGTCGGCGTTGTAGAGCCGGCGCTGCATCCCGCCGTAGCCGACGACGAGCATTCCGCAGAAGACGACCGTGATCGGGACGATCGTGAGCCAGAAGTGCCACTTCCCGAGGGTCTCGTTCATCATTCTGCCGAACATCTTCGGGAACCAGAAGTAGATCGCGGCGAACGCGCCGAGGAGGACCGAGGCCGCCATCGTGAGGTGGAAGTGGCCCACGACGAAGTACGAGTCGTGGAGGTAGATGTCCGACGAGATCGCCCCGAGGTGGAGTCCCGTGAGCCCGCCGAGCCCGAAGACGAAAACGACGCCGACGGAGAAGAGCATCGGCGTCGCGAAGCGGATCGAACCCCGCCACATCGTGCCGAGCCAGTTCAAAAAGAAGACGGCCGACGGGATCGAGATGAGCATCGTGAGCGTCATGAACCCCTGCGAGAGGAGCGGGCTCATCCCGACGACGAACATGTGATGGCCGTAGACGACCATCGAGAGGAACGAGATGACGCTCATCGAAATGGCGGTCGCCTTGTAGCCGAAGGCGGGCTTGCGCGAGAAGAACGAAAGGAGATCCGAGACGATCCCCCAGGCGGGGAGGATCAGGATGTAGACCTCCGGGTGGCCGAAGATCCAGAAGAGGTGCTGGTAGAGGATCGGGTCGCCCCCGCCCTTCGTCACCGACGCTCCCGCGAGGAAGAAGTGGCTTCCGAGCGTGCGGTCGAGGAAGAGGAGAAGAACTCCCGCCGCGAGGACCGGGACGAACAGCGCGTTCAGGATCGCCGTGAGCCAGATGCCCCAGACGGACAGCGGCATCTGGAAGTAGCCCATGCCCGGCGCCCTTAGGCGCACGACCGTCGTGATGTAGTTGACGGCTCCCATGATCGAGCCGCTTCCCGTCAGGAAGACGCCCACGATCCAGAGCGTCTGGCCGGCGCCGGGCTGGCCCACGAGCGTCGAGAGCGTCGGGTAGGCCTGCCAGCCGCCCGCCGCGGCGCCCATCGGGACGACGAACGAGACGATCATCGCGAGGCCGGCGAGGACGTTCGTCCAGAACGAGAGCATGTTGAGTGTCGGGAAGGCCATGTCCCGCGCGCCGATCATCAGGGGGATCAGGAGGTTCCCGAACGCGCCGATGAGGATCGGCGTGATCGCGAAGAAGATCATGAGCGTCCCGTGCATCGTGAAGAAGGACGCATAGGCCTGCGGAGGCATCACGCCGCCGCTCTGAGGCCACAGGAGCTCCCCGAGAACGGGGAAGGCCGTGCCCGGGCGTCCGATCTGCCAGCGAATCATCATCGCCATCGTCCCGCCCAGCGCGAGAAAGAACAGGCCGTACCAGAGGAACTGCTTCGCGATGACCTTGTGGTCCTTCGAGAAGACGTATCGCCAGAGGAAGCCCGTCGGCTCGGGATGAATGTGCTGTTCCGCGTGAAAGTCGGGCCCGGCGTAGAGGAGGTTCCGGCGGGTGTCGTTCCTCACTGCAACCACTCCCACCCCCACATCTGCTCGGTGTCCGAGGGGTCGTAACGCCGCCGTGCGTCCCCCTCGGCCTCCTTCATCCAGCGCGCGAAATCGGCGTCGTTCAGGACGATGAGGTCGCCCTTCATCTTGTAGTGCGCCCACCCGCACATCTGGGAGCAGGCGATCTCGTAGGTTCCCGCCTTGAGCGCCTGGAACCAGGTCCGCGTGATCGTGCCGGGATTCGCGTCCTGCTTGAGGCGGAAGTTCGGGAGGTAGAAGCTGTGGATGACGTCTTTCGCCTTGAGGTTGAGCATGACGGGATGGCCGGCGGGGACGCGCAGCTCGTTGAAGGTCACGACGTCGTCCGCGGTGTTGAAGATGCCGTCCGGCCCCGCGTATCGGAAGTTCCACGCCCACTGCTGCGGCTGGACCTCGACCCGGACGGTTTCCGGGGCGGTGGGCCAGTTGTACGTCGCCTCCTTGATGTCCCGCTGCGAGATGCGGACGAGGTTCATGTCGATCGTGACGAAGACGATGGCCGCGAGGACGGCCGTCACGAGGAAGCTCCTGCGGTCCGTCCCGTGCGTGTACAGGGCCCGGGCGCCGGGCCTCGCCCGGTACTTCCAGGACGAGTACACGAGCGCGAAGGCGACGAGCGTGAAGGCGATCACGCAGAGCGTCGTCGTGTACCAGAAGAGGGCGTCCGCGCGCCAGCCGTTCTGCGAGATGTCGGCTGCCGGGAGCCACGAGAAGGGCCACGTGTGCATTTCGGATCCTCGCTGGGCGCCAATGATAGGGGAACCGAGTCTCAGTTCAAGGGCGGCCGCGGGCCGGGTGCCGAGGGGCGTCATGGAAATCGAGACTCAGTCCCAGAAAGGCGTTAGGATGGGCGTGACGACAGGGAGGCCCCATGCGTGACGAGAAAGGGAAGCACGGTCACAAAGCCGTCCTGGTCCTGCTCGCGGTGTTCTGCGCCTACGCGGTCGTGCCCGTCTTCGGCGTCGGCTTCTACCGGAACGGCTCCGGGCAGAAGTTCTTCGACGTCTGGTACCTGATCGGGTTCATGATCGTCGCCTTCTTCCTCATGCACGAGCTCATCACGCCGCTGCCCCCGAAGGACCCCGGGAGACGCTGACGCCTCCCGCGCGACTCGGCTCCCCGAGCGCGTGACGAGGCGATCCCGCGTCTCGTCTCAACGTCGGGCCTGAAGCGAGCGCTTCATGGACGCCGGACGGCCGCCGCGCTATGTCTCTGGGCGGAGGTGCCCATGGACTACCCGATCTGGGACGTGGCGATCGGCGGCGGGGTCCTGATCGGAGCGATCGCGATCCTGCACGTCCTGGTCTCTCACTTCGCCGTCGGCGGCGGCCTCGTCATGGCGTGGGCGGAAACGTCGCTCGCCCGCCGTCCCGACCCGGCCCTGCGCGCTCTCCTGAAGCGCTCGTCGCTCATGCTGATCCTCGTCTCGACCGTCTTCGGCGCGATCTCGGGCGTCGGAATCTGGTTCGTGATCGGCCTCGTCCACCCCGCGGCGACGTCGGCGCTCATCCACTCGTTCGTCTGGGGCTGGGCGATCGAGTGGGCGTTCTTCCTGCTCGAGGTCGTCACGGCCCTCGCCTGGTACGCGACGTGGGACCGCGTCCGCCCGCGCACGCATCGCCTTCTCATCGTCCTCTATGCCTTCGCCGCGTACATGTCGCTCGTGATCATCCAGGGGATCCTCGGCTTCATGCTGACGCCGGGGCGGTGGCTCGAGACGCGCGGCTTCTGGGACGGTTTCCTCAACCCGACCTATCTCCCGGGACTCGTCTTCCGGACGGGCGTCTGCCTCCTTCTCGCCGGGACGTACCTGATGCTCGCGGCCCTCCGCGAGAAGGACCGTGAGGCGCGCGCGCGCCTCGCCGGCCTCCTCGGCCGGGTCATGACGGCCGGCGTCGCGATCGCGGCCGCCGGGCTCTTCTGGTGGCAAGCCGCACTCGGGACCGAAGCGAGGGCGCTCTTCCTCGGCGAGAAACCCCTGATTGCGTCGCTCGGAACGGGCTGGCGTCACCTCTTCTTCTCTTTCGCGGTCGTGGCCGTCCTCGCCCTCCTCGCGGCGTTCCTGCCTCGGACCGTGCGCTGGCCCCAGGCCGTCCTCGCGCTCGTGGCGGCCTTCGGCCTTCTCGGCGGGTACGAGCGGATCCGCGAGGGGGCCCGAAAGCCCTTCGTCGTCCGCGGGTACATGTTCTCGAACGGCGTTCTCGTCTCCGAGATCGAGAAGCTGAACCGCGAGGGGGTCCTCTCGAAGGCCCGCTGGGCGGCTCACGAGGCGGGGCGCGACGCCGTGTCGAAGGGCCGGGCCGTCTTCCGGGCCGAGTGCGCTTCGTGTCACACGCTCGACGGTTACCTCTCGATCCGGAAGAGGACGGCCGCCGTCGACGCCGATTACCTGACGCTCCTCCTGACCGCGCTGCGCGACGATGGGCCGAGGTGGGCGGCGGTGCCGCCGCAGAAGCCCGATTACCCTTTCATGCCGCCCTTCGTCGGGACCGACGAGGAGATCCAGGCCCTCGCCGCCTATCTCGATTCGCTGAAATCCCCGGCGGCCGTGAAGACAGCGGAGGCAACCCGTGCGCACTGACCTGATCCCGGCCCTCGACCCGGCGCCGGTCCCCGGACCGCCGGCGCTCCTCGTCGTTCTCTGGGTCGTGACGTTCCTCCTCCACCTGCTCGCGATCAACGCGGCTCTCGGGGGAGCGGTCTTCGCCGTTCTTCTGCCCCGGTCGATGCCCGGTGCCGCGCGGCGAGCGGTCGCTCTCTTCCTCGCGGAGATCAATTCGTGGGCGCTCTCGCTCGCGATCACCTTTGCGATCGCGCCGCTCCTCTTCCTGCAGGTTCTCTACGGGCGCTTCTTCTACACGGCCTCGGTCCTCATCGCCCCCGTCTGGCTTGGGCTCCTCCTCCTCCTCATGCTCGCCTACTACCTGAACTGGATCGCGAAGTTCCGGCTCCGGGCGGGGAAGGGCGCGACGGCCGTCCTCGCCCTGTCGGCGGTCTTCTACCTGGCGATCGCGGCGATCCAGACGTCGGTCCACCTCATCTCGGTCCAGCCGTCTCTCTGGGGCGCCTTCCTCGCGCGCCCGTCGCTCGTCCTTTTCGATCCGACGTTCCTCCCGCGCTTTCTCCACTTCGTCCTCGCTGCGGTCACGATGGCGGCGATTCTTCCCGCCGCCTTTCCCCGCGCGCTCGGGGACGCGGCGCCCGATGCGGCCCGTTTCGGCCTCTTGACGGCGCTCGTTCTGACGGGGGCGCAGTTCGCGGTGGGTCTCTGGCTCCTCGTCTCCCTCCCGAAGGCGGTGCTCGTGGAGCTCATGACCGGGGGCGTCGTGTCTCTCGCGCCGCTCGGCCTCGGAGTCCTCGCGGGGATTGCCCTGCTCGGCCTCCTCGTTCGGGCGATCGGCGCACCCGAAAACGTGCGCCTCGCGCGAATCACCCTGGCCTTCTTCGCTTCCGCGGCGCTCTTCATGATCGTCACGCGCCACCAGGTTCGCGATCTCTACCTCGCCGGAGCGCGCGCGGCCGAACGGCTCGAGGTCGCGCCGCAGTGGAGCGTCCTCGCCCTCTTCCTGGCGGTCTTCGTCCTGTGCGCGGGGCTCACCGTATGGGCGCTCTACCGCGCCGCGACGGACCGGCCGGGCCCGGGGGAGATGGCCGCCTAGTCGAACCGGACCGAGACGAGCTTCGAGACCCCCGGCTCCTCCTGCGTGACGCCGTAGAGCGCCTGGGCCGTCTCCATCGTCCTCTTGTTGTGCGTGATGAGGACGAACTGCGTCTCCTCGGAGAGCTCGACGAGGAGGGACGTGAAGCGGTCGATGTTCGCCTCGTCGAGCGGGGCGTCGACCTCGTCGAGGATGCAGAAGGGCGACGGCTTGAACTTGAAGATCGCGACGAGGAGCGCGATCGCCGTGAGGGCCTTCTCGCCGCCCGAGAGCAGGCCGATCGTCTGGTTCCGCTTGCCCGGGGGCTGCGCCATGATCTCGAGACCCGAGTCGAGCGGGTCGTCCTCGTCGAGGAGGTGCATCGAGGCCGTCCCCCCGTGGAAGAGGCGCCGGAAGACGGTGCCGAAGTTCGCATTGACGGCCGCGAACGCTTCCTGGAACCGGGTCGACGAGGTCGCGTTGATCGTCTTGATCGTCTCGAGGATCTGCGCGAGCGAGGCCTCGAGGTCCGCCTTCTGCGTCGAGAGCTCCACGAGGCGCGCGTGCTCGGCCTCGTATTCCTCGAGGGCGGCGTGGTTGACGGGCCCGAGCCGCTCGAGCGCGAGTGTCTTCTGGACGACGTCCTCGGCGAGCGCGGCCTCGAAGTCCTCCTCGGCGAGGGCCAGCTCGGCCTCGGTCTTCTCGAGGACGGGCAGCTCTCCGGGGAGGCAGCCGAACTCGGCCCGGCAGGTCTCGACGAGGTGGTCCTGGTCGGCCCGGCGGCGCTCGAGGGCGAGGTCGGCGTCGAAGCGCGAGCGGCGAGCCGCGTCGAGCGCCTCGCGGGCGGCGACACTCCTCGCCTCGGCCTCCGTGCGGGCCTCGCGGCGAACGGCGGCGG
>JBAUSZ010000082.1:0-4100 GCA_049581965.1 Thermoanaerobaculia bacterium | reverse complement strand
ATGGAAAACCCGGTCGCGATCGCGAGGTTGTTCTGGAGCACGACGTTCTGTGGATCCGAGATCGCGACCTGGAGGACCTTTCCGGAGACCGAGAAGGGGAACGCTCGAAACCGGCGCCGTTCCTTCGCCGAGAGGCAGTTCACGGTTTCCGGGTCCGCCGACAGCAGGCTCGCGCGCGGCACGCCCGGCAGGCCGTAGGCCTGCGCGAGAGCGGACGTGAGGACCTGTTCGCTCACCGCTCCGGTCGATAGGAGCGCGCGCTCGATCGTCCCGCCATGGGTCTTCTGCCATGTGGACGCGCGGCCGAGCCGGCGGACGGTGAGATCCCCCGATTCGGCGAGCAGGTCTCCGACCCCCAGGTTGACGGGCATGTGCGGTCGAGATGAGATGCACGAAGCGTTCCCGCGGTTCGCGCACGAAAACCGCCGAAACGTGTCGGGTTGGGCGCCTCCGGACGGACTTCGCTGCGCCCGCGTCCGACAGAATCTGTCGGTCAGGCTTTCGGGAAGTACTCGCGCCAGCGCCGGTCGACGAGCGAGACCGTGACCGGATCAGGCTCGACCGTCTCGGGCATCCACGGTTTCGTCCGGGCGTCGATGACGACGGGCGGCGTGAATGCGAGGTGGTTGCGCACGACCGAGGTCCGGCCGTGAACGTCGGCCGCCGGCTCGAAGCGCGTGAAGACGCGCCAGAGGAACGAGCGCGCGTCCTTCGCGGTCGCCGCCGCGTCGTCGGCGAGGACGACGAGAGGCCAGGGAGCGAGCGCCGGGTCGGCCGCGAGTCGGTCCGCGAACGTGCGATCGGAGCCGAAGGCGGGCCCCTGGACCACCAGGACGCCCGGCGCGAAAACGGTGGCCGCCGACGTTCCGGCAGGCAGCGCGCCACGAAACTCTCCGGGGAGGTCGCGTACGGGCGCGCCGAGGCCGAGAAGAACGCCCTTGCTCCCCTCGTTCACCTTCGGACCCGTGTAGTCGAGCGTGTCCATCGCGAGGTTCCCGAAGAGGAAGAGGTCCGCCTCGAACCGGCAGCGCGCAAGGACGTGGGCGAGGAGGCCGCGAAAGTCGGTGAGATCGAGCCGCGCGTCCGTCACGAGGAGGAACTTCGTGAGGGAAAGCTGCCCCTCGCCGAGGATGCGGAACGCCGAGGCCATCGCCTCGCGAGAGTAACGGTCGCGCACGACGGCGGCCGCGAGGGAGTGGAAGCCCGTGTCCCCGTAACTCCAGAGATCCACGACGGAGGGCATCACGAGCGGAAAGAGGGGCCCAAGGAGCTCCTGAAGATAGTTCCCGATGAAGAAGTCCTCCTGCCTCGGCTTGCCCACGACGGTGGCCGGGAAAATCGCGTCCTTGCGTCGGAAGATTCGCGCGACCTCGAGGACCGGATAGTCGTGCCGGAGGGAGTAGTAGCCGTAATGGTCACCGAAGGGGCCCTCGGGCCGGCGGAGGTTCGGCGGGACCTTCCCCGCGATCGCGAACTCGGCGCGCGCGACGAGCCGGTGCGGGTGGCCCGCGACCTCGGACATCTCGAGTTTCTTCCCGAGAAGGAGAGAGGCGACGAGGAGCTCGGGGACGCCCTCGGGCATCGGCGCGATCGCACCGAGGATGAGCGCGGGCGGCCCGCCCAGGAAGATCGTGAGCGGGAGCGCCTCGCCGCGCGCCTCGGACGCGTGGTAGTGGAAGCCCCCGCCCTTGCCGATCTGCCAGTGAACGCCGGTCGTCCGCGGCCCGTGGATCTGGATCCGGTACATCCCGAGATTCGATTCGCGCCGCTCGGGGTGTTCCGTGTACACGAGCGGCAGCGTCAGGAATGGCCCGCCGTCCCGGGGCCACTGCGTGAGCGCGGGCAGCCGTGTGAGATCGGGCGCCTCGTCGACGACGTCCGTCACGGGCGCTGCCCGCGCGCGCGACGTCCCGACGCGGAGCGCGTCTCCCAGGAAGGACCGGAATTTCCAGAGCGTGGCCGGCGTCGGCGGAAGAAGCTCGGTTGCCGCGCGCACCGCGGTCCTGACGAAATCGAGCGGCCGCCCGCCGAACGCGAGCTCGAGCCGCTTCGGCGTCCCGAAGAGGTTCGTGACGACGGGAAAATCCGAGCCCCTCGGCCTCGCGAAGAGGAGGGCGGGTCCGCCCTCCTCGATCACACGCCGGTGGATCTCGGGGATCTCGAGGTGCGGGTCGGCCTCGACCTCGACGACGGCGAGGTCGTCCTCCTTGCGAAGCGCGTCGAGAAAAGCGCGCAGGTCTCTCAGGCGAACTTGTCCGTCGCGGCGACGAGAGCGCGGCAGTTCGGCGGCTCCCAGGCGCTGTGGCCGGCGTCGGGCGAGATGATGAGGTCCGCCTCCGGCCACGCGCGGTGGAGGGCCCAGGCGCTGAAGATCGGGCAGACGACGTCGTAGCGGCCCTGGACGATGACGCCGGGGATGTGGCGGATCTTCGCGGCGTCGTTGAGAAGCTGGCCGTCCACCTCGAAGAACCCGCGGTTCGCGAAGTAGTGCGCCTCGATCCGCGCGAACGCGAGGGCGAACTCGTCCTCCTCGTAGTGCCCCGTGAAGGAGGCGTCGGGGAGGAGCTTGGACGTCGCGCCCTCCCAGCCGCTCCAGATCTTCGCCGCGGCGAGCCGGACGGCGGCGTCCTCGCTCGTGAGCCTCCTGTGGTACGCGGCGACGAGGTCGCCACGCTCGGCCTCGGGGATGTGGGCGAGGTAGGGCTCCCACGCGTCCGGGAAGAGGATCGAGGCTCCCTCCTGGTAGAACCAGTCGATCTCCTTCTTGCGCAGGAGGAAGATGCCGCGCAGGACGAGCTCCGTCACGCGGTTTGGGTGCTTCTCGGCGTAGGCGATGGCGAGCGTCGAGCCCCACGAGCCGCCGAAGACCTGCCAGCGTGCGATCCCGAGATGCTCCCGGAGCTTCTCGATGTCCGCGACGAGGTCCCAGGTCGTGTTTGCCTCCAGGCTCGCGTACGGCGTCGACTTGCCGCAGCCGCGCTGGTCGAAAACGACGATCCGGTATTTCTCCGGGTGGAAGAAGCGGCGCACCTTCGGGTCCGACCCGCCGCCCGGACCGCCGTGGAGGAACACGGCGGGCTTGCCCTTCGGGTTTCCGCTCTCCTCGAAGTAGAGCTCATGCACCTCAGAAACCTTGAGTCGGCCGGTGCGGTACGGTTCGATCGGGGGATAGAGCCAGCTGACGGGGTCCTTGACCGGGTGCTCCATGCGGAACCTCCGCCCGCATCCTGCCAGAGTCGAGGGCGGGGCGCTCCTTCAGCTCCGTAGGGACGGCGCGGCGAGGTCCACGAGCCGCGTCGCGCGCAGGCGCTCGAGGAAGTCGTGCCGCAGGGGCGCGAGGAGCCGCGCGGCCGGTCCGGGCGGCTCGGGGAAAGCGGCCTCGAGATCGCCCTTCCTCTCGAGAGCGAGGACGACGTCCGCGAGCGTGATCTCGTCGGCCGGCCTGCCGAGGACGAAGCCGCCCGTGCGTCCGCGCTTGCTTCTCAGGAGGCCGCGGTCCACGAGGCGGCCGAGGACCTTCGCGAGAAACGGCGCGGGAACGCGCGCGTCTGCGGCGAGGTCCTTGACGCCCCTTCCCGGTCCGGACGGCCCGTGCGGGTCGAGGAGGGGCAGCGCCGCGAGGGCGACCTCCTGCGCACGCGAGAAGAACATTCAGCCCTTCGCGAGGAAGGCGTACTGGGCGCTCGTGAGGGGGACGACCGAGAGTCGCCCGATTCGCACGAGCGGTGACTCGGCGAAGAGAGACGAGGATTTGATTTCTCCGAGTGGTACAGGGCGCGGGAGGCGTTTTCCCGCTTCGAGGTCGAGCACTGCCAGCTTCGGGTTCTTCGAATCGTCGCGTGGCGCGGACGCGACGCGCGCGAGGCCCACCGCCGCCTTCTCGCCACCCGTGTGGTAGACGACGACGCGGTCGCCCACTTTCATGGAACGGATGTTCCTCACGGCGACGGGGTTGGCGACGCCGTCCCACGTCGCGGTCCCTTGCTTTTTCAGATCCTCGAAGGAGTACTCCCCGGGTTCCGTCTTCACGAGCCAGTCCGCCATGGGGCGACTCTAGCTCAGCCGGCGCCCGGCTCGCGCGCGTCGCGCGCGAGAGCGGC
>JBAUSZ010000081.1:0-5885 GCA_049581965.1 Thermoanaerobaculia bacterium | reverse complement strand
GCCACGGCCCGCGCGGTCGCCTCCGCGTCGCCCGTGAGCATGACGACGGATAAGCCGAGCGCCTCGAGGTCGGCGACCGCGGCCTTCGCGGAAGGCTTGAGCGTGTCGGCGGCGGCGAGAAATCCGGCAGGCTGGCCGTCGACCGCCATGAACAGAATCGTCGCCCCTTTGCGTCTCCAACCCTCCGCTGCCTCCAGCTGATCGCTCGGGTAGCGCAGATCCGGATTTTCTTCGAGCAGGAAAGTGCGGGACCCGAGCTGGACGTTTCGTCCGTCCACCTTCCCCTGGATACCCTTGCCGGGGACCGAAGAGAATTCCTTCGATGGTAAGAGAGCGAGGTGCCGCGCCTCCGCCGCGGTCGCCACGGCGGCTGCGAGGGGATGCTCGCTCGCGCGCTCCAGCGACGCGGCCAGCCGCAGCAATTCACCTTCATCGAACGCGCCGAAGGCGCGCGTCTCCACGACCTTCGGTTTCCCCTCCGTCAGCGTCCCGGTCTTGTCGAGAACGAGGGTGTCGCATCGGCCGAGGGTTTCGAGGGCTGCGGCGTCCCGAAACAGGACGCCGCTTCTGGCGCCGCGCCCGATTCCGACCATGACGGACATCGGCGTCGCGAGGCCGAGGGCGCACGGACACGCGATGATGAGGACGGCGACGGCGTTCACGAGGGCATGCGGGAGGCGCGGCTCGGGCCCGAGGAGACCCCAGGCGAGCGCCGTCACGGCCGAGGCCGCGACGACCGCCGGCACGAAGATGCCCGCGACGCGATCCGCGAGGCGCTGGACGGGGGCGCGGCTGCGCTGCGCCTCGCCCACGAGGGCGACGATCCGCGCCAGGACCGTGTCCCGGCCGACCCGCTCGGCGCGCATGAGGAAGCTCCCCGTCCCGTTGACCGTCCCGCCCGTGACCTTCGAGCCGGGACCCTTCTCGACGGGTACGGGCTCGCCCGTCAGCATCGATTCGTCCACGGCGCTCGTGCCCTCCGCGACGACGCCGTCCACGGGGACGCGCTCGCCCGGCCGCACGCGCAGGACGTCGCCCTTCATGACCTCCTCGAGAGGGATGTCGACCTCGCGGCCGTCACGCATCGCGCGCGCCGTGTCCGGCGTGAGGCCGAGCAGATCGCGGATCGCGCCCGACGTCTTGGCGCGGGCGCGGAGCTCCAGCACCTGGCCCAAGAGAACGAGCGTGATGATCCCGGCGGCCGCTTCGAAGTAGACGTCGTGGACGAGGGGATGAAGAGGGACCGAGGGATTTCTCCAAATGGGTGAGAAGGCCTGCGCCGTCCGCACCAGGCTGTACAGAAATGCGGCGCCCGTCCCGAGACCGATGAGGGAAAACATGTTGAGCCGCCCCGTCCGGAACGACACCCAGGCCCTTTCGAAGAAAGGCGCCCCAGCCCACAGGACGACGGGAGTCGCGAGCAGCAGTTGCACGAGCAGACCGAGGCGCGGCGGGACCTCCCCGAGAAGGCGCAGGCCCGCCATCGCGCCCATTTCGAAGAAAAACAGCGGAAGGGTCAGAACCAGGGCCACCCGGAATCGCCTCACCATGTCGTCCAGCTCGGGATTCCCCTCGTCGCCGGTCGCGACGGCCGGCTCCAGCGCCATGCCGCAGACCGGGCAGGGGCCCGGGCGACCCGAGACCACCTCGGGGTCCATCGGGCAGATCCACTTCGAAGAAGAGGAGGAAGACGAAGATCCCTTGGAAAGTGAAGAGGGCTGATGCGGCGCCTGCGCCATGGGTGCGGGCGGAGCGCCGGCGGGCGACGGGGCGGCGGCGGACGGTCCCGCCGACGGGAGCGAGAGCGACGGCAGGCCAAAGGCCGCGCCGCCGGCCATCGGCTCGAACGCGGCCTCGCTCTTCCTATTCGACGAAAATCTCTCGGGGTCTCTCCGAAATTTCTCCGCGCAGCCCTTCGCGCAGAAGTACCAGTCCGCGTCCCCCCAGCGGACCGTCGCCGCGGCGCGGGCGGGGTCGACCTTCATGCCGCAGACGGGGTCGATCGCTTTGGTCGGGGCGGGGGGTACCGCCGCTTCGTCGTTGCTCACGCTCAGCATTCAACCACGGCGCGAATTCCCTCATTCCCTTTCCAGGAAATCCCCCGGGCCGCGCGAAGCGCGGCTCCCCGCGTTTCGGGTCTCCTCTCCTGTATATTGAGTCTCCCGGTCGGCCGCGCACCGCGCGGCCGCCACTTTCTCCGAGCCGATGAGAGACCTCCCCCGCTTCCTCGCGTATTTCCGCCGCCGGCCCGGGGCGTACGCCGCCGGTTTCGGGACGATGCTCGCCTCGACGGGGCTCTTCCTCGCGATGCCGGGCCTCGTGCGCCGCGCGATCGAGGAGCTCGGGGCCGGCGTCACGACCGGGCGGCTCTTCAGGCTCTCCGCGTACATCGTCCTTCTCGCCGTCGGCGACGCCCTCGCGCTCTTCCTGACGCGCCGGCTCCTGATCGGCGCGTCGCGCGACATCGAGTACGAGATGCGGCAGGACCTCTTCGCGCACCTCCTGCGCCTTCCACCCGTGTGGTACCGGAAGAACCGGGTCGGCGACCTCATGAGCCGCGCCGTGAACGACCTCTCGGCGGTGAGGATGCTGCTCGGGCCGGGGATCATGCAGGCCGGCAACACGCTCCTCGTCGGCACGGCCTCGCTCGTTCTCATGTTCCGCGTCTCCCCCGCGCTGACCCTCGTCGCGCTGGCCGTCTTTCCGGTGATCGCGATCGCGACGAAGGTGATGGGGCAGGCGACGCACAAACGGTTCACGAAGATCCAGGAGTTCTTCAGCGAGATCTCGGCCGAGGCGCAGGAGAACTTCACGGGGCAACGCCTCGTGCGCGCCTTCGCGCGCGAGGAACGCGAGTCGGCGCGCTTCGACGCGAACAACCGCGAGTTCCGCCGCCGCAACCTCGGCCTCGCCCGGCTGAACGCTCTGTTCTTCCCGCTCCTGCAGTTTCTCGTCGCCCTCGGCTTCGCCCTCACGCTCTGGGCGGGCGGGCGCTTCATCCTCGCCGGGAAGCTGAGCGTCGCGCGCTACGTCGAGTTCAACCTCTACATGATGGAGCTCATCTGGCCGGCGATCGCACTCGGCTGGGTCGTGAACCTCTGGCAGCGCGGCACCGCGTCGTGGAACCGGATGATGGACATCTGGGACGCCGCGCCCCTGGCCGAGGAGTCCGACGAGGGGCCGCTCCTCGCGGGCGACGTCGAGTTCCGCCACCTCACGTGGGGCTACCTCGACCGCCCGGTCCTCGACGACGTCTCGTTCCGGGTCCCGCGGGGCGCCACGGTGGCGCTCGTCGGGCGCACGGGCGCGGGCAAGTCCACGCTCCTCTCCCTCCTCGAGCGCGTGGACGAGCCGCCGCCGGGCACGATCCTCGTCGGCGGGCGCGATCTCGCGAAGGAACCCCTCCCCCTCGTCCGTCGAAGCCTCGCCGTCGTCCCGCAGGAGACCTTCCTGTTCTCCGACACGCTCGCGGCGAACGTCGCCTTCGCGAGGCCGGACGCCGCCGGCGCCCAGATCGAGGCGGCCGTCGCGGCGGCGGGCCTTGCGCCCGACGTCGCCCGCTTTCCGAAGGGCCTCGACACGATCGTCGGCGAGCGCGGGATCACCCTCTCGGGCGGGCAGAAGCAGCGAACGGCGCTTGCGCGCGCGCTCCTCTCGGACGCCCCGATCCTCGTCCTCGACGACGCCTTCTCCTCCGTGGACACGGAGACGGAGACGCGCATTCTCGAGGGCCTCCGCGCCGCCGCCTCGGGGCGCACCGTGTTCCTCGTCTCGCACCGCCTCTCGACGCTCCGTAACGCCGACTTCCTCGTCGTCCTCGATCACGGCCGCGTCGCCGAAACGGGGACCCACGAGGAGCTCCTCGCGAGGGGCGGCGTCTACGCCGCGATCGCCGAGCGCCAGCGGCTCGCCGAGGAGATGGAGGCCGCCTGATGGCCGACCATCACGAGGAAGAGTCCCTCGGAACCGCATTCGAGCCACGGCTCGTGCGCCGGCTCTTCGGCCTCGCGAAGCCGTACCGCGGCTACGCGGCCGGGGCTCTCGCCGTCCTTCTCCTCGAGTCGCTCGCCCAGCTCTCCGGGCCGCT
This sequence comes from Thermoanaerobaculia bacterium, assembly GCA_049581965.1. Classification (GTDB taxonomy): domain Bacteria; phylum Acidobacteriota; class Thermoanaerobaculia; order UBA5066; family UBA5066; genus Fen-183. The sequence goes on along the minus strand of JBAUSZ010000081.1, from coordinate 1,798 downwards.
CCTCACGGCCGCGGCGATCGACCTTCTCCTGTCGCCCGAGAAGACCGGGGCGGGCGCGGCGGCGCGCGGCGTGGACGGTGTCTTCCGGTGGTTCGGGATCGAGCTCTCCGCGGGGCACGGCATGGAGTGGATCGCCGGCCTGTCGGTCCTCATGGCGCTCCTCGCGTTCTTTCTCATGATGGTCATGGTCTGGTGGACGTCCACGATGGGACAGGGCGTCATGTTCGACCTGAGGACCCGGATCTTCGGCCACCTCCAGCGCGCGGACATCGCCGTTTTCGACCGGACTCCCGTGGGGCGCCTCATGACGCGCCTCACGACGGACGTCGACGCGCTGAACGAGCTCTTCACGTCCGGTTTCGTCGCCCTTCTCGGCGACGTCGCGGTCCTCGCCGGCATCGTCGCAATCCTCTTCGCCCTCGACCCGTCGCTCGCGGCGATCACCTTCGCGATCCTCATTCCGATGCTCTGGGTCACGAACTGGTTCCGCAAGGGCGCCCGCGACACGTACCGCGACGTGCGCGTGAGGATCGCGCGCGTGAACGCCTTCCTGCAGGAGCACATCTCCGGGATCGGGATCGTCCAGCTCTTCCGGCGCGAGCGCGTCGCGGCGCGGAGCTTCGCCGAGGTCAACGACGCGCACCGCGCCGCGAACATCCGCTCGATCTTCTACTACTCGGTCTTCTACCCGGCCCTGGACTTCCTCTCGGCGATCGGAATGGCGTCCATCGTCTGGTACGGCGGCTGGCAGGTCGTCCGGGGCCACCTCACGATCGGCGGCGTCGTCGCGTTTCTCCAGTACAGCAAGCGCTTCTACCGTCCGCTCATGGACCTCTCGGAGAAATACAACATCCTGCAGGCCGCGATCGCGTCGTCCGAACGGATCTTCCAGCTCCTCGACGTCACGCCCTCGATCGTCGCGCCGAAGAACGCCGTTGCGCCCGAGGGCGAGCTGCGCGGGGAGGTCGCCTTCGAGGACGTCCGGTTCTCCTACAAGGAGGGCGACGAGATCCTCAAGGGCGTCTCGTTCCACGTCGCGCCCGGCCAGACCGTCGCCCTCGTGGGCGCGACGGGTGCGGGCAAGTCCACGATCCTCAATCTCCTCCAGCGCTTCTACGACGCGACCTCTGGCCGCGTCCTCGTGGACGGAGTCGACGTGAAGCGGTACGACCCCGTGCAGCTGCGACGGCATTTCGGCATCGTCCTGCAGGACACCTTCCTCTTCACGGGGACGGTCGCCGACAACGTCTCCTTCTTCGACCCGGAGATGCCGCGCGAGAGGATCGAGGAGGCCTGCCGCGAGGTCGGGCTCGGAGGGCTCCTCGCGCGCATCCCGGGCGGTCTCGACGCGAAGCTCACCGAGCGCGGCGGCGGCCTCTCGGTCGGCGAGAAGCAGCTCGTATCCTTCGCGCGGGCGCTCGCGCGCGATCCGCGCGTCCTGATCCTCGACGAGGCGACGTCCTCCGTCGACCCCGAGACGGAGAAGACGATCGAGCGGGCCGTCGGGCGCGTCCTCGCGGGCCGGACGTCGATCGTCGTCGCGCACCGCCTCTCGACGATCGTGCGCGCGGACCGGATCCTCGTCCTCTCGCACGGCGAGGTGAAAGAGAGCGGCACGCACGCCGAGCTCCTCGAGAAGGGCGGACTCTACGCCCGCCTCTACGCCCTCCAGCTCAAGGACCGCGAAGCGGCGGCCTGAGCGAGCCGGAGGGAATCCCCGAAGTCCCCTCCTGATCAGCGCGGCGGCGGCTGGGACGCCCAGCGCGCTCGCTCGCGCTCGGCGAGGTCGGCCTCCGCG
>JBAUSZ010000080.1:0-4215 GCA_049581965.1 Thermoanaerobaculia bacterium | reverse complement strand
GGGCGCCTGCGGGTCTGCCGCCCGCGCCCGTGCGGACGCCCGGGGGCATGGGTGCGGGCGCGACGACGCAATTCGTCGTCGGTCTCGGGACGGAGTCCGACCGCGACCTTCTGAGCTTCGCCGAAGGGCTCGAGAAGAAGAAGCTCATCCACCACGCGCAGTTCGCCGCGTTCCGACCCATCCGCGGCACGCCGCTCGAGGGTCGCGCCGAGACGCCGGCGCTGCGCGAGCGGCGCCTCTACGAAGCGGACCACCTCCTCAGGCATTACGGGTTCCGCGCCGACGAGCTTCCGTACGGAGAGGATGGTCACTTGCCGCTCGACCAGGACCCGAAGCTCGCCTGGGCGTTGCGCCACCCGGAGCGTTTTCCCGTCGAGCTCACGACCGCCACGCGCGAAGTTCTTCAGCGCGTTCCGGGATTCGGGCCGCGAGCCGTCGAGCGCATTCTCCTCGTGCGGGGGCGCGAGACGCTGCGAGACCTCGGCGACCTGAGGCGGCTGGGCGTACGCGTCGCGCGTGCCGCGGGATTCGTGACGCTGCGAGGTCGCGCGCTGGGAGCCCGGGTCACTCAGCCCGCGCTCTTCTCATCCACAACAGGTTCCCCTTCAAAGACTTACGACTTCAGTCCGGGAACCTTTCGCTGATGCGTGGTCGGCTCGGAACCGGGTCCGCAGAGGCCACCGCGACATCGGAAGTGGTCAGCGCGTGTGCTAGAATGATTGTTTGCATATGGCCAAGTCTGCCGCCGCCACCGCCACGATTCTCAGGGACGTGAGGGCCCTTTTGGAGGCCCGCGCCGAAGACAGGGAGGGCCGGGCCGACAGGAACGGGAAGCCCAAGGCCGGCGTGGCGCAGCCCCGCAGCCCGCTCAAGGCACTCGGCGTGAAGAGTTCGTTCGTGCGGTCGATCGCGCGCGAGATCCAGACGAAGAACAAGCCCGGGATGGACTACGCGGCGGCGCTCGCCCTCGTGGACGCCGCGGTGGCGCGGAAAGTGCGCGAGGAGATCCTCGTCGCGCTGGATGTCCTCGACCGGTACCGCAGGGATTTTGCACCGGGTCTCTTCTCGCGCGTCGAGAAGTGGAGCGCCGTGGCCGACGATCTCGAGGTCGCAGAGGCGCTGGGTGTCCGGGCAGCCGCGCCCGCGCTCGCGCTCGAGCCCGGCAAGTTGGCGGTCGTGAAGAAGTGGGCGCGCCTGCGCAGCGTCGGCAAGCGCCGCCTTTCGGTTCTCGCAGCGGTCGGGCTCGTGAGCGAGGGCCGCCGCGAGGCTGCTTCGGTCCTGGAGCTGGCCGAGATGCTTCTCCATGAAGAGCACCCGGCAATGGTCTCGGCCGTCGCGGGTCTCCTGCGCGAGACGACGAAGGTCGACGCGAAGGCCGTGCAGGACTTCCTGTTCCGCCGTTCCGTGGACGGCAATCCGGACATCCTCCGCGCCGGCTCCGAGAACCTCGACGCCGCCCGGCGTGCCGCCCTCATCGCGAAGCTCGAGGCGCAGGCCGCGCTCGTGGCCGCGGACTGATCCCGTCGGGCGTCGGTTTTTCCTGCCGCGGGTTCTTCCCGCAAAGTCGTACTGAAGGCGCTGAGGCCTGTTCGGCGGCGCCTGCCAGATGAGGGCGGCGTTGTCGCGGCGCGGCGGTCAGCGCGACAGGAGGAGGCGCTCGGCGCTCTCGAGCTCCTGGCCCGTGAGCGGCTGTGCGAAGGGAAGCGCACGCCAACGTGCGACTCGTTGGTCTTTCGGAAGTCGGCCGATGAGCCGGATCTCCGCCTCGAGGCGGTCGTGGGTCTTGGCGTCCACCTCGTCGAGGCGGCTCGCGAGGCGGCGCAGACCCGCCCGCTGCTCGTTGCTGAAGTCCTTCACGAACATCCAGCGGGCTTCGAGCAGGGCGCGCTCGTCTTCCGGCCGATTCCGGAAGGCGGCTTCCAGCGCGACGAGCCGCGCGCGGTCCTGCGCGCTCGTGCGCTGCCAGTCCAGGGTGCGGCCCGTCAGGCCATCCGGAGAGTCGGGCGGACGCGAGGGGAAGCCCCCGGCGGGAACGGCCGCTGGCGCGCGCGGACCGACGGGTTCGGGGAAAAACGCGTCGAGCCGGGCCAGCGCCTCGAATGTGCTGAGAAAGTCGAACTCGTGGAGTTCCACGGCCTGTCTCTTCTCCTCGTTCGTGAGTGGCGGGCGGTCGAAGCTGATCGGTGTCGACCGCACCGCGACGATGTCCGGCGGCCGGTCGACCGGGGCGGGCGGGGCGCTCGCCGCCGCGCGTGCGATATCCACGGGTGCCGGACCCGGAGCGTGGCCGGGCGGGCGGCGCACGGCGCGTCCGGCGAAGAAGACGAGCAGGATGCTCCCCGCTGCGGCAGCGGCGAGAACGGCGGGCCGCCTCCAGGGGCTCGCCGGCGCCGCGGAAAGCCTCTGGAGGAGGCGGGACTCGAGATCCGGCGGTGGCTCCGGCACGCGGGCGGGCCTGAGTAACCGGTCGAGCGCGGCGTAATCGCGCGCGGAGGCGCGGCAGGCGGCGCATTCCTGGAGGTGTGCGACGACGGGTGCGTGGCCGCCCAGTGATGCCGAGGCCGGATCGACGATGCGCTCGCGCAGTTCGGCGCACGTCATGCGACGTCTCCGGCAGGCGGCGCGCCGTCCCGGCTCACCTCCTGCGGGGCCTCGCCCGGCGCCTCGGAGTCGAGGAGCGGGCGAAGCGATCCGCGCAGGGATTCCAGCGCGTGCACGAGGCGACGGCGCAGCTCGGCCTCGCTGATTCCGAGCGCGGCCTTGGCCGTCGAAAGAGGAAGGTGCGCGATGCGCGTGAGGAGGAACGCCGCGCGCTCGCCGGGCGGAAGCGCCGCGATGGCCGAGCGCTGCAGCGCCGTGCGTGCCGCGACCGATTCGGCAAGGCGCGCGGCGGAGACGGCGACCGGCTCGGTCGGCGGCTGGTCCTGAATGACGCGTGCCGCGTGGCCCCAAAGCGTTGCAGGAAAAGACGCTCCTGGATCGAAGCGCGCAGCGGAATGCACGAGCCGCTCGAAGGTCCGGAGGGTGGCCTCTGCAGCCGCGGACGGTTCCCTCAGGCGTTCGAAGACCGCGTAGACGGGCTGGCGCCAGCGGGAGAGGATTCGCCGCAGCGCGGCATCGTCCCCCGCTGCGACGAGGAGGAGGTCGCCGGCGTCCGGCTCGGGCGCGATCCCGCTGCGAGGAGGGACGGCCACCACGTCATTCTGCCAGAGGGGCGCGGCCTCTCATTGGGATTTCGCGAAACGCGAGAGGAGCCATTCCTGCACGGCTCCCTCGCCCTTTTTCGTGATCGCCGCCATCTCGCCGTGCGCGAGCCCTTCGATCAGGCGACCGTCGGGCATGAAGATGAAGATCGCGGGCAGCTCGGCCTTCGGGTTGATCAGGTACTTGTCGATGAGGGCCGCGTTCGGCATGTTCGACACGTCGATGTTCGCCGGGACGAACTGCTGGACGAAGGCGTCGAAGAACTTGTCCTTGTGAAGCGCACGGTTGAAGACCCTGCAAGCGGAGCAGTCGTTCGTGCCGAAGTTCACGAGGAGACGGCGGCCCGAGTCGTTCGCGGTCTTCTGGTACAAGGCGATCGCCTTCTCGCCGATCGCTTCCGGGTCGTAGATCGGCGCCTCGTCCCGGGGCGCGGCGACGGGGTTCTTCTTCGCGGGCTCGGTGGCCGGCGCAGGTGCGGCGGACGCGAGGGCGAGGAGGGCGATGGCCGGGACGAAAACGCGGGGCGAGCGCAACATCTTTGGTCGGTCTCCTTCGGGCAGTTTCAGTTCGGGCGCGTCGGGTCCGGCGCCGCCGGGGCCGCTTCGAAGTCGGTGCGGATCGGCCCGAACGTCTTCTCGTAGAGGGCGACGTTCTGGGCGAGGGCGTTCAGGAGCTGCTTGGCATGAACCGGGGAGGTGAGGACGCGGGAGAGGACGCGCACGTCCGTGCGGCCCGGCACGACACGCCCGAAGTCGAGCACGAATTCGGCCGGGTTGTGGATGATGTTCGCAAAGTTCGCGTAGACGCCGTTTGCCACGGCGTCGTCGATCGAGAACTGGAGGGTTTGGGGCTGGGGTCCTTCGGTTTTCGGCTGGTCGGCCACGGCGGCACCTCGCGCGTCGATTCGGGGTCCTCTTCGCAAGAGACGCGCCAGTATAGTGTCACGGATGAGAGCCATTCTCCTCGCGCTCGCGCTTCCCCTCGCGCTACTCGCGGAGGATTCCTCCGGGC
>JBAUSZ010000079.1:0-1754 GCA_049581965.1 Thermoanaerobaculia bacterium | reverse complement strand
CCGCTGTTCCGAAGCGCGGGCTCTCGCGAGCGAGGCGGTCGGCGCCGCGCACCGAGAGGGCGTCACCGCGTGGGACCGCCATCTCGCCGCCCGGGCCGCAGACGTCGCGAGCCGCTGCTCGACCAAGGCCCCGCGCGCGGACCGCGAGGACTGATCCCTCGCGAGGCGCTCGAAGAGCTCCTTGTGCCGCGGGTACACCCGCCGTTGAAAGAGCGTCAGGCCCTCGAGGACTTTCTTCATCCGACCGTCTGGCCTCCGGCGTCAGAACACGATCGAGACGTACGCCGTCGGGCCCTTGTACTCGTAGTCCAGGGCGAACTGCCGGGTGTCCCGTTTCTCGAAGACGAGCTTGACGTACTCGTAGCCGCCGCCGATTCCGACGTGTTGCGTGAAGTAGAGGTCGAGGCCGGCGCCCCAGGTCAGCAGGCTGCCGTGGCGGCCCGAGATCGTCGCCGTGAGTCCCTTGACCTTGCCCCAGGCGAAGAACTTCGGATAGAGCGCGTAGCGGAAGTACGCACCCACGGCCGGGACGGGAGCGAGGAGGTTGCGCGAGTCGGACTGGACGGTGACCGCGCCGCCCGGCCCCGCGATCGAGCCGGAGGCGTCGAACGAAACCTTGTTGGAGAAAGCCGACACGCCCAGCATGAGCGCGAACTCGGCGTCGCCGTTGTTCACGAGCGCGTAGGCGTAGTAGAGCTCGCCGACGTCGAGGCGGATCGACGTGTCGACCTTCCCGCCGGCTTGGTACGTCTGGTCGCCGAACTGGACGTCCGTCGACACGACTCTCGAACTCGAGCGGTTCGCGTGCCGGTACGCGAACTGGAGGCTCGCGCGCGGGCCCCAGCGCCAGTACCCGTCCGCGAAGACGTTCGTCTGGGAGTCCGGCGCCCCGAGGAGACTCTCGAAGGAGACGTTCGTGCCGGGGTTCCCCAGCGCGTCGCCGACGCGCACGGAAGTGGCGAACTTCTGGAAGAAGCCGCCGACGTCGAGGCGGAACGTCTCGGACATGCCGCGCTGCTGCCGGGTGTACGCGGAGCCCGTCTGCGCGAGCGCGGGGACCGCGAGCATGGCCGCCGCGAACGGGACCACGAAGGCTCGGAAGATCTTTTCCATCGGGCCCTCCTACGGAGTCGTGTCGAGGAGGATCTTGCGCGCCCCGAGGGCCTGCAGGGGCCGGTTCGACGGCGTCATGTTCGCGATCGAGACGAAGGCTCCCAGCTGCTCGCCCGTGATCCCGACCGGCATCTGGAGGACGAACCAGCGGATCCCCTCCGTGCACGGCGGCGTCGTGAGCGAGCCTTCGTAGGTGAGATAGATCCGGTCGGGGGGCAGGAGCTTCGCGAGATCGATCGAGACCGCCGGGTCGTCCTTCCGGCCGCCCTTCTCCTTGGGGAGGTTGGCGAACAACGGCGCGAGCGCGGGATTGTCGCCGCCCTGCACGGCGAAGATCCCGACGACGAGGCCGGGCTTCCCGTCGGGCCCCGCGTGGACGAGATGGATCTCCATCGGATAGCTGAGCCCGTCGAGCGAGTGCTCCGAAGGCACGTGAAAGTGGATCTCGAGGAGCCGCCAGGCGGCCCCGTCGATCTCGACCGTGCTCCCCGGGTCGACGTCGGCCTGCACGATGTGGCCGTCGTTGACGAGATGCAGCCTGGTCGTTCCGTACTTGAAGGCGAGGTTCGGGAGGTCCTTCGCCTCGACCGGAGTCGGCAGCCGCGTCCCGAGAGCCACGGGCGACTGCCGCGTGCCCGTCG